>JADGAM010000135.1:0-4962 GCA_015232015.1 Oligoflexia bacterium | reverse complement strand
ATCTTTGGTAACCACGCTTCCTGCTCCGATGAAGCAATATTTACCCAAGGTAATTCCACATACTATTGTAGCATTTGCTCCTATCGATGCTCCTTTTTTAACAAGTGTATTTCTATACTCATCTCTTCTTGTAACATGACTTCTAGGATTTATGACATTTGTAAAAACCATGGATGGACCCAGAAACACATCATCTTCACAAATAACACCAGTATAAATCGAAACATTATTTTGGATTTTGACATTATTCCCAATTTTTACGTTAGGACTTATTACTACATTTTGACCTATATTACATAATTCACCTATTTCACATTCTCTCATTATATGACTAAAATGCCATATCTTAGTTCCTTTTCCTATTTGGGATGGATTATCGAGATATACTGTTTCATGAACTTGTATGTTTTTTTCTAAATATTCTTTTTTAAATTCAGACATTATTAAAATCCTTTTGTTATTTATTTGGAATCAAGAAAAATCTGCTCATATTTTCCAGATTTTAAAATAGTTTCATTTTCAATAACATAAATTAAATCACATTCCTTTAAAGAGGAGATGTTGTGCGAGATTAGAATGATGGTTTTCTCTCCTTTAAACGAAAGGATATTTTTTAAAATTTGTTCTTCCATTCCAACATCCAAAGAATTGGTGGCCTCGTCAACTATAATAATTGGCTTATCCTTATAAAATTCTCTGTCCATACATATTCTTTGGCGTTGTCTCCCTGATATGTTTTGCCCAAAACCTTCAATTTTTGTATTTAATCCTAAAGTATTGTCTGCAACAAATTCTTTTAACCCTGAAAAATTTATGGAATGTTCTAACTGTTTTTGATTTATATTTTCCCTTTGCTCAAAAAGAACAATATTATTTAAAATTGTGTCGTTAAATATCACCTTTTCTTGTCCGACGTAAGCAAATAAATTTCTTAGATAATCACGATGCAACATAGAGTAAGAAATCCCATCGATTAAAATTTCTCCTTCTTGTGCCTCTACTAGTTTTAGTAGTAAATTTACGATAGTTGTTTTGCCAGCACCTGATTTTCCAACAAAGGCCACAACAGATTTTTCAGGGATGATAAAATTTAAGTTTTTGAAAATATTTTTTTTTGTAAATTCGTACGCAAAGGAAATGTTTTTAAATTCGATAGACCCTTTTATCTGAGAGTAACAATTATTTTTTACAAAATTTTCATGATCTATCTTATTATCAGTATGATTATTGTTCTCTTTATATTTTTCAAAATTTTCTTCCGCCCGAATTAAAGAATGATCATAAATTAGATATTGTAATGCTCGTGCCATTAGAAAAAGAAGGTAAGCATATTCCACCATAGGGATTGAAGTTATATTGACTTGATATAGAATAGCTCCAAATATTATTAGTGCAATAAGAGGTTCAAAAAGATTGCCAGAGATCGCAATAAAAGTTTGTTGTGTCAGTCCAATATTACAGAGTTCTTTGTTTTTGATGATAATTCTATCAATAACTGTTTGATACGTTCGAGTGGCTTTTAAATATTTATAAAATTGAAATGCTTGAATTAGTATTTTTTGCATTTCTCCAGAATATTCCGTGGTTTTTCTTGAATAGGTTTTTTCTAATCGATTCAATTTTAATATTAGTGGATAAATTAAAAGACATAACACTAAAAATATACAAACAAGACTAGGTTTTAATATTATGGGAATGAGGATGTATGCAAAACTAAAAAAAACACTCATAAGAAAATCAGGTCCTATTTTAAAGGAAGATACTAATAGTCCAATCTCCCCTGAGATTGCATTATTTAATAGGCCGATATCAAATTTAGCAAAGTATTGATAATTAATTTTAAATATTTTTTGGAATAGATTTAATCTTATTTTTTCTGACAAGTTGGCATTTATTGTTGAAATAATGCCCAACATCAAAATCATTAGTATGGATTTAAATAATATCAGTAAAACAAGAACTATCAATATGTTTGGGAGAGAAAATGGAATTCCTAAAAGAAGAAGTGCTTGCTTCAAATAGTTATTTAATGGATTGTTATTAGTTGTTCCCTGAATGACTGGAATAATTAATCCCAAGCTTATTCCTTCAAAAAGGGTTATTGCAATCATAAGGGGAATTGGGAAAAGAATTTTTTTCCCAAAAAAGAAATAGTAATATTTAAAGATTTTTAAATATCCTTGCATCGAACGTGAGGTGTTCTTGTCAGTGGAACTGGAAGGTTTAGATCTATTATTGATATTATTCATATGTAAAATTAATATACACACATCATACGAAATGCAATATAAAATCCTTTAAATTAATTGCCTCATGATTCGCTGCAAATATAATTTCATACTTCCAATATATTGCCAGAGATTGTATTGTCTCTTTTATGAATTCCTTTATTTTTATGATCAGATTCTATATTCGCCAAATTGGGTTTCGTTTTTACCTTTTAATTGCAATTATTACTGGTGCAGGTTTTTTTAAATGGATTGGAATTGGCAGAATTCTTCCAATATTACAGGGTGTAGACCAACAAAATTTTATCAATACATATTTTAAAAAATTTTTTTTCTTTTTAAGTATTGATTATAATCTCAAAAATCTCCTACTAGGTATGGCCATAGCAATTACCTTGAAGGCCTTTTTTTCAATATGTATTAGCATATATGCGAGCAGACTTAGCTATTTCCTTCTGACAAAAATGAGAGAGGCATTATGTATAGGTTTGTACCAGATTGAATATGAAAAATTTATAACAAAACCACTTGGACATATCGCCAATGTCATAACCAAAGAAACGGAAAAGGTCTGTGCAGGATTTAAAATTCTTTCCGTAGAGATAACAAATATCTTTTTTACTCTTCTATATTTTAGTATCCCTCTTATTCATAGTCCAAAACTAGTTTTATTACTTGTTTTAAGTGGGATTCCGCTTTTGCCAATGATTATTAAGCTCAACAGCAAGATAAAGGATTTATCGATACTATCAATTGGTCAGTTTTCTTTTTTGCAGGATTTGAATATCCAAGTTTTTAATAACTTTAAATATATAAAGGGAACAAATTCCATTACAAAAATTTTCCCTTACTTGCAAAAGTATGTCCATGAAGTAAGTTTGACCACCAAAAGGCAAGAAATTGTTACTTCAATATCACAGTATCTTTTTGAGCCGATAATAGCTATAGCTATGTCCGTTGTTGTTTATTACTTCGTAATACATAAACAAAAAAGTACCATTGAATTACTGTATATAATTTTTCTCTTATACAGTGCTCTTCAAAATGCGATAGCTTTACAGCATAACGCAAGAAAAATTTTACGTTTTTTTGGAAGCGTTAAGCTTATCGAAGAAATGCTCATGGAGGTAAAGAATGGTTCCTCTGCACATCAAGAAAATGTTGCTGACCAAGTGGAGCTTGGCCAGGATGTTTATACAAGAGAATCATCTGTGGAGTTTAAAGAGGTTTCATTTAGATTTTCTAATGGAAAAGAGGTTTTTTATAAGAGTACTTTTTCTTTTCCTCATCAAAAGATAGTGGCTTTGATAGGAAAATCTGGTTCAGGAAAGACTACCATTCTTAATTTGCTGACAGGTCTGCTTACACCTACGGAAGGTACGATTTTTTATGGAACGCAATCTCATCATACTCTCAACTATGATGATTTTTGCAAGAGGGTTTCTTATGTTGCTCAGGAGAACGTTATTTTCCACGATACAGTTTACAATAATCTTACTTTTTGGACACAGTCCAAGAGCGAAGAAGAGTTTTCTTTGAAGCAAATTTTAAAGGATGTTGATTTATATGATCACATAAATTCATTGCCAAACAAAATGCATTCGTTGCTTTCGCAAAATGGAGAGAATTTTTCCGGCGGACAAATTCAAAGATTATGTTGGGCCAGAGAACTTTTTAAAACACCTTCAATTTTGATTTTAGACGAAGCAACTAATTCATTAGATCAACATACAAAAAATCTTCTTCTTGACTATATAATTAAGGTGAAAGATAGTATGACCATCATAATGGTGACCCACGATATAGATCTTTTAAAAAAATGCGACATTATTTATCATGTGCAAAATGGCAAGGTGTCTTTAGTAAAAGAAGATTCTAGTGTTATTGCGTTAATGTATCAGTGAAAAGATTAAATTATGGGCAATGATATTGCAAACTTTGAATAACTTTACTTTTAGTGATTTTAAACCAATTTAATTATAACTAGAGGAAGCAGCAGATGGAATATATTACATCCATTTTATTAAAGTTATTTCAATATCAATATCTAAGAAATAAATTAGACAAAATATCCACGGACGGTAGTTGTGATATCTTTACGCCGGAAATGTATATCAAAGTTTTAATTTGTTCATTTATTTCATTAGTGGCATCCGTGTTAATAGGATTTTTTATATATAAAAAACGAGAATATTTTCGTCAATTTTTTTGTGATTTTATTGATTTTATTAAAAGTTTATTTGGTGAATGTTTTGTTCACCTCAAGCAAGAAAAAAAGACGTATTTAATAGTACTTTTTTTTATTTTGCTTATTGGAACGCTTTCTCGTGCCTATTACCTATTTTTTTCCAATATGAGATACGACGAATCCTATAGCTATGTTTATCTTGCTTCACAGAATATATTTAAAGCAGTATCGCAACAGGATTTGTCCAATAATCACTTTTTTAATACTGTACTTATGAAAATATCTGCTGCCATTTTTGGTAATTATCCTGCCTCATTAAGACTGTCTGCCTTTGTTGGAGGTGTTTTGAATATTTTCTTAGGATATCTTATTGGACGTATTTTCTATAGTAGTTTAGTCGGTCTAGTGACTGCTTCAATAATTTCTTGTATGCCCTTTTTTATACATTATTCGTGGAATGCAAGATAAACATAGCTATAGGATTCGTCGTATCTCATATTGGAAAAAAATAGGTAATAGGCACGAGAAAGCGTTCCAATAAGCAAA
>JADGAM010000134.1 GCA_015232015.1 Oligoflexia bacterium | reverse complement strand
TAAAATTTTATATAACTAATATTTTTATGAAGTTTTTATGAATTTTTTATGAAGTTTTTTTTATAAAGAGTGAATTTTTCTCTGAGTAGATATTCTCTAACTTTAAAAGACGAATATATACATCAATAATTGCTAATGTTAATATCCCCCCGAAAATATTTATTATATAAAATATAAAAGCAAGGAGTTTTTGATGAAGACAAAAAAAGAAATAATTTTTTCCCCCTCTTATATTCCTATTATTACTTTTATTATTTTCAGCTTTTTATCACTTTTATTTTGTTGTTTTTTTGCATATGCTGAAAATGAAGCTAAAACTGATTTAGATAATAAGAATGTCTCAAACATTTTACAAAAACAAAATAATTTTGCTTTAAAGTTTACTTCAGAACTTGTCAAAGCGGAAGTTAATGAACGATCTGAACGAAATATCTTCATCTCCCCTTTTTCACTTACAATGGCGCTTAACCTTGTTTTAAATGCTGTTGATGGAAGTACAAAAAATGAACTTTTTCGGGTGATGAATGAAAATCAAGATTCTCTAGAAAAAATTAATAGTGCCAATAAATTATTACTGGAAAATCTTTCTTCTTCCACTTCTAGCGACAATTCCAATACAGACAACAATAACAATAATGGAAGTGTGTTTACTTTAGAAATCGCCAATGGCCT
Source organism: Oligoflexia bacterium (assembly GCA_015232015.1). Lineage (GTDB taxonomy): Bacteria > Bdellovibrionota > Bacteriovoracia > Bacteriovoracales > Bacteriovoracaceae > JADFZW01. The sequence continues at coordinate 10,705 of JADGAM010000134.1, read as the reverse complement.
CTGGGTTGATATGAATTTTCCTGTTTACCCAGAATATAAAAATTTAGTTGAAAAATTTTACTATGCTAAATCCAGTATGCTAGATTTCAGTGATCCAAAAGCTGTTGAACAAATAAATGATTGGGTTTCTTTAAAAACACATAATAAAATCACCAAAATACTTTCTTCCGAAGATTTACAAAGATTAGTAATGTTGTTGGCCAACGCCACATACTTTAAAGGTCAGTGGGAATCTCCATTTTCAAAAGATTCAACCGACAGTAATGGACTTTTTTATTCTTGGGGAGAAAATAGTAGAGGTAACAAAGTTTTAATGATGAAGCAGCGAAATGATTGGTCTTATTGGGAAGATGAAAAAGTTCAAGTTGTTGAAATGCCATACAAGAAATCCTCTGTAAGTGCCTATGTGATCTTACCCCGCCAAAAGGGTTATAAAGCGTTTGTTCAAGAGGGTAAACGAATTTGGACAGATAAATTTTGGCATCAGCTAAGCAATCAGAGCGAATCACGTACCGGTATTTTAAAAATGCCCAAGTTTAAGTTCGAATATAAGAAAATTTTAAATGACGATTTAAAAAATGTCGGTATTAAAAGTATTTTTAGCAATAATGCTAACTTCTCAAAACTAACACCAAAAAGTGTACAAGTAAGTTTTGTTTTACAAAAAACTTTTGTAAATGTTGATGAATACGGCACAGAAGCGGCAGCAGTAACTGCAGTTGGAATAAGGTACACCAGTGCGCCCCCAACATCTCCTTTTGTAATGAATGTCAATCGTCCATTTTATTTTATTATTAGAGAAAACAACAGTGGAAGTTTCTTATTTGCTGGCCTAATTATTAAACCGTAAATTTTCCTATATACTAAATTATTTAGTGACAATAATTTTCCTTTTCTTTTTTTCTTTATTCTCTTTATTTTCTTTTAAACTTGCTTGTAAAGTTGACATCAAATCTTCTGGAGGAGTGTAAATTAGTTTCGCAACTTTAGCTTTGCTCTTGGGTTTTATTCCTTGCTTTTTTTCTTCAATAACATTTTTTAATTCTTCCACATAAGTATCATGATACTGCTTAGGTTTGAAAGTTCCAGTAAGTTGGTTAATTAAAAGAACCGCCCTATCTAATTCAGAACTAGAAATTGATATTTCTTCTTTAAAAAGTAGGTTTAGCTCATGAGGATTTTTTATTTCACTTTCATAACGAAGCTGCATTAAGACCATGATATTTTCATAGGATTTAATTATTCCTAAATGTTCACGATTTTTCATTACAAATTTTGCCACTCCAACTTTTTTTGATTTTTTTATAGCTTCACGAAGTAGAATGTAATGTTTTTCAGCGCCTTTATTGGGGGCCAAAAAATAAGGTTTTTCATAATAAACACTATCTACCTGTTCTTCTATTACAAACTCTAAAATATTTATTAGTTTACTTTTCAAAGGATTGATTTTTTTAAAATCTTTATCTTCCATCACTACATATTGTCCCTTTTGATATTCGTAACCTTTAACGATATCATCATATGGAATTTCTTTTTCTTCAGCGCTACAAATTCTTATATAACGAATGGGTGACAAATCTTTTTTGTGAAGTAAATTAAATTCAATCTCTTCCTCATTAGTAGCATGATAAAGGCGTATTGGAATATTTATTAAGCTAAAACTTAGAATACCAGTCCATATTGCTCGCATGGTAGTCCTCTAAAAAGTTAAATTATAGTATTATAACTTTATTTATTTTTTATTACTTTTACAAAACATTTATAATTCAAATTTCTCATAGTTAAGTAATACCTAATGTAAAGACATCAACATCATAATTTATTTTTTGAAATTTAAAAACTATACTTAGTTTAAAACTAAGTATAAAAAATGGAATTTGACATAAATTTTGTTATATATTACGTTGCTTGTTTCTTATAGTTATTACCCCTGGTACTATCGCCTTCACTTGAAAGAGTTAAACATCATGAATGAAAACCTAAGGCCATCCAACACTTCCAATATTCTTGAAAAAAGTCTTACCGGCATTGTAGGCCTTGATGAAATAACTTATGGAGGTCTTCCTAAAGGCCGAGTCTCTCTTGTTTGTGGGCAGGCGGGAAGTGGTAAATCTATATTATCCATGGAATTCCTAGTTAATGGAATAAAGTTAAAAGATGAAGCAGGATTATATATTTCTTTTGAAGAGAAAGAAGAAGACATAAAAAAAAATATGTACTCATTTGGATGGAATGTAGATCAGCTGATAGAAGATAATAAATTACTTTTAGAATATTTCAAGATCGACAAGAGCGAAATAGAAGAAACAGGTGAATATAATCTAGAAGGCCTATTTTTACGTTTAGAAAGCGCTATTAACTTAATTAATGCCAAACGAATTGTAATAGACACCATTGAAAATCTTTTTTCTGGATTTAATAATGAAGCAATTTTAAGGTCCGAAATCAGAAGATTATTTGCTTGGTTAAAAGAAAAAAATATGACAGCAATAGTAACTGGAGAACAGGGAACAAACCAATTAAGTTTAACCAGAAATGGCATTGAGGAATATGTTTCTGATTGTGTAATTCATATTAATAGAACTTTTTCTGAACAACTTTCTATTAGAAGAATAAAAATTATAAAATATCGAGGTTCCACTCATGGTCCTAACGAATATCCTTTTATTATAAACGAAAATGGAATTTCGGTTCTGCCTATAACTTCAGTCCAACTTGAATATGAGGTTTCTACTGAAATGATTACTACTGGCATTCCTAAACTTGATAATATGCTAGGAGGGAAAGGGTTCTATAAAGGAAGTGCTGTTTTGATTTCTGGTTCTTCTGGAATTGGTAAGTCTACATTCGCATCTACTTTCGCTAATAGCAATTGTGAACGTGGAGAACGAGTTCTTTACTTAGGATTCGAAGAATCAAAAGATCAACTTATTCGTAACTTAAAAACAATAAATATTGATCTTAAAAAACATTTAATAAGTGGGCAGTTGATGATCCAAATGATCCGTCCTACTTTAATAGGAATGGAAGAGCATTTATCAAGAATTTATAAACTTGTAAGCGATTATATTCCACATGTAGTTATACTAGATCCTATATCAACTTTTAACAGTATCTCTTTAAAAAGAGATACTCAAAGTATGTTAACTCGTCTATTGGATTTTTTAAAAAGTAAGAAGATCACCTCTATTTTCACTTATTTTCAGAAAGGTGATGAAAGCTACGAAAATACTTCAATGGATATATCTTCTTTAATAGATACCTGGATTCTTCTTAAAAATATTGAATATAATGGAGAAAGAACCCGAAGTCTTTATATTATTAAATCTAGAGGTATGGCCCATTCAAATCAAAGCAGAGAGTTTGTCATAGGTAAAAAAGGTATTGAACTAATAATAGATGTAGATAATAGAATTAAAATAAAGGCAAAAAATATTTATGAAAAAAAAAGATTTAAAAAGTGAGAAAGATGATATTGAAAAAAATAACAATGAAGAAGACAATGAAAAAGATAATGAAGAAGATAATGAAGAAGATAAAGATACTTATTTGTTAAAACTTTACGTAGCAGGGAAAACTCCTAATTGTTTAAAAGCATTTGCTAACTTACAAGAAATTTGTAAGAAACATCTTGGTGATCAATATAAAATTGAAGTAATAGACTTATTAGAAAATCCTAAATTGGCCAAAGGAGATCAGATAATAGCTATTCCTACTTTAGTTAGAAAACTTCCTACTCCTATAAAAAAAATTATTGGAAATCTTGCAGATGAAGAGAGAGTTTTAGTAGGCCTAGATATAAAAAAGTCCATTCATTAAATTTTAGCAAATTAGGGTCTACAGGCCCTTATAATAACCATTTTTTTAAAAAAATAGAGTATCTGCAGATGAATACCAAAAGGCCAAAAACAATAGAAAAAATAGAAAAAGAAGATACTACTACCTCTGCTCCCGATATAAATCAAAGTAGTAATAAAACTAAAGACTTTGAACAGACTCTGCAAGATAGTAAAAAATCAATATATATTCTTAAGCTTTACATAACTGGAATGACTCCTAAATCAAAGCAGGCCATCGAAAATATTACTAAGATATGCAACACTCATCTAGAAAATCGTTATGAGCTTGAGGTCATTGATATTTATCAAAACCCCTCTTTGCTCAAAGGAGAGCAGATTATAGCAGTTCCTACTTTAATAAAAAAGCTACCTTCTCCTATAAGAAAAATTATAGGTGACTTATCTGATATTGAAAAGGTTTTGGTAGGCCTAGATATTATTAATAAGTAGTATTATATTAAATATAAAGAAAAATAAAAATGTTAAATTTGGGTAAAAACATATGGTTGATGATACTTATAAAAATATAAATACTGAAGAGATACTCTTAGAACTTCAAGAATACAAAAGACGTTTAACAGAGACTGAAGATACATTAAACGCCATTAAAAGCGGCACAATTGATGCCATTGTAGTTAGCGGAAATAAAGGCGAAAAAATCTATACTTTGCAAGGGACAGATATAATTTACAGATTATTAATAGAACAAATGAAGGAAGGTACTTTAATAATAGGAAAAGATGGAACTATTATCTACTCTAATCAAATAGTATCGAATTATTTCCTCCAACCCTTAGAAAAAATAATTGGCCGGCCTCTACTTGATTTTATACCCGCTAATCAAAAAACAATAGTTAAGAATATGTTTGAGGATATAAAACGTGACTTTATTGTTGAAAATAAAACAAATAAAAACATGTTAACTATGATTGATCAACCCACCCAAATCATAAACCCTAGCGGAATTAAACAAGAGATTAATATAGAAATACAAGATAAGAAAATTATGCCTGTTTTCTTATCTCTTAATGCTATTCAATTGATGACAGAGGAATTAGTTTTTTGTCTTATTATTACTGATCTATCTGAACAAAAAAAGAATCAAAAAATAATTGAAGAAGGGAATCTCGCTATCTCTATATTAGGACAAATCACAGATGCGCTTTTTGTTTGTGATAAAGAAGGGAGTGTTATTCTTGCAAGCAATTTAGCTCAAGAAAAATTCTGTCAAAATATTGGTTGCCTACATAAAAACTTTGACCATTTATTAACCATAAAAATAATTTCTGAAAACGATAGATTATTTTCCTTCAAAGATACATTACTTACCTCTACAGAAGCAGGAGGTAACAATAAATACAACAACGTTGAAGCAAGTGTAATCCTGTCCGACAAAAGACATATTTATATATTACTAAGTACAGCTACACTATTAGATTCTAATAATGATGTTTTAGGTAGCATAATACGTTTAACTGACATCAATAACCTTAAACAGGCAGAAAAAGATTTAAAGGAATCCAAATCCCAGACAGAATTATACTTCGATTTAATGAGCCATGATATTAGTAACTTACATCAAATTATGTTGGCCCAATTAGAAATGGCAGAATATATAATGAACACCAAGGGAAAGTTGGAAGGTGCAGACAGAATTTTAATTGAAGATTCGCTTAATGCCATGACAAATGCTATTAAGCTGATTAGAACCGTACGCAAAATTCAAGATTTTAAAAATAGAGAGCATGCTCTGGAAAATATCGATTTGGCCAATATGCTTGAAGAAGCACTAAAAAATTATTCAAGCATACCCAATCTGAATGCAACTATAAACTATACCCCACACTATGGTAATATTGTACAGGCCAATCCTCTATTAAAGGATGTGTTTAGTAATCTTATTGATAATGCCATAAAGCACTCCAATGAATATGAACCATTAAAGTTAAATATTGATGTAAGCAAGATTTATATTAATGACACTGACTACTACCTGGTGTCGTTTGAAGATAACGGAACTGGTATCCCCGATGATATAAAAAAAACAGTATTCCAACGCTCCAAACGTGGCCCAACCAAATCGAGTGGCAGTGGGCTTGGCCTATATATTGTTAAATCGTTAATCGATAATTTAGGTGGAAAGATAGAAATAGAAGATAGGATTCCTGGAAACAGTAGTATGGGTGTAAGATTCTTAGTATATTTGCCTGCTAAAAACTAAAGGCCGCCTATAGAAGGGCCGCATGTAGAAAATACGAAGGCAGAGACAGAGGCCACAGGGGACATAACTAGATTTGTTGAGAGAGAAACACCAATATTTTTTTCTGGATCAAGAAGTTCAAAAATATCTCTTTGTACTTCAAGATCAAAGGATTTTGCATATCCAGGAGATAATCTTACGCAATCGCGTCTGCCACCACCTTCTGTCATAACTTTAGTTAATGTTTTAGTTAATGCTTCAGCTAATGCCTCAGCGAAGGAAAGGGCCAGTGATTGTAAAATATGAGATTTTAAAAAATCACCATTTTCTTTCAAGTATGCGACTTTTTCAAAGATCTTGGATCCCACTGTCGCTACAAAAATAAAAATATTATTTTCCTCTTCTGTTTCTGTTGGGATTAATTCTTGTAACCTTTCTAAACCTCCTTCCCATTTAATGCTAGTAATACTCGTATTACTAGCATTACTAGTGACATCTCTTAATCTTAAAAATATTTCATTTTTTGCTACATCAACTGAGGCATTATAATAGGAATATACAGCTTTAAATTCAAAATCATTTTTATACTCTTGAATTAAAGATTGAGCTAATTCATAAATGTTATAAATTTTGGGATATTTATTTTTTAATAATTCGATTTTTTCATTAATAATTAAACTAAGGGCCTCTCCATTAATTCCTAAATGATGACCATAAAACATCGACTTATTTATGAGAGCAAGTATTTCGTTGTAAGGAAGATCTTTACTTGTTAAAACATGATTTTTTTTTTAAGCGTTTGTTGGGCCAATAACAATCCATCCATTGCATCTTTTGCATATATAACTTCTCCTCTGTATAGAGGCACAAGTTTTGTTTGAACAAAATTTTTTGTTAAGGCAGCTCCACCAACAATTACAGGTACGCTTATATTGGCCTCATTAAAGGCCTTAAGAAAATCAATCATCTGATAAGCAGATTTAACAAGAAGGCCAGAAAGCCCTATCAAATTTGGCCTATGTTCAAAATAATTTTTAATAATTTCTTCTACTGGAACTTTTATACCTAAATCTATTACTTCAAAACCATTATTGGAAAAAATAATATCTACTAAATTTTTACCAATATCATGGACATCACCTTTTACGGTGGCCAATAAAAGTTTGCCATTAAAAAAATATTTGGAAGGAGACGGTGAGAAAGAAGATGAAGATGAAGATGAAGATGATGCTACATTTTGATTATTTTTATTTAAATAATCAATTGACCATCTCATAACTTCTGCTGATTGTAATACCTCTGATATAATTAATTTATTCTCAGCAAATAACTGTCCCACCTCTTGCATTCCTATAAGAAGTGGTCCACTTATAATTTCATAATGATTCATCTTCTCTTGTTGAAGAAGGTAATCTAAATTTTGCTTTAATTCTCCTCTAATCCCTTCCACAATTGCTGATGAAATATTTTTACTACAATTTTCTTTATTTAAAGTAGTAATAGCAATAGTAGTAGTAGTAGTAGAAGTAGTAGAAGAAGACTTAAGATTATTTTTTTTCTTTTTAAATAAATCTACAAACTTTGCAAGTGCACCACTATGACGATTAAATATCAAATCCTCGGCCGCTGCAACTTCTTCCTTAGAAATATTTGAAATTTTAAATATCTTTTTTGGATTTACAATTGCAAAATCTAAACCCGCCTTAGTTGCATGAAAAATAAATACTGAGTTTAATACATCCCTGGCATCAGTTGGAAGTCCAAATGAAAGATTTGATATTCCAAGAAGAGTTTTACATTCTTTAAATTCGTTTTTTATTTCTCTTAAAGCATTTAATGTTTCAACTGCACTATTTGCAAATTTACTGTCTCCAGTGGCCAGAGGAAAAACTAAGGGATCAAAATAAATATTTTTAGGATTAATTGAGTATTTTTTTGTTAATAGCTCATACTCTTTTCGTGCAACTTCCATTTTGCGATTACAATCTAGTGCTAGTCCTTGAGTGGGATGATCGTCAATTGTGCCTACTACTAATGCTGCTCCAAAATTTTTAGATAAATTTGCAACTCGAGCAAAACGACTTTCTCCATTTTCCAAATTTATGGAATTTATAATACATTTACCTTGCAATTTTTTTAAAGCAGATTCTACAACTAAAGCATCTATCGAATCTATCATAATGGGAATACGAATTTTTCTTGTTAAAAGACTCAAAAATGCATTCATGTCACTTAATTCATCACCATCAGGATCAGCAAGACATACATCTATAATTTGCGCTCCATCTTTTACCATCATCTGTGCAATTTCAGTTGCCGCTTCAAAATCTTTTGATCTAATAAGTGTCTTGAAGTTTTTTGAGCCAACTACATTGGTTCTTTCACCTATTAGTATTGGTCGTTCAGGGGTAATATGGTTAATATGGTTAATATGGTTAATATGGTTAACATCCAGAATATCAATTTGAGAAAGTCTACATTCTTTCTCATTTATTTTTTTTCTTGGTAATCTTGGTAAACATTTTACCGCCCTCTCCGCAAGGCCATTAATGTAGTGAGGATTTGTCCCACAACAACCGCCAACAACATTTAATAGGCCAGAAGATAAATATTCTTGCATCACTTTTAAAAACTCTGCACTCTCACCATATCTACCCTCTTCATCGGGAATGCCTGCATTGGGTGCTAAGGCAATTGCAAAAGGTGAATGTTGATCTAATAATTTTAAGTGTTCTCTCATTAAATCTGGGCCCATAGAACAATTTAATCCTAAATATAATAATTCAAGATGTTCTAGAGAAGTAATTAATGCAAGTATATTTTGTCCTGCCAGCATTTGACCAGCGCTGTTTACTGTTGCCGAAATTGCAATAGGAAGGTGAGGATGAGTTGGCGAGTCCACAAATTCACTATGAAATTTTTCAATTGCAAGTACGGCCGCCTTAATATTTAAGGTATCGTGAGAGGTCTCAATTAAAAAATAATCAGCACCACCATCATAAAGGCCACGCACACCTTGATAATAATCAGCAAGCAATTTATCAAAATTTATTTCATCTTTTATTTCATCTGAAAAATTAGAAGCAGTTGAATTAAGAGAAAGCGATTTGGTAGTAGGTCCAATACACCCGGCCACAAATCCATGTCCATATTTAGTAACTGCTTTTTTTGCAATCTCAGCACCTGCAAAACTTAATTTATAGGCCAGATCATTAATATCAACATCAACAACACCAGCATCAATATCAGTAAAATGCTCTCTTAAAACTATTGCTTGTGTTTGAAAGGTATTGCTCTTAATTATGTCAGCTTTGGCCTTCAGATATTCCAAATGAATTTCCTCAACAATTTGAGGGGCATTCACGTTCAACATCTCATACACACCTAAAAACAATTTAGGATCAATTTTTTTTGATTCGAGCATTGTTCCCATTGCTCCATCCAAAATAACAATCCTTTCAGAAATTAATTTTTTTAATTGATTTATTCTTGAAGATCTATTTGATACGAAGTTCATATTTATTTTATATCCATTATTTTTATTCATTCATTCAATAAAAATAAAGGTAGTTTTATTTAACAAATCTTTCAAGGATATTTTTTACTTTTTGAAAATATTGTTGTGCTTTCTTAAGTGTCATGTACGTTGAAAAAGAAATTCGTATTGCTTTTTTGGCCATATCAACTGAATATCCCATTGCTAATAATACTCTACTAACTTCAGCTGTTTGTGCTTTACATGCAGATCCTCTACTCACATCGATACCCGCCAAATCAAATGCCATTTGTAAAATATCACTTTTACAATCATAAACAATAAACATAATTGTTGTTAAATCTCTTTCTTTAGCATCAATCCCGACAATTTCCCCTCTATTATTATCTTTAAGAAATTTTTTTAACTCATTTTCAAAGTATTTTTTTGCTCTCAACTGCTCTTCGTAAGAAAAGTGCTTCTCTAAATATTGAAGGGCCTTCATCAGAGAATACACGCCATAAAAATTTTCACTTCCAGAGCGAAGGTTCGACTGTTGTCCGCCTCCGGTAATAAGTGGATGAATAAACTTTTCTGTTCCTTTTTTAATTAAAGAAAAACCTATTCCAGTTAGTGCACCAAATTTATGTCCAGAGAAGGTATAAAAATCAATATGGGGATCAAGTAATTTAAAATTATTGACCTTTCCAAGTAATTGAACAGCATCAACATGAATTAAAAGTTCAGGGTATTTTTGTTTTAAATTAACAACCTTTTCAAGTGAGTTCACCACACCTGTTTCATTATTAACGTATGTAAAATTTAGTAAACGATTGATATTTAAATTTAGATCGGAACCAACATTAGAAGCGGAATTAGAACCGGAACTAGAACCGAAATTAGAAGAAGCAAATAACTCATAATTAAATTCATACTCTCCACAACTATTAACAGCAATGCGAACTGTTTTTATCTTTCCATTTTTTTCATCATTTGTAGATATTGTCTCAGGTGCATAAAGATGTAAATCATCTTGCAAATTCCAAACCGCAGAATGGTCAACATCAGAAAAATAAAAAAAATTGTTATGCGAAGATTTTGATTTTTTTAAATTTAAGGCCCATCCCTTAACTAATAAATTTATACCTTCAGTAGCTCCTGAATGAAATAAAACTCGATGTGTTTGTTTTA
>JADGAM010000133.1 GCA_015232015.1 Oligoflexia bacterium | reverse complement strand
TTAGGCCCAAGCTTCCTAACCTTAATAATTCTCATGGAACAAACTTTTTTTTAAGTGACTTGCAAATTGAATATATCAAAGGAAAATTAGAAGTAGAATTTTTATGCATTTTTTTATTTTGTATTTTTAGGTCAGATAAAATTAATTTAATTAATTTAACAGATTGATCAATTTCAGTTTTCCTAACAAAGGCACGGGCCCAAACATCCCCTGTATTACAAGTAGCAATTTCTAATTTATCATAGTGAGAGCAAAGATTTTGTTGATAACTTTTTCTGCAATCAAGATGAACACCTGCTGCTCTTGCGGCAACACCAACAAGGCCTAAATCAATTGAAGATTGATAATTTACAATTCCAGTATTTTCAAATCTTGAAAGCACGGTCGAATTTTTCCAAAGTAGATTGGTTGCCCCGATAGTATCTCTATAGATCTCTTCTAATTTTCCTTTGATATATTCAATTTGCAAGTCACTTAAAAAAAAGTTTGTTCCATGAGAATTATTAAGGTTAGGAAGCTTGGGCCTAAGCATTGAGCGTCCGAAACGGTTTCCACAAATATAGGCAGTTAAATTTAAGTAATCACCTCTGATACGACCGCAATAAGAGGATGTTGGTAAAAATCCTACATCATTTGCTAAAGCGCCTAAATCTCCTACGTGATTTGCTAATCTTTCAAGCTCTAGCATTAAGGCCCGTAATAAATTGCTATAGGTGGAGACTTGAGTAGGAGGAGATGATAATGTTTCTATATTTTCACAGTAGGCCCATGTGTGTCCAATTGTGGTATCACCGGCCACACACTCAATTTGATAAATATTTTTAGGATGTGGCCCTACTAATAATTGTTTTTCAATACCTCGATGTTGATAACCTAAAGATATTTCCAAATGAAAAACTTTTTCTCCGTGGCATTGAAAGCGAAAATGCCCTGGTTCAATAATACCTGCATGTACTGGACCTACTGCCACTTCGTGTATTTCATCACCTTCAATTTGCAAGTGATCATTATTTAATTTTGCACGAACAGCTTTAAGTGCAGGGTGACCAATAGGCCTTATATTAAACTCCTCATAAACTTCTCGTTCAAACATGTGCATCTGAGGATAAGTGGTGGTGATTGAAGGATAACTAAAAGGTATTGCGGTAAAAGGTATTGCTGCTTGATAAACATCTAATTTACAATTTTTGTCATCTGAAAGAATTGTAAAAAGAGTTGTGAATTTTGTAGGGCCATCGTTAGTGTCAGTGCTAGTGTCAGTGCTATTATCAGTGGTAGTGTCAGCAAAATGCGCGACAACTCTTTTCCCTCCATCTAATTCACTATTTATCACTTGCAAGTAATTTTCAAATTGCGTGTAAGAAAATAATTTTATTTGTTTTAAATCAAATAGTTTGTTGATATTTTTATTCATTCGATTAACCTTTGAGTGCAGTTAGCTTATCTACATCAATACTAGAAAACTCTTTGCTGATCCAATAGACAGCATTCTTCCTTACTGTAATTGCTACTAATACATCAACTAAAATTAAGACATCAATAATTAAGGGATTGGTTTGAGATAGAGGTAGAGTTAATAAAAATATTCCATTCTCCATTGCCATGTATCCCATGATTTGAAAAATAGCATTTTTTCTGCCTAAGATAGAAATCATTCCTATGAAAATAACGGATAAGGAAATAGCAATAGTGTGACTAGAAATATTTGGGAGAAAATTAAGTTTTGAGCCTAAAGAAATCGCCGCCATAGTAGCAATTATGGCAAGTACTATAGAGGTATCAAATGCTATGAATGGTTTTCGTTCTTCATATGCTTTAGTGCTAACAATGGTTACCTTAATTAAATAAGGAATAATAATTGCTTTGGCAAAAAGAATTAATGTGGGCAAAATAAATTTTTGAACTGATTCCTCATAATTAAAAAGGAAGGCACTAAATGCTAACAATATACCTTGAAAAATAAAAAATTTTAATACGGAAAGTGTGCGAGACATCCCTATTAGAGGAAAATTTACAATCAAGAAAATAATTAATAATATAGTTTGAATTTTTTCAATATTCATATTTTATATCCAGCAAATAATAAATGAAATAAAAGATAATACAAAAGTACCTAAAATTAAATTTTGAACTCTAATTAATCTTAAGCGTGCAAAAGTTGATTCAACAATACCAACAACAATACTGATAGCAAAAATCGATATGAGATGTATAATAATATTTAAAAGTTGGTTATCCACAATATCAATTGGAATGAGTAAGTGAGATATTATACTAGAAAAAATCCATAGTTTAAGTGAAGTTGCATAGGTAATAAGTGCAAAGTCTAGACCTGCATGATCAAGAATAATCACTTCATGAATCATCGTTAATTCTAAGTGAGTATTTGGATCATCAAATGGTATTCTAGATGTTTCTAGTAATAAAATTATAAAGAATGAAATACTAAGAATAAAAAGAATTGGTGAAATGGTAAAGAAATTATTAAGTGTAAGCATTTTTAAAAGAGTATTTACACTTAAATCGATTTTACTTACAGGCAGTACCACTAAGGTAACTAAAGAAAGCAAAACTGCTGGTTCTGCTAACATTGCAAAGTAACCTTCTCGGGCCGATCCCATGGCCTCAAAACTTGAGCCCACGTCCATTCCTGATAAGATCATCATAAAACGAATAAGTGCTAACATATATACAAAAAGTAGGATGTCACCTGAAAATGAAATTACAGATGGTATACATGCAAAAGGAAGAAGCAGTAGTGTGGTTACTGTTACTGTAAAAATAATTAAAGAGCCAATGCGAATAATCCAGGAGCTGCTGGTACTATAAATGAAATTTTTATGAATTAGTTTATATAGATCGTAATAAGTTTGTAGCAGAGGAGAACCAATTCGCCCTGCAAATTTTGCTTTAGTACGATTAATAATTCCATAGAGCAGTGGAGCAAGTAATAGAGGAATGATTAAAGATAAAACAGGATAAAGTTGAAAATTCATTTTTTTCCAAGCTCCTTTTAAAGCGCCTTTTTAAATTACCAATAAACTCCAAATTAGCATAATAATTAGAAAGATTATGACATAAAGAATATAAAAATTGATTTTACCATTTTGTATTCTTATAAAGTGAGAAAGGAATTTTAAAGTTTTATGATATGAAAAGCGATATAGTAATTCTGTGATAAGATCTAAATTGCTGGAATGAAAGTGCGCTTTATCATTATCATTATTCTTATCCCAAAAATATTTCGTTGGAGTTGATAACTCTTTTTTAGAGTACATAAAGTGATTAAAGAAATTAATAAGAGTTGCTGTAAATGATGAGGCACTATATTGCATTCTTGTAGTAGGAGCATGGTATCCGCAATCCCAAGTAGGAGAAAGAGTTGTTGTTCCTTCTTTAATACGTTTCCTTTTTCGAACTAAATATAAGATGATTAGCATTGAAGCTGCAATAAAAAATGTCAATGTAATATTTTTAAAAATATTTGAGATAGATAAAAATTCTGCCATCACATTATCATTATTAATTTTTGTTAAAAATTTGATAGGAGCTGAAAGCAGTGGTAAAACAAGCATTGGAAAAACTCCAATTAGAATGCATAAAAATGATAATGAAAGTTGAGGAAGAGTTATTAATGTTCCACCATCGGCATTTTGATTATGCTTATAAAATAACAAAAATTTTGCAATTTCTTTAGAGCGCATTTCTCCTAGAAAAACAATAGAAAAAACTTTAGAAAAACAAAAAAGAGCAAGACCTCCGATAATGGCCAAAGATAAAATAGACAATGTTATGAAAATTATCACCGAGGGATTGGAGGTGAAAGTATGAAGACTTGGATGATTTAAACTTAAACTTAAAGTTTTAAAGGAGGCAAAGTAAATTAAAAATTCACTAATAAAACCATTAAATGGAGGAATTCCTGAAATTGAAATTGCACCAATAAAAAAAGTGAAAGCTGTTAAAGGCATTACTTTTATAAGACCACCAAGCTTATCCATTTTGTGAGTATGAGTTGCAGAAATTACTGCTCCAGCACTTAAGAACAGCAGGCCTTTAAAGATAGCATGATTTAAAACATGTAAAAGCCCACCAGAAAAACCTAATATGGCCAAGGTTGAATTATTAGTACTTAGTCCCATTAATCCGAGACCAAGGCCTATGTAAATTACACCAATATTTTCTACACTACAATATGCCAACAATCTCTTGATATCATGTTGGGCCAATGCCATTAATATTCCTCCTAATCCAGAAATCATTCCTACAGTTAATACTACTAGAGAAAAATTAAAATCAATATTCGAGAAAGGATTATTGTTAATTGAAATATTGGATGCAATAAGTGCCCGAATAAAACCATACACACCAATTTTGATCATCACTCCAGACATTAATGCTGAAACGGGAGAAGGTGCAAGTGCGTGTGCTTTAGGTAACCAAATGTGAACTGGTATAATTCCCGCTTTACTTCCAAAACCAATGAGCGCTAATAACAAACAAAACATTCGTAACGAGGGATCGTTTAAGTTTGAACAAATAAAAAAAGAAATAATGGCCAGTGTTCCAATGTGAGTGATTGAAAGGTAAATCCAGGCCGCTCTTCTTGTTTCTGCTTTTTCATTTTCATATAAAACAAGAAAAAATGAAGAAAGCCCCATTATCTCCCAACAAATTAAAAATAATAAATTTGATTTACATAATACAACTGCTACCATACTGGCCAATAAAAGATAATATGCACTCCAAAACGATGCCATGTTGTTAGTGCGATTGTTATTATGATTGATTGGATGAGTGCTAGAAATTTTTTTCTGGAAATATTTATATGCGTATATCGTAACTAATATTGATAAAATACAAATAGGCAAAAGAAAAAATGCAGAGATACTATTAAGTTCAAATAAAGGATAATCGAGTGATACATCAAGAATTGTCCAAGGCAAAACCGCTATTGTATTAATTGCACTATTATCAACTGCGAATGTTCCAACTAAAAGAAATTTAAGCGAGGAAAATAATATTACAACCAGTGATAATAATGATGAACATGTTGTGAATAAAATGATTTTTTTATTTTTATCAAGAAAAATTTTTGACACTAAAGCGTTTAGGAGTAGTATTATAAGCGATGAAAGCAAAAAAAACATTGTTTACTCCATATGAAAATGAGATTAAATAAGAATTACTATTTTTGTTTTAACTAGAAATTATTCCTATTGAATTGATAAATCAAGAGCAAGTTTTAGCAGAAGGGTTCCAAGATATGTTGGTTGATTTTAATACTACGCTGTTGATGACAGCGTTTTTATTACCTTTTTTTATTGGGGTATTATCTTTTTTTATTTTAAAAAATGTAAATCCACTTTTGTCTCTTAGAATACAATTTGTTAGTACTATTTTAAATTCTATACCTTTATTATTAATTGCATATTATATCTATTCATATCCACAAAGCTCCCCAACATTTTCCACGAATAGAATTTTTAGTTTAAATCATTTTTTAATGGTAGATCATCTTTCCCTCTATCATATTTTACTTATGATAGTAGTTTTTATTTCTAGTGCACTTTTTTCACAATTTTACTTTAAAGATGAAATAACGGAAAGACACGAAACAAGCGAAATAAAAGAAATAAAAGAAATAAAAGAAATAAAAGAAATAGAAAGTAGCGACACCATAGAACTTACTAGAAAAAAAATTACTTTTGCAAGATTTACTGGATTATGGAATCTTACCATGGCCTCCATGACGTTAGTGCTGCTTTCTAATCACATTATTCTAATGTGGTTTGCTTTGGAAGCAACAACTTTAAGTACAACTTTTTTAATCTGTACAAATAAACACAAAAATTCTGTAGAAGCTATGTGGAAGTATATTATTATTTGCTCTATTGGATTATCAATTGCTTTAATCGGAACAGTGTTATTTGCTTATGCTGCTGAAGGAACAGATATTAATATTTGGTTGTGGACGTCTCTAAACACACACAGCGCGCTCTTAAATCCGTTACTGGTAAAAATGGGTTTTATCTTTGTTGTTATTGGATATGGAACTAAGGCGGGACTTGCACCAATGCATACCTGGTTGCCAGATGCTCACGGCGAGGCACCTGCACCAGTGTCTGCAATATTTTCAGGCTTTATGCTC
This sequence comes from Oligoflexia bacterium, assembly GCA_015232015.1. Classification (GTDB taxonomy): domain Bacteria; phylum Bdellovibrionota; class Bacteriovoracia; order Bacteriovoracales; family Bacteriovoracaceae; genus JADFZW01. The sequence goes on along the minus strand of JADGAM010000133.1, from coordinate 5,229 downwards.
AATCTGGCGGTTTATGTAATATTGCGATTTATTCCAATTGCATCTGCTGCTACCAAATATAGTGGGTTTACATATGATGTTTTGACTTTAATTGGAATTATCTCTCTTGTTATTTCAACAATATTTATTATTCATCAAAAACATTTAAAAAGATTATTAGCATATTGTAGTGTCGAACATATGGGTATTATCTCTTTAGGGTTTGGATTAGGTCCAGCTGGTTCTTTTGTAGCCTTACTGCATACTTTAAATCACTCTTTAAGTAAGATATTTGCTTTCTATGCTTCGGGGATGATAGGCAAGATCTTTGGTTCACAAGAAATGACAAAAATTAAATCAGTAATGAAAATTTCTCCTTATTGGGGAAGTGCACTTATCGTTAGTATCCTATCATTGATAGGTGTTGCTCCCTTTGCCATATTTATAAGTGAATATAAATTGTTAATGGTTATTATAAATCAACATGCATGGTATACGTTAATCATATTTTCAATTGCTTCTATTTTAATTTTTATTGGAATATTAAAACATCTTTTAAATATGATTTATGGAGCTACTGCAACTGCAGCAATTGTAGATACAAAAAATGCAAATACGAGTGCAAGTAAAAATCAAAATACAAGTGAACAAAAAATAAAAATATCTTTTACTGAAAAATTTTTGATTAGTACTTTTGTCCTTGTCCTTTTACTTATCGGTCTATGGATGCCTCAGTCATTATTTAATGCCATTCAATTTGCAAGTGAAATTGTTCGTTAAAAGTTGTTAAGCATAGTTTTAAGTGAATTTAATTTTTTCCCAAGTTCTAGCGCCTTTTCTTTTACCTCAGTAACTACCTCTATTGGTGCATTATCAGAGAAATTTTTATTCCCTAACTTTGCTTGCAATTTCCCATAATCAGTTTCAGTTTTAATTAGATCTTTTTTCAGTCTATTAACATATTCATCAACATCAATAAGACCGCTTAAAGGTAAATAAATTTCACAATTACTAGTAGCGATACTTATCGATTTAGCAGGAATATTTTGGCGGCCACTTTTAGCATTACTTTCTCCACTACTGCCGTCATTACTATGAAAACTTTTTTCATTGAGAAGATAAGAATGAAGTTTTTTAATTTTGGCCAAATCATTCAAAGAAGAAGAACTTTTTTCTATATAATCTTTAAACTCATTTCCCTCAATAAATAAAAATATTTCTACCTCATCTTTAGGTTTAATGTTTACACTTTGGCGTAGATTACGTATAGCGGTTACAATTTCAACAAATTTATTCATGTTATGTTGATCATAAGTGAAATTTAATTTTTCATTGGCCTCCGGATACTCTTGAACAATTAATAAATCTTCTCCCTCTTCTTTTAAATTTTCCCATAACTCTTCAGTGATGAAAGGAGTGATTGGATGTAAAAGTGATAATATATTTCTAAAAATATATTTTAAAATAGAAATACGTTGTCGTTTTTGATCAAGATCATCTCCATAGAGTATTGGCTTTGATAGCTCAATATACCAAGAACAAAATTTATCATAGACAAAAGAGTAGATACATAAAGAGGTATCATCAAAACGATATTCATCAATTGCTTTATTACATGTATCTATTACGGCATTTAATTCTGATAATATCCAACGATCGTGATGAATTAATTCGTTTGAATTAATAAGATCAAGGGTAATGGCATGTTCTTCTTTTATGAATGGATGAATAAAACGAAAAGCATTCCATAATTTATTTATGAAATTTCGATATCCTTCCGTCTGAGCGGGATCAAGATTTATGTATCTGTTGTAGCCAGAGCCGGCCGCCAGTGTAAAACGAAGGGCATCGGTTCCATATTGTTCAATGATGTCAAGTGGATCAATTCCATTTCCAAGCGATTTGCTCATTTTTCTTCCATGTTTATCTCTTACAATTGCATGAATGTAGGTATGGTGAAATGGAACTTGGTTAGTATTTTTTAAAGTCATCATCATCATTCTAGCAACCCAAAAAAATATTATATCAAATCCAGTTACAAGAGTTGACGTTGGAAAAAATTTAGCAAATGATTTTTCTTTCATGGCCTTTTCATTTGGCCAACCTAGTGTGGATAAGGCCCATAGACCAGAACTAAACCAAGTATCAAGTACATCAGGGTCTTGTGTGATTTTTTTATTCTTACATTTAGGGCATCCTTGTTCTTCTTCAGCTTCTAAATTATTAACTGAGGCCCAAAGGTGATTACACTTTTCATTTTCACAGTAGAAAACAGGAATTTGATGTCCCCACCACAATTGTCTTGAAATACACCAATCTCGTGGTTCCTTTAACCAAGCAAAAAATGTGTTCTCCCAACTCTTATGATAAAAACGCATAAGATCAGTTTCAACTGCACTCACTGAATCTTGGGCCATTTTTTTTACATTCACAAACCATTGCTTAGAAACCATTGGCTCAACAATACTTCCTGAACGTTCACCGTGACCTATTTGATGAGTGCACTCTTCTTTTTTAAAATATAATCCTTGATCTTCAAGTTCTTTTATAATTTTTGCTCGAGCATCAAGTACTGTTAATCCCTGGTATGCAGGAGCAATATTGTTAAGGCGACCATCTCGTTCTAAAATATTTACAAGAGGTAAGTTATGACGTTTCCCAATTTCAAAGTCATTAAAATCATGACCTGGAGTAACTTTTAAGCATCCTGTGCCTAGTGAGATATCAACATGATTATCTCCGATAATTGGAACTTCTCTATTTACAATAGGGATAATTACTTTTTTTCCTATTAAGTGTTTAAAGCGTTCATCTTCAGGATTAACTGCAACCGCAGTATCTCCAAGCAAGGTCTCAGGTCTTGTGGTTGCAATGATTAAATGATCGATATGATTTATGTTTGAATCATTACTAATATCTTTAATCATGTATTTAATGTAATGAAATGCTCCCTTAACTTCTTTGTGTTCAACCTCTGCATCTGAAATTGCAGATTGTAAAACAGGATCCCAATTTATAATATAATCCGTTTGAAAAATTAATCCTTCATTGTACCACTCAACAAAAACTTTTCTTACCGCCTCATTAGGAATTGGGTCCATTGTAAATACAAAATAATCCCAATCAGTACTTACTCCTAATTTTTCAAGTTGATTGATAATGAAATCTTGATGTGCATCCTTCCACTGCCAAATAGTTTTTAAAAACTCTTTACGTCCAATTTGATGTCTTGTTTTCCTTTGTTCATCCCATATTTTTTTTTCTACTACTGCTTGAGTAGCAATACCTGCATGATCTGCCCCTGGAATCCACAATGTCTCAAATCCTTTCATGCGTTTAAAACGAATAAGAGCATCTTGCAAAGTATTGTCGAGAGCATGCCCCATATGTAATTTTCCAGTAACATTAGGAGGAGGCATAATAATTGAATATGTCTTATTAGTTTTACCCTTCTTTGGTTTAAAATATTTTCCATTCTTCCAAATGGGATACCACTTAGCTTCAACCTCTTTTGGATTGTATGTTTTAGATAATTCATTTTGAATTATTGGGTGCTGGCCAGTTGTAGTTACATCATTCATTAATTTTACCCTGTATTATTGCCGTATTATTATCGTATTATTATCATATTATTATTTTTTACAAATTTCTTTGATTTTTGTTTTTAGATTTTTAATATTTTCATTAGAGGAATCTAACGCTAAATTTAATTCTAACTTGTGTTGTTCCTGAGTTTGTAAATTCTTTATCACTAAAAAATTATTTTTAATTTCATCTTCACCTATAAGAACAACAAATTTTGCTCCTAAACGTTCGGCCAGAGGAAAACATTTAGCAATCTTTATCACTTGTAAATTACATACCACCTTTAATCCAAGACTACGAAAACTATTAGCTAATTGTAATGCTTGTTTTTCTCCATCTGAAGTTTGATAAGAGATTAAGAAATCCACCTCAGGTTTACTAAAATCTGGTAGTAATTTGTGTAGAGAAAGAAATTCTTTAAAGGTGACGTCTCCTAGACCAAAACCAACTCCAGGAAGAGGAGCTTCGTTAAAAATTTGTAATAGGTTTGCATAGGATCCACCACCACATAACGCTCGCCTGTTGTCTGGATGTTTGTCGTATATTTCAAATACAATTCCTGTATAGTAGTCAAGTCCGCGCACTATTGTAGGGTCATATTTTATAAATTTAAAAATATTTATGTCTTTTAGAAGTTTAGAAAATTTTTCTAAATTGTTTTTTGTAGTTTGAAGATTATTTTTATCTAAGAATAAAAATAATTCTTCGAATGATTTAATTTGTAAATAATCTAAAAATAACTCTGTTTCTCTGCTGCCAATATTAAGTTCAGCAATCATGTGATCTAAAGTTTCTTTAGGTACTTTTTGGGATTTATCAACTATTTTATAAAGCCGATGAACGATTTCACTATCAAGATTTAATAATTTTTTAAATATATCATCAACAACTTGTCTATCATTTAGTAGTATTTCAAAATCATTATCACTGGCACCAAAGCTTTGCAAAAGTACTATTGCAAGTTCTAGAATTTCTAATTCTCCCATCAATTGAGGAGCACCAAAAATATCAACATTAAATTGCCAATGTTCTCTTAGTCTTCCTTTTTGTGGTTTTTCATATCTCATTAAATTAGGAATTGCGTACCAACGAATTGGCTTAGACATCTCTTTATGTGCCTGCGCAACCATTCTTGCAAGCGTTGGAGTCATCTCTGGACGAATGGCCACAAAACGTGCTCCTCGGTCAGTAAAAGAATATATTTGCTCATTAATTAATTCTTCACCTGATTTTGCTTTATAAAGTTCAACCTCTTCGAGCAATGGACCATCATATGGTTCATAACCAAACAGATGAGCTACTTCTCGCATTTTAGAAAACATATAATCTTGAGTGCGTTTTAGAGGAGGAAAAAGGTCACGAGTTCCCTTGTACGGTTGTTTGGATAATGAAGATGAGGTCTTATCTTTATTCATATTCATCGTAAATCCTTATTTAATAATTCTAAAATTGCTTATATTTTTAAAGAGTATGTATAGTATGTATATAGATATATAATAATTAATACAGTAATAATTAATACAGTAATGATTAATTAATTGCCAAGGGTAATTGCGCAAATCATTATAATAAACAATTTTAAGAATAATTTTAAAATTATTTTTAAAATAAAGGCAAAAATAAAATTTGAAGAGAAAAGTATCACATCGGTGAATTTTGAATCAT
>JADGAM010000132.1 GCA_015232015.1 Oligoflexia bacterium | reverse complement strand
AAGTTTGAACTTTTATGGCCAAAATAAATATTACAAATTTTGCTATAGATGCCAGTACAAATTAGTGGTGCCAAAGGAGTGACCGTACCGATTTGAATATTTTTGCTATTTTTAGGATTGGTATAATAAAACTTATTATTTTTTAAAATTATTTTTCCAGAATATTCTTTGATCATCTCACTTATCTTGCTATTTGAATCTGAATCTGAATCTGCAATGTTAATGAAAGTGACTTCTCCATCTTGAGCTACTTGATATTTCATGGAGTATGCGTAAGCACAAATTGATTTTGAACATATTGAACATAAGAAAAGGGTAGTAGTTAATAACATTAGAGTAAATGTTAGTGCTGATGTTGATAATGGTTTTTTACTTTTTTGCATCTGATTTTTCCATCCTACTTTTTTAAAAAAATTTTTATTCTGTTTCCCTATACCACTTAGTATATTTAATATAATTTTGTGCCATTGTTTCAATTTTATTTATTTGCTCATTGCTTATATTTTTAATTTTCTTTGCAGGCAATCCTCCGTATAGAGTTTGGGATTCTACAATGGTATCTTCTAGTACCACTGCACCTGCGGCCACGATAGAATGTGATTTTATTATGGCATTATCCATAATGATTGCTCCCATACCGATTAAAACATTATCTTCGATGGTACAACCATGAATGATTACATTGTGTCCGATGGTAACATTACTACCAATAATAGTTTTTGCATTTAAATATGTGCAATGAATGATAGTGCCATCTTGAATGTTGGTGTTATTTCCAATATGAATAGAGTGTACATCACCTCTAATAACTGTATTAAACCACACACTACAATTATCTCCTAAAATTACATCGCCTAGGATGGTAGCATTTTCAGAGAAGTAACAATTATTTCCCCATTTAGGATGTATTCCGCGTACACTTTTTATTAATGCCATATTATAATTCCATTCATTTAAATCAAATTAAATCAAATTGTAATTTTCAATTACCTTAAATAATTCTGACCCAGCAGAAATACTAGCAGTAGAGCAATGATTAACTAAAATAGAATCATTTTTAGCAGCAACTTCTGTTATTAATGAGTTTAAGTTTATTAGGTCTTTATCTAAATAATTTTTATTTGCTATAAAATTTTTAAAGTTAAGAATCTTGGCCACTGTTTCGCCTTTTTTAATAATCTCTCCTGGTTTTTTTATAAATTCTACTAAACCACTATGAGGTGAATAATAGGTTAGGTAATTTTTTAATTCACTATGAGCTTGATAGGAGCACTTATTATTATTGTTATTATTAATATCATTATGGTTGAATTCTTGATGGTCAAATATTTTTTTAAAAGCAAGATAATGTAAGATGTTTTGTGCGTCTATTTTCGCTGCTTTAAAATCTATTGATTCTTCATTTCCTAACTCGAGTGTGTATGATTCGAATTCTAGAGGTATTTCTACGTTTTTTTCTTGAAAAAATTTTTTCAAGTGATACCAGGGAGTGAAGGAGGCCTCATCCATAGCTCCAGCAAATTTATTAGGAATTACAATTGTTAATGGAAAATTAAAATGAAAAGCATTTTGGTAACAGTATAATGGAGCAAAGATGTATCTCATCCCTTGAGCAGCAGTATGTAGGTCTAAAACTATATCTGCTGAGGAGGCCAAAATTTGTAATTCAATATTTAGTCGTTGTTGATAGCTTATTCCTCGAGAGTTTACTAGAGTATCTCGGTTTTCAATTAATTTTTGTTTTAAAAGTTTTTTGTAATTAGATTTTATTTCATCCCAATTTTTGTGGTGATTGTGATTATCATTGTAATTATCATTGTAATTATCTTGGAAAAACAAATTTAAATCGATATCAAGAATTAAATTTTCAGTGTTCACATAAGTACGGTTATAATTTTCTCCACTTTGAACATTGAAACGACCAATGGTATGACCATGGATTTTTTGATTTAGCGCTAAGGGATTTGCTAGAGGAACTAGGGTAAATTTAAGGGGACATTTAAGAAGAGGTAGGAATGATTTATTGCAATTAAATAACATAGAAATAAGCTCATATATTACAGCATTGCCTTGTAATTCACTACCATGCATACTGCTTTGAATATAGATGTTATAGGGATCATCAAGAGAAGTAGCATCAGTAGAAGTTAAAAAAATTTCAAAAATGGGAATAGATAGCTGATCACCTGAAAAAGTAGAAGAGATTTCTAATTCAGTTTTTTTAATGTTGATCGTATTACTCATGATTAATCCTAAGATTTAAATTTCTAATTTCTAATTTTTTGTTTTTTGTTTTTTGTTTTTTGTTTTTTGTTTGCAATGAAAATTTTTTTAAATTTTCTAATGATTTAAATAAGAAAGTAAAGCTTAAATATATTTACTAAAATGACGATTAAGAATGTACTCATATATATTTTTTTAGTGATTTTTTAGGAGTCAGTTATGAGTAAAGCAAGAATAAGAGAAATTTCATTAGATGATTTAGAAGAAGAATCTAATAACAAAAGAGAGGTTTGTTTTGTTAATCCAGAAGAAGCATTACCGGATGGAATACTAACTTTGGGTTATATTTATAGTTTCGATTATAGATCCTCTACTTCTATAAGAGATGGTCTTATGATTGGGAGATATAGGATCTTTGAAAAAGATCAAGAAAAGAGTATGATCTCTGAAAATTTTTGTGCCATAACTTTTCATGATGAACAATTTTTTATTAGTCCCATGCCGGGGTCATTTAAAGTTGCTGTTAATAAAACGGAAGTAAAAGCGCTTGAAGAGGGAGTAATAAATGTTGGAGATTTAATTGAGGTTAGTACGCTTGGTAAATTTGTAATAGTAGATAAAGAGGATGTTACAGAAGAGGAGGCCAAGGGTTATATAGGAAAAAGATTAGTAAGTAATACCTTTAAACAAAGTGCTGCTTCTTTAGAATCAATAAAAAAAGAAGTAGAGAATGCTGAAGCAGATGTAACAAGAAAAGATTCCAACTTAAAAGAATTAATGCATCAATTTAAAAAAATGGAACAAGCGAAGCAAGAGATAATAAAATTTCAAAGATTTGTTGCTCAAATGGAGGCAGTAAATTTGCCATTAAAAATTTCCACTGCCAAAGGAGAGCTAGTTGCGGCAGAAGAAATGTTTGCAAATAAAAAGAAGACCCAAGAGATTTTAATTAAAAGATTAAGTGAATTTAAGGAAAGAGAACAGCAAAAGGCATTGGAAGAGAAAGTAGAAATAGAGCGACAAATTCGAGAATTGAGAGAAAAACATAAACAATTAGAGAAAAAAGTAAAAAAATAATAAATCGTATATTCTGTTATTGCCATCTAACAATAGATCCAATGTATACATTACATAATGCTACCAATTTGAATACGACAGGTATAGAATCACTTTCTGTAATAAAAATTTAAATTTAAAAAATTTTATTAACAGTTAGGAGATTCACAGATGAGTGTTAACATTACAGGAAAAAATTTAACTATAGAAGACGTTGTTGGTGTGGCCCGTAATTATGAGCAAGTTACGATTGATAATGATGCCTTAGAAAGAATTAAAATTTGTAGAAATATGCTTGAAAAAAAAATCGTGGCCAGAGAGATCATGTATGGAGTTAACACAGGAATTGGGGAATTTTCAGAGATAGTTTTAACCGATGATCAAGTAAAACAATTTCAACGTTATTTAATTTATAATCACTCTGCAGGAATTGGCGAACCAGCTCCAATTGAACATGTTCGAGCAGCAATGCTTGCAAGAATAAATGTACATGCTAACGGCCATTCTGGTCCTCGCCCAATTATTACTCAAACTTTTTGTGAAATGTTAAATAAAAGAGTAACTCCTGTTGTTTGTGAAAAGGGATCAGTTGGTGCGTGTGGAGATCTCTCTCCCATGAGCCAAATCGCTTTAGCACTTATGGGAGAAGGTGAGTGTTTTTATCAGGGAGAGCGCATGCCTTCAAAGCGTGCCCTTGAGCGTGCAGCGATTACTCCTATTGTCCTAGAAGCTCGTGATGGACTTGCATCTATTAACGGAAGTAATTTATTAACTTCCATTGCAGCACTTGCAATATATGATACTGAAAGATGGTTGAAGCAAGCAGAAATTTGTACAGCAATGACATTAGAAGCATTGATGGCCAATTTTAAACCATATGATGTTCGCTTGCATCAGTTGCGTGGATTTGGCGGATCAGTAGTTTCAGCTGCCAATATTATGAAAGTTGTTAATGGTAGTGATTTGATGAATGGCAATCTAAAAGTAAAAGTGCAAGATGCTTATTCTATGAGATCAACTCCGCAAGTAATAGGCGCCGCTCGTGATCATCTTCAATATGCTAGAAAACAAGTTGAAATTGAATTAAATGGTGTCGGAGATAATCCAATTTTTTTACCAGAGGAAAATGTAGTATTAACAGGTGCAAATTTTCAAGGCACGCCTGTTAGTTTGCCAATGGATTTAGTGGGTGCTGCTATTTGTATGATCTCTGTTTTATCAGAGAGAAGATTAAATCGTTTACTCAATCCTGCTTTGAGTGTTGGTCTGCCAGCATTTTTAACAAAAGGTGCGGGGATGTATTCAGGACATATGCTAAGTCAATATACTGCTGGAATGTTGATTGTTGAACAAAGAATTCTTTCTGCGCCAGCATCCATTCAATCAATTCCAGCAGCAGCTGATCAAGAGGACTTTGTAAGTATGGGTATGAATACCTCTTTAAAAACAAGACAAATTTTAGATAACGCCTATGGAGTTTTAGGAATTGAATTCATTGCTGCTGCTCAGGCCTTAGATTTTAGAGAATTTGGTTTTGGAATTGGTACTAAGGCCGCTCATGCAGAGATAAGAAAACATGTTCAACACCTTGACGAAGATAGGCCACTCTTTGTTGATCATAATAATATGTCAAAGGTCGTGAAAGATAATTTAATCTTAACCGCTGTAGAGAATGAGATAGGTCAACTTCAAACCTATTTTAAACCAGAAAAAAACCTCTCACCTGTTTGGGAATCTTACCATTAAAAGGTATATCTCTTTAATTATTGATGTATCTCAGTATTGATTTATTGATTTATTGATTTATCAACATTGAGATACATAATACTAAAAAAATAAATATTTTATTTTTCTTTTAGAGGCTGTTTCAAAAATGACAGTTTCAAGGGAAAATTGAGCGAGCGCGGAGGCCTACTAGAAGTAGGTCGCACAAGCGAGCGAGATTTTGACGCCGAAAATGGCCTTTTGAAACGGCCTCTTATAAATTTAAGAGAGGGGTATTTTTATGGGATGCTGTTCATCTAATAATAATAAATTTTATTATTGTTCATCATCAATCGGAAAAAAACAATTAATGGCCATCAGTGCGGTGATGTTAGTTGGGTTCTCAATTGCTCATATGATTGGAAATGTTTTAATATATTTTGGTCCGAAATATATTAACCTCTATGGTTATCATCTTACTTCAAACTTACTCCTGCCGTTAGCAGAGTTATTGTTAGCATCTATTTTTATAGTTCACATAATTTTTGCAGTTATATTGGTTGTAGAAAATTATTTGGCCAGACCAGTGAAATATCATATGAAAGTTAATAGTGGTCGTGGTGCTAATTTTGCTTCTGCTACTATGCCTTGGACAGGAGCAATCATGCTAGTATTTTTGATATTCCATCTAATAAACTTTCGCTTCGGAACTATTTATATGACCTCTTATGATGGAATAGAGGTGCGTGATGTTTATCGTTTATTGATAGAGTTTTTCTCTAACCCACTAAACTTGGTTTTGTATGTGACGGCCATGATTGCATTTGCTTTTCATCTTGGTCATGGAATCCAATCTATATTTCAAACGGTAGGAATAAATTCACCAAAGTACACTCCTTGTATTCAAAAATTATGTTTGCTTTTATCTTTGGTATTATCAGTTATGTTTTCTACTTATCCAATTTGGTCATACATAAAAAGCATACAATGAATGTAATAAATTTTTTAAATTAATAAATAATAAATTAAGTATAGTAACAATGTTTTGTAACATTTGTAATATAAGGTGATCAAAAATTATGATGGAAAATAATACAAACACAAATTTTAAACTAGATTCGAAAATACCCTCTGGGCCTATTGAAAAAAAGTGGGATCAACATAAGTTTAATATGAAGTTAGTTAATCCTGCTAACAAAAGAAAATATAATATTATTATTGTAGGAACAGGCCTTGCTGGTGCTTCTGCTGCCGCCTCTCTCGGAGAACTAGGATATAATATTCAAGTTTTTTGCTTACAAGATTCTCCCAGACGTGCTCACTCTATAGCTGCTCAAGGTGGAATAAATGCCGCCAAAAGTTACCCTAATGATGGTGATTCTGTTTGGCGCTTATTTTATGATACAGTAAAAGGTGGAGATTATCGTGCTCGCGAGGCCAATGTTTATAGGCTGGCGCAAGTTTCAAATAATATTATCGATCAGTGTACAGCTCAAGGAGTGCCTTTTGCTCGCGATTATAGTGGATATTTGGCCAATCGTTCATTCGGTGGAGCACAGGTTTCAAGAACATTCTATGCTAGAGGGCAAACTGGTCAGCAACTTCTTCTTGGTGCTTATCAAGCATTGATGAGGCAAAGAAATACTAATAAAGTTAAGTTATATACTAGACGTGAAATGCTTGATGTAGTGATTATTGATGGCAAGGCCCGAGGAATTACTGGCCAAGTTGAAAAATATGTTGCCGATGCAGTTATAATTGCCAGCGGTGGATATGGTAATTCTTATTTTCTTTCTACAAATGCAGTTTGTTCCAATGGTTCAGCAATATGGCGAGCGCACAAACGTGGGGCCTTTTTTGCTAATCCCTGTTTTACCCAAATTCATCCAACATGTATTCCAATGTCAGGGGAGCACCAATCAAAATTAACTTTAATGAGTGAATCACTTCGAAATGACGGTAGAGTGTGGGTTCCTGCTAAGGCCGGTGATAAACGACTACCACATGACATCCCTGAAAATGAACGTGATTACTATCTAGAAAGAATTTATCCTAGTTTTGGAAATTTAGTTCCAAGAGATGTTGCCTCTAGAAATGCAAAATTACAGTGTGATGCTGGTAAAGGTGTGGGCAATACTAATTTAGCAGTCTATCTTGATTTTGCTCACGCAATTAATAGAGATGGCGAAGATAAAATTCGCGCTCGTTATGGAAATCTTTTTGAGATGATTACTGCTGAAGACCCATACAAAAATCCAATGAGAATATATACCGCAGTTCACTATACTATGGGTGGCCTTTGGGTTGACTATAATTTAATGAGCACAATTCCTGGACTATTTGTATTAGGAGAAGCAAATTTTTCTGATCATGGAGCAAATCGCTTGGGTGCCTCTGCGCTTATGCAGGGATTGGCCGATGGTTATTTTGTTATTCCTTATACTATTGGTGATTATCTTGCGCGCATGACTCCTTTTGAAAAAGTTGAAACCAATCACAGTGCTTTTACAGCGAGTGAAAAAGAGCTTACTGAGGAAGCAAGAAAAATGATGAGTGTTGGTAGTAGAGGGAAACGTACTACAACTGATATTCATCGCGAGCTTGGAAAAATTATGTGGAATAATGTGGGAATGTCGAGAAGTGAAGAATCTCTTAAAAAGGCCTTAACTGAAATTCCAAGATTACGAGAGGAGTTTTGGAAGGATGTATTAATTCCAGGTAAGAGTGAAGATTTAAATGTTGAATTAGAGCATGCACTTCGCTTGAGAGACTTTTTAGATATATCTGAATTAATAGCAAAAGATGCGCTTGAAAGAAAAGAATCTTGTGGAGGACACTTTAGACAAGAGTCTCAAACAAAAGATAATGAGGCATTAAGAGATGATGAGAACTTCTGTAATGCTGCTGTCTGGGAACATAAGGGTGAAGGCAAAGCACCTATAAGACATGTTGAAGAATTAAAATTTGAAAATGTACATCTTTCTCAAAGAAGTTATAAATAAAATAAATAAAATAAATAAAATGAATAAAATAAATTAAGGGGAAATATAGGTATGAGTGAATATGACAATAATGGAATGACTCTATTTTTAAAAATATGGCGCCAAAAGTGTTGTAGTGAAAAAGGCGAGATGGTTAACTATACTGTTAAAAATATCTCTGCAGATGTTTCTTTCTTAGAGATGCTAGATATCTTAAATCAAGATCTAATAAAAAAAGGTGAAGAACCTGTGGTGTTTGATCATGATTGTAGAGAGGGTATTTGTGGTGCTTGCTCGCTAGTTATAAATGGTGAACCTCATGGTCCAGAGGTATTAACTACAACTTGCCAACTTCACATGAGAAAATTTAAAGATGGTGACACTATTGTGATTGAACCATTTAGAGCAAAAGCATTTCCAGTTGTTCGAGATCTAATGGTAGATAGAACTACTTTAGATGATGTTATAACTTCAGGCGGATATATTTCTGCCAATACAGGGGCGGCACCTGAATCAAACGCTATTCCTGTTCGCCAAGAAAATGCAGAATTATCAATGGACGCCGCCGCATGTATTGGGTGTGGAGCGTGTGTGGCCGCTTGTGGTAATGCTTCAGCAATGCTTTTTGTGGGTGCCAAAGTTTCTCATTTAGGATTATTACCTCAAGGAAAATTAGAGGCACAAGAACGAGTTCATAATATGGTTAAGAAGATGGATGAGCTTGGTTTTGGCAACTGTACCAATGAGGCAGAATGTGAGGCCGTATGCCCTAAGGGCATCAAACTTACTAATATCGCTCGTCTCAATCGTGAATTTGCAGTTTCTTCATTTTTTAAGAAAAATGATTCTGGTACAAAACAAGAGTGGAGTTAGTTAGAAATTGTTCCCATAAATCCTCTCCCCCCATTTAGAATCTGCATTAACTCCACTCTCTCTGAGTTTTCAAGAGAACTTATGTTATTATTATTAGATTTTTTTTCAAAAGTTTTTCTAATTAATTTTTCAATTAATTCTTTAATCTCTTTTTTTGTATTATTATTTTTTGAAATTAAGAATATACTATCAATTAACCCCATTCTAGATTTTTCACATGCAATTTCTTCTTGAGGGGAAGTTGGAGAGTGGGATAGTTGTTCAAAAATATATTTAATAAACTTATAGTCATTTATAAATTCATTATATTCTTCTTGTTCATTTTTAGTTAAGAGTAGTTTTGTAGATAATTTTTTCCACAGTAAATATTTTTTTGAAACTATATTTTCACAAAAAGATTTACTTTTATATAGTGGTAATTTGTTATCGCGTAAAATTTTTCTATTTAAATATATTACTCCATCATTTTGATAAAAAGCAGAACCACTAAGCAGTCCTTCGGCCACAATAATATTATTTAACAGATTATTACTATCAGGAAGAAGATTATATACTTTTCCATGATGATTAAAGTAAGAGATATCTATAATTTTTTCTTTTTGGCCATATTGATTTAAGAGAAAATCAAATATTAAAAAATCTTTGGCCTCTTTAATAAAACCATCACCATCAATTAATGGATGATTTTCTGTTACTTTAATTTTTTTATTTTTTTCTGTTGTAATCACAATTATTTTATTGTTGGTATCAATTGCTTCTTTTGTATAAAATTTAACGGGAGTTTCTTCTAGTATAATGTTGTCTATAGAAGACATAGGATTAACTGTCATAACTGATTTTATATTTGCAAGATATGCATCTATAATTGGAATTTCTATTGGGGCCTTTGCCACTTCTCCTTTAGGAAAAAGTATTTTTTGATCGGGAGTATAGCAACTAGAGATACAAAATATTGGTTGCACCACTTGAAACATTTGAGGAATATTACAATCAGCATTTCGATTTTTAGGGCACGCCGCCCACGCCTTAGAAAAATCAGAGGAAACAAATGAGGGATAAATCGGGCGGGCCCTAGTACTCCCATTATCATCATTTAAACAAAAATCTAGATATCTTGTAGATAAATAACCGCAACGATTGGCCCAATATAATCGTTCAATTGCTTCTTCTGGAGATAAGTTATCTTCGCTACAACGTTCTGGAATAACTCCTTGAGGTGCACGAATAGTAAATGCATTAGTGTTATTATCTGCATAAGTGTTTTTTGATGATAAAAATAAAATTAAAAATAAAATTAAAAATCTTTTCATTTCTTTTTTCCTTTTTGTTTTTTTTGCTTCTTTGTTTATATTTTAATATGAAGTATATTCCTTACATTCAACCCATCCAACAATATCACCTTTGAAATTAGTAAAACTAAATACTGGTCCATAGCCTAAATCTTTAAAGTTATCGTATTCTCTTTTTGAAATTAATCCATTGATAAGGGCCATATTTCGGCCTTCTTCGCACAATTTGATTTTGCTATTATTACTGTTGCTGTTACTATCGTTGTTATCATAGAGGGACCAATCAATAATTTTTATATTTATCTCTGGAAGTTTACATTCTTCGATTTCGCTATTACATTTCTCTACACTTTTGGCCAAAAATAAAAGAGTATCAATTCTTTCTTTGTATAGTTTTTTTAGATCAGAAAATAAATTTACCTCAAGCTGTTTGCTATTTAATATCTGATCAATTCTTTTTATTTCAGATTCAATTTGCATGTATTTAAAGAAGTATTCCGATAAAACTAAATTTTGATAAAAGCGAGAAAGGTTTGTTATTCCATAGATATTAAATAATTCATATGAAGAAGAGATGTATTCAACAGGAGCAGCAGTATTTTTATTTATTCCTTTCATGTAATAAGACAGAGCTTCTTGTATGGATTGCAAATCATAAGGATCATAAACAGCGAAACCTGCTAAATCAGATAAACCTCTTCCTCCAATAGCAAAAAATTTAATAGAAATTTTACCAACACCTTCAACATATTTATAAAATTTAGAATAGTTAACGTTACTTGTAAGTGAAAAGGAATTAATAATTCCAATATTGGTTTTAAATGAGGCCTCAATATTTTTTTTATTGCTTTCTGAAATATTTGATACCGTAAACATTAAAGCAATGGATGCCATTTTTCTTTCTTCTAAAATTACCTCTTTCCCACAGCTTTCTTCAAATTTTTGAATACTTGATGCTAATAATTCTTTAGCAAAAGAATTTATGCGTGGTTTTTTTATTCCACGTCTTCCAAAATCAGAATTAGCAATAATTACCCAAGTAATTGAATCAGAATGAAAAACTTTTTCATCTTCAAAAGAGAAGTTGCTACCTCCTCCAAAAAATTTATAACGGGCCGATAATGATGGAGAGATGTTTAATAATTCATAAAGGTCTTTTCTGTTTTTTATGAGGGTTAATGTATAAAATGTTTTTAATGCTCTTTTACCCATTCTACAGCTCTTTGAACTATTTTAGGATCTTTTGGATCATAGTACTCGTGCGGCTGAATTTTAGTCTTTTCGATTGGTTGCGTTTCACCATTCAAATAAAATCTCCAAGTAGGAATTGAA
>JADGAM010000131.1 GCA_015232015.1 Oligoflexia bacterium | reverse complement strand
CAGATATAACTGATCCAAGAAAATTTGCTGATAAAATTAATGAAAGCAAATGGACTCAACTTGCATTGGACTTAGATTTTGCATTGTAATTCTTAAAGTCAGAAGCCGAAGGCGATTCTTTTCTTGATTACTACATAAATTTTATTTATGTAAGTGCTTATGCTGCTGACGAAAGTGGTCCCAAAGGACTTCTTAGTAAAGTAAAAAGAGCTGATCTAGGAGCAGTGGAAAGTACTTTAAAAGAAATGGCGGTGGGAGGAACATTAAATGCCTTTGAGGGAAAGTATAGTCTAAAAGAGATTGGTGGTGCTTGGAGTAGTTTGTATTCCAAGTGGCCAGGACTCAAAGCACTTGAACAGCTAGTAAATGAAAATCGAGATCTGGAGAAAACTGAATTTGCTAAAATTTTAGGTACGGCCCATTTAGAAATGGAAAAAGTTTTAGCAACTAGTGCAAGTGATGAAGTTGCATTACAAGCAATATACCGAGGTCTATATGATCTTTCTCAGATTAAGGCCAAAACTAAATTTAAACTTAAGGATAATGATAAGGAACAAGATAAGAAAAGTGATCAAGATAAACCGGAAGAAGATAAAAAGGATAAAGATGAAGATGGTGATGGTGACCAGGATCAACCTCCGTGGGATTCAGGACAAGAGCAATATAAACCTCGAAACAAACCATTTGATTCAGAGGGTGGTGGTAAAGCAAATAATAAGATAATGATAGAAACTGATGCCCCACTAAGTAGTCCGCTGATGGGAAGTGAGATTTTTGATGTGATTACTCAAGAAAGGTGGACTAAAGCACAGGTGGGTAGAGTTAATCCAGGGAGAGATACTTCTGAAAAACATCTCTATAGAGTGCATACCTATGGACAAAACAATCTTTCACTGCCTTTGCCACTCAATTATAGGCCAGTTTCAAAATCGCCAGATGTAGTGGTTAAAGAGATAAATCCTGGAGAGTTCATATTAATTAATCGGGGAAGTGCTAAAGATATTGATTTGGAAATTATTAAACAAGATCCAACTGCTTCAGCGATTGATCAAAGGACTCTAAATTCTAAATATACAACTGCTACCGGGATTGATAAAGGTTTGTGGCCTACAGAATTTTTGGATGTGAGCAAAGGAAATCCGCGACAGACACTTTCACTTATTGGGCATTATGCGAAGATTAACTCAGCAGTATACAGTCCTGATGGAAAGACAATCTTAACGGCATCAGATGACAAGACTGTAAAACTTTGGGATGCAGCTACCGGAAAACCACTGCAAACACTTAGTGGGCATTCTGATTCTGTTAAATCAGCAGTGTTCAGTCACGACGGAAAGACAATCCTGATGGCATCAGGGGACAAGAGCGCAAAAACCTGGAAGATAATTTATGAATAATAGGTGCTACGGTTGGCGGCCATTTGTGAATAATAGGTACAATAATAGGTACCAGGATACATTTCAAATAATAGGTGCCAGGATACATTTTGAGTGGCAGAGCGTTTTAATTGGAGATAAAAAAATGAGTAAACCAAAAAACTGACTGCCCCCGGTTTCAGCGCTTATTGCAGTCGTGAGAGGGAGATAAAAACTTTTTACGTCAGGTACAATTTAATTGTTAAATATTACAAAAAAGATTTTTCAATTATAGCTATAGCGATTCCAATACAGGTTTTCAGTAACAACCGGGGGTAACCTTAACCTTCTAAAGTTTATTGAAAAACTAATGAGAGATGAGTATAACCAATTTTGAGATTTTTTTAATAATTAAGCACAGGAAACGTATCTGTGGAATAAGATTATGTCACAAAAAAACAAATATGATAATAAAACAAAAGAAGAATGCGTTAATGAGATTAATCTTCTCAAGAAACGAATCGTTGAACTAGAAACCCTGAATGCCAACCAGAAAAAAATTGAGGATTTTCTCAGATTAAGAGAGGAACAATTGAGGAATTATATCGATCATGCAGGAGATGCAATTTTTGTGATCGATACTGACAGCGGACGAATTCTTGATTGTAACCAAAAAGCTTATCTTGATCTTGGTTACAGCAAGGACGAACTTCTTCAATTAACAGTTAGTGATATTGAGATTCAACTTAGCAAGGAAGAAATTAATAAGGCCCATGGTAAACTTAAGACAAAAAAAATAAATCCGGTCAATGGCATTCATAAAAGAAAAGATGGATCAAACTTTCCGGTTGAGATTCATCTAAGTCGCCCTACTATAGCACATCCTTCAGCACATCCTTCAGCACATCCTTCGTACGCTATTGCTATTGTACGTGATACTAGTGAACGTAACAAAATCGATGATGCAAGATTAACTCACCTTCATTTTCTCGAGAGCCTTGACCAGATCAACAAAGCAATCCATGGAACGAAAGACTTTGAACAAATGATGAATGATGTGCTTTCTCGCGTGTTCTCGATTTTCAATTGTGATCGAGTCTGGTTGCTCTATCCATGCGATCCCTATGCTCAGACATTTAGGGTACCTATGGAAATTACCAGGCCGGAATATCCCGGTGCAAATGCTTTAAATATGGACATACCAATGTCCCCAGGTGAGACCCAGACTATGCGTGAAGCTTTGGAGTCTGATACCCCTGTGACTTATGTTATCAACACCGATAATCCTGTGAGCACCGACCCTAGGTTTGGCGTTCAATCTCAAATATTCACCCCCATTTACACCAAGTTAGATAAACCATGGATCTTTGGTATGCACCAATGCTCATATGCGCGAATCTGGACACAGGAAGAGAAGTGGCTTTTTAACGAGATCGGCCGGAGATTGGCAGATGGTCTTACTACAATGTTGATGTTTCGTAATTTACAAGAAAGTGAAGCAAGACTACGTCGAGCGATTATTCAATCGCCTTTTCCTATCATGATTCATGCGGAAGATGGACAAATCCTCATGATCAGTGATGTCTGGACAGAAATTACAAGTTATACACTAGAAGACATACCCACTATAAATGACTGGACTGATAAGGCCTATGGAGAAAGTAAGCTACTTATGCGAGAGGAAATCAAACATATCTACAGTCTGGCCGAGAAATTTAAAGAGGGTGAATATATAATCAAAACAAAGGATGGGAAAGAACGTGCTTGGGATTTTATGTCTGCGCCGCTTGGAAAACTTCCAGATAATCGTCGAATCGCCATAAGCATGGCAGTCGATGTGACTGAAAGAAATCAAATGCAGGAACAAAAGCTTGATTCACTAGGAGTGCTAGCAGGAGGTATAGCCCACGATTTTAACAATCTTTTGCTAGGCATTTTTGGATATTTGGAAATAACGAAGGATGCCTGCGAGAAAGGTGATTTCGATAATGTTTTGCCATATTTGGACAACGCCCTCTCGATGTTTAACCGTGCTCAAGATCTATCACGACAACTTTTAACATTTTCGAAAGGAGGGTCTCCTATTCTAAAGGGCCAATCAGTTGTACCATTAATACAAAATTCTATGCAATTTCTTTTAAGTGATTCTAAATTCCATATTGATTTGGATGTTGCTGATAACTTGTGGCCCGCCGATATCGATGAAAATCAATTTGGTAGAGTTATAGACAATTTGTTAATCAACGCTAAAGAAGCTATGCCTGCAGGGGGAATTATTAAAATATCAATCAAGAACATTTCACAATCTTCTGCCTTAACTATTCGTCTAAAACCAACTACATATATTTGCATTAGTATAGAAGATCAGGGAGAGGGGGTTATACCAGAACATTTGTCTAGAATATTTGACCCATTTTTCACTACCAAACAAAAAAGTAGTGGTCTCGGCCTAGCAATAGTTTATTCCATAATAAAAAAACACAATGGACTAATAAGTGTTACATCAGGCGGGTCAGGGAAAGGCACAATCTTCCATATTTATTTACCTGCCACAAAAGAGGCCACAAAAAACACTGCTCCTGAAGAAAAAAAAGTTCTTCGTCCTTGTAAAGTGCTGTTTATGGATGACGAAAATCATTTGTGTAAGCTTGTAGAAAATTATTTAAAGGAATTTAAAATTCAAATCATAAGCGCATTGAATGGTGAGCAAGCGATAAAATTGTTTCAAGAAGCGTATGAGAGAGGTATACCTTTTGACATTGGAATATTTGATCTCACAATCCCAGGAGGTAAGGGGGGTGTAGAAATCATCGAAGAACTACGTAACATAGATAAAACCTTTGTGGCCATTGCTTCAAGCGGTTATTCAGATAACTCAGTGATGTCCAAACCTAAAGATTATAATTTCAATGATTCTCTTCGCAAACCCTATCGTAAAAAAGACTTAATTGAAATTATATGGAAAAATCTAGCTTAGTAATTAGTAAATTCGAAAGGGTATTGCCACTTTTACACATTAACAACTACTAATTTTTTTCAGATAGAAGGCCTTCAGAGTCTGGGAGATGAACTCCTTATTTTGATGGCAATAAGCTTTATAGATTGAACCACTCTGCACCCTTGCCTGGCTGGGGCAGCCGCCTCCGCAAAAAAGAGCATAAGAGCATTTGATACATTCAGGGATATTTAGGAGGTGGCGTTTGGCATATTTTTCTTTCAAGGGAAAGAACTTTACCTCGCCATTTGAGAAAGTACCAATTCGCCTGTCCTTATGTCCTGCCTCTTCGAAGCAGTCATAAATATCACCTAAAGGATCTGCGATATAGAAAGTATCGCTACCAGCACCACAATATCTGACTTTAGGTAGAATCTTTTCAGATTGCATTTCTAGAAACTTTACCATGAAGTTAAGATTTGAAGGGGGATGACAGGTTTTTGCGGCCACGTTTTGGAATATTTGTCGAAAAAGTGAAATGTCATTTGCTGAAATCTGTTCACTGCTAAAAGTGTTAATAGGAGAGAAGTATACACTGACCAGTGGATGGTTTAAGATCTCTTCCTTTTCAAGGTATTCAACCAACTTTTGCGCTGATTCCATTTGTCCTTGATGAAGATGCATTCGAATTGAGACATTTACTTTTAAATGAATTAATTTTTTTATGGCGGCAACCATAGTATCAAAAGTTGGTTTTCCTGATACAGGTATTCGATTTTGATCATGTAATAAACTATCTCCATCCAAGGTTACTTGCACTCCTTGGATTTTACCTTGCTCAGGACCCATTAAATCCAGCATTTCATCTAAGGTAGTGGCATTTGTGGCCACAAAAATTCTTACTAAAGGATTTTCTTTGGCATGAGCAAGAATTCTGTTAATGGCCTCTCGATTATTTGGCAGTAGAGGTTCACCTCCGAAAAGGGTTATAATAATTTTCTGTGTTTTGGGAAATAGTTTAGGGAAATATTTTGCGAAAAAGTTGTCAACAAACTCGGCGCTCATCGTAGAGTTTTTTGATTTATCAGGGAGCGATTTTTGAAAACAATAACTGCAAGAAAGATTACAACTATAAGTTAGAAGAAAGGTAAGGTTCCCGATTTGCCTTTCCTTATCTAGTGTTGAGCATTTCTCTAAAATAAAACGGGCCTGTTTTTTGAATGCATCTATCTCTTGTTTGACAGTTAAAGTTGTAAGATGTCCACGATTTATCAGATGCTGCTTCTCCTCTTCTGATAGAGAAAAATTGCAGGTATCCCCTAAGTTTAATATTTCATTTATATATTCCGTTGGAAGGAGATCAATACATAAAGTGGAGCCATTGAAAATGATCGAAGTTCCATCTCCAATATCAATATGATTAAGATAACTACTTGCACGTAAAGTTTTTGTTTTTATTTTCATTTGAGTTATTACTTTAGTCTGAGTTTTGGTTGGTTTATGTGACTTGGTTTTGTGAGGTTAGTTTAATAGTTCAAGTGTCGGTTGCGATTAGCCGCCAATGAAGGCAGAACCGCAGAAACATTGTGAGTATGGTCCGCAACACTCGCTGACTACTTGATTAGAACCAAAATCTGTAGTTGTTGAAGACGATATTAAATTAATTGGGGTAATTTTTCCAACTTTTGCATAAGTTGAAGCATTAGTTACTGCAGAATCAGTCATTGCGGTTAATGCCATAGCATAAGCGGCAACGACAACGGCCTTTTGCACTTTAGATTTTTTCATTGAAACTCCTCTTTTAGTTTAAACACTAATATAAAAAGTAACTTCACATATAAATTATTACTCCTCTTTATTATTGCTCTAACGTGCGCAAGTCAATTAAAAAATTTTTAATTTACATCCGTTTGATGCAGTTTGATTTTTTGACATAGTCAGGAGTAACAAAAAAAGAGTTACTATTATTACAGTCGGCCCAAAGATAAGCTTGGGATAAGAGAGATAATGATAGTACTGATAGTGAGCGTTTAGGAATGAACTTCATAAATTACTCTTAGTGTAAGAATTAAAAAAATCAAAAAATCAAAAAATCAAAAAATCAAAATACAAGATAATGAATACAAGGCCAAAATGTATCCACACATCTTAAGACATTTAGTTATCTCAGTTCTTAACTTCCTTAATTTTTTTTACTTTTCTACAATCTATGGTTTGTGGAGAAATTAAATATTTTGTCTTATTGCTTGACTCTGCCTTGACTTCAAAATGTTGGGTTAAACTGCTTAAAGATATATTTTTGAAGACACTGTCTTTTTTAAAAATAATAACAGAATTCTTACTAAGAGTTATTTCTATGTCCTCTAATAATTCTACATTATCTCCGTTATTGAGATCACTTCCTTCTGAATCTTTATAAGAATTATCATACGTCATAAGTTTTCCAATGTATTATTCTAATTAACTTAGCGTTTTTTAATTTAAATTAACGAGGGTAAATTAGCATAGATAAAACTACAGAATACAAATAATAAAGCTATTTTACTTCTTAATTTTTCTTAATTATGCTTACTTAGGGGCCGTGGCGGTTAAGTAATGAGTTCTGAGTTTTAGATTGCATAATAGTAAAAGTAGAAAAAAGGATAAACCGGGGGAGGAAAAGTTTTTCTATTTTTCTAATACATAATATTCTGAAATAGAAAAGTTAGTGTCTATGGGATAATATTTAATATCACCAAGCTTACCTTTATTTTTTTCTTTATATGGCAATTTAACACCTTTCTTCTCGTCAAGAAGATCTTTTGTATAATCTCTATGGGTAATACTTTTAAATTTTAAACTTTTAAAGTTTTTTTCTATATTATCATAAAAACCTTTAAGTGCCTTTTCCTCTTCAATATCAAAACGAGAATGAGAGGCAAAAGTCTTTTTTCCTTCAAAAAATAAAAGGCCCCCAGGTTTCAAAATACGATAATACTGGTTTAAAATTGCATTTAAAATATTATAGTTTATTTCTTTTGTTGATTCATTATATGTGGAATGAAGTATAAATTTCCAAGTTTGAGCGTCAAAAATTATTGAATCAAATAAATTATCATCAAGTTTACTTAAACACTCTTCCTTTGCAAAATCTAAATTAAGTTGAGCTTTCTCTAAATCTCCCGAAATAGCAATATTATAATGTTTATCATCTTTGCCAACAAATGATGGTTTGAATCCTGTTTCAGACAACAATACTCTTTTATCATCAAAATGTGCTCCAATTAATAAGTGAAGTTTTACATTACTTTCCCACTCCTTTAAATTAATCATTCCATTTGTAAAATCAT
The DNA here is from genome assembly GCA_015232015.1 of Oligoflexia bacterium. Taxonomy (GTDB): domain Bacteria; phylum Bdellovibrionota; class Bacteriovoracia; order Bacteriovoracales; family Bacteriovoracaceae; genus JADFZW01. The sequence continues at coordinate 4,064 of JADGAM010000131.1, read as the reverse complement.
ATTGTTTTACCATGCCAGATCCATCATTTACATTGCATTTGTAGCTAGAAGTATTTTTAGAAGGATTTTTTGGAATGGTAGAAATGGTATTAGTAGTATTACAATGTGTTGTCACTTCTGGCATTACACCTGAATCCAGAGTCTTTAGGGTTGTTATGTTAGTTTTAAGTTTTTGTTCAGTAGCTTCTTTGGCCGATTGGGCAGCTTGAGAAGTGCCTCCACTATCTGCCGCCGAGACTAAGGTTGATGTTATAAATGAGGTTGTAATAATAGGTGAAAATAGAAGTAAAAATAAAAATTTATTGTATATCATTTACCCTCCTTAGGTTAAAAAAATGGTTTGAAGTAAATAAATAAACTACAATCTCACAAAAATATCCAAGCAATGCAAATGCATTAATGTATTTTAAGCAATAAGTGAAATCAACTATTGCAGAAATAATTCCTAACATAATCATAGTGAATTTCTTTTATTAAAGCATAATTTTAATTATAAATCATGTTAACATAAAATAAATTCATACGATATGTAAAATTTCATTTGTTGTTTTCATTTGTTACTAGGAGAAGGAGAAGGAGAAGGAGAAGGAGAAGGAGTGAAAATTAATCTTCTTGTGTTGTTGTATCTGCTGCTGTTGTTATTCCAGCTTTAATTTTTTCAGCTTCTAATTTAGTTTTAAATTCTTCTAAACGTGCCTTTTCAGCTTGAGCATTTGTTTCAATTGTTTGTTCAATAGTAGTATTAGCATCTCCTCCCATAAACTGAGTTACTTTAGCTTCACAACTTGCACTTTGAATATCTGTAATTTTGGCCTGAGTGCTGGGGTTGGTAACACTTTTAATAGTACAATAAGGCCTTTCCTTATTGGGTTGGACATATTCAACATTTACCATATCATTAACTTTCATAGAATTTACAAGTTCGATGTTATTTGTAGAAACAGTTGCAGAGTAAATATGCTGGCCTTCCATGAAATAAAGATTATATTTTACAACTTCTGGAACATAGATACAGCCTTGAGACCATGTTTCTGGATGTTCAGAAAAATGAGAATCAGCACATAAAGCAGGATACTCACACACTACACTGCTATTAGGGTCTTGATAGCAATATGCTAGAGTGATGGATTTTTCTCTAGCTTTTAGTTCCACACTATCGGAGGAAGAACTTCCGCTACCATTTGATCCGCCTTTGCATGAAACAAATAATAATGATAAGGAAATAATTAAAAGAATGTTTTTTTTGTTCATAAATTTTTCTCCAGTTATAAACTAATAAATAATAATTAAAAACACATTTGAGTAGTGTAAATACTGCAAACACTATAATTGCTATAATAACAGTGTTGGATTTTATAATTTTAATTTTTTAAAAAATTAATTAGATATATATATATTTCCGATGAGTTAGAGTGAAAAAAGAGATTTTTGAAAACTAAATAAAAATAATTTGTGACATTTTATTTTGTAGACTATCCACTAATCTAGTGACAACGTAGGAGCAGGATAAGACATTCATGAGATGTATATTAATAGATTACTTATAGGAGTTTTTTATGAAATTTCTAAATTTGTTATTTTCATCACTCTATTTAATTATTCTAACCGCAGCGACTATAATATTTCTGAATGGGTGTACTTTCGGACGTTGGTATAACGAGAATAGGACATTGGAAGAAGTAAAAGATGATCAGTATAAGTGTGAATTATCGTCCAATATTAAAGATGAAAAAAGTTATTCTTCATTCGATGAACTAAACAAAAGAAGGTGTATGGAGAGTAAAGGGTATAAACAACAATAGCAGCAATGACATTTACCTGTTTGTTACCTGTTTGTTACCTGTTTGTAACCCCGGTGTACAATAAAGAATTTAAGTAGGTGGGCGAGTCCCTAAGTTAACTTAACTTACATTTTTTTTATATTTTTCACTGAACCTTTTTTAATTTTTTCTGAAGGAACTAAACGTGCCACTTCCGTAAAATATTCAGGATGATTTAAAGTATAACTACGTAGCTCTTGAGGAGTTATGGTAACATAATCATATTTAAAATTTGCATTCTTATCGATTTCTTCTTTGTAACGATCAACAAATTCATCAGACCATTTATAAAATTCTTTCATTTTTTTATCATCAGCAGTTGCGGAGAAATCTGGCATTTTCATTGGTTTTGAATTTGTAGAATGTTCATCTATAATTTTTTTAACAACACGTTCACCATCAGCGGCCTGTAAAATAAAGGCCGCCAAAGTAGAACAAAAAAATGGACGAGGACCATTTTTAGTTGGAGGCATTACATTTTTTTCTTCTGTTACTATTCCATTTAAAGCAGCACGAACATAGTGGCGTTTTCCTTTTTTATTAAAATCAGAGGAACGAAAAATTGAAAATACAGAGGGAACTGATGAATAATTATCTGTTCGTTCTTTTAGAGATGAAGATGCCATTTTTTCAGCAATGTCAGCAACTCTCTCGGCCATTTTTTTATCTTTTAAACGAAAAATTTTACGTTCAACTTCATGTCCGACAGAGTGATGAAAACGGCCTGCCTTTATGTCACTATATCTCACATCACCAACTCCAAGTTTGCTTCGTTGAATAGTTGATTCAACAAATTTCCCATTACCTACATAAATTTCTACGTGAGTAGAATTGGCAGTATCTTCAGGATGTTTTTTAGTAACAGAGTTAACAAGATTTTGACCGAATTTAATAGCATAAGTATTGTTATTATCTAAAGCAGTATAAAAGGCGATATCTCCTCGCTTAAGTGTTTTTTCCACTTGATTAGAATCTTCTTGAGTTATACGAGGAATTTTTCGATCATCAAGCATGCTAATAAGATTGATCAAGGTAAGTGCTACTTTATTAACCTCTTTTTTTGTTGGAACTTTATGTGGATTATTATCAAATTGGGTTAATAATGGTGATTGAGATTTTAGTAAATCCATTTTTCTAATAAAGGTTTGCATATCACTTTTTGCTACACCACCCATATCCCCATTAGGAATTAAATAATTGGTTATCGCCTTTTGATAATCATTGTTATCTTTTAGAGCTTTTGCTAATGCTTCATTTGCAGGAGCAATTCTTTTTAAAAGGCCGTCCATCTTTAAAACAAAAATTTCTTTTTTATCTGGATCGTAAACTCTGAGACCATTTGAAAATCTATATGCAAATTTACCAGATATATATCCATATTTTGGAACGCCTTCAAATTTGTCATCATCTTTTTTATTATCTTTTTTGTTATCTTTTTTAGAATATTTTTGGTTATATCTTTCTAATACTGCTTTAGTTGGTTGCCACATATCTGCAAATTTATTTAAATGAACATAGTCAGGATGATTTAATTTTTGGCAGTGTTCATTTGTTTTTAAGCTTTCATCTAGGCAATAGAGAAGACTAACGTTACCAACTTTTAAAGATTCAACGTTAAATTCAACACATTCACCATCTAAATAACGATAAAATCTTTTTTCTTTATGTACATCCAAAATCCATTTATATACTTTGTAGTCAGGGGTTTTAGGATTAATTCTAGCTAAGTATCTATTTAGGTCATCAGAGGTTAAATTATTTTGATCAATATAAAGATGAAAACCATTTATTTGTTTTTGAGACCAATTAACATATTCTGGTTTTGTATATTTTTCCCACACTTGAGCATCATCATCTACTTTGCTTGCTATTGCTGAAATAGAATGAAAAAATACTATTAGAGATAATATAGGAAAAATTAATTTTTTAGAATAAACGGGCATGTTATAAATCCTCCTTATGAAAATATTTATTATTTATAAAATATTAAATCCTAAATAAAGATACCAATAGCTATTATGAAATTATTTTTATGAATTCTAATTATTTTAATAAATTAGAATAAAGAAAATTGATGGATAAATATTTTTTATTTAAAAATTAGTGGCGCAAAAAATGGGCACGCTCAATATCTTAGGGAAAAATTAATTTTATTTAGTTTAGATATTATGATTTCAGATGCTAAGATAGTCTGAATCTGATCTCCGATCTGAGATCAGATTCAGAAATCCCAATGGCCTCCGC
>JADGAM010000130.1 GCA_015232015.1 Oligoflexia bacterium | reverse complement strand
AAACAGTAACGAAATTTCCAATATTACAAAATTATTGGTTGAAATTATAAAAATTGACGAAATTCGAATAACTGGCGGAGAACCTTCAATATCCAATCATCTTACATCTGTAGTAGAGACGATTGGAAAATTAAAAGACATTAAAAAATTTGCTCTCACTAGTAATGGTTTGATGTTAAGTCGTTATTTACCTATGCTGAAGGCAAATAATTGTATTCATCTTAATCTTAGTGTTGATAGTTTAAATACACAGAAGTTTCAAAAAATAACGGGTGGGGGAGATATTAAAAAAATATTTATTTTAATTGAAGAAGCAAGCTCTCTTGGTTTTAAAATTAAAATTAATACAGTTATAATGAAAAATATCAATGAAGATGAAATAATAGATTTTATCCATTTTTCTGCCAAAACAGGAATTGAAGTACGCTTTCTAGAATTAATTAAAATGGGAGGAGTAAAAAATAGTTTTAATGACCATTATTTTCCAATGAACATAAATAATATTTGGAAACAAATTAAATCAAACAATAATTTAAGTTCTAATTTTATTATAAACAAAATTAATACGCCCGTAGACTCAACTGCAATTAATTATTTGATTAAAATTGATAAAGATTTAGTTGCTAAAATTGGTATCATTGCTTCTAGATCACACCCTTTTTGCAACAACTGTTCTAGGTTGCGTTTAGATTCCTATGGTAATTTACGAGCATGTTTAATGTCTGAAAAAACTATTAATTTACATAATGTTGATGCTAAAGATTACCCATCAATAATTGAAGAAATTTCTTATACAAAACCAAAAATTAGGCCGCTAGAAACAGATTATTACATGAGTGATATCGGTGGATAATGATTAGGATAATAATTAGAATAATAATTAGGATAATAATTTTATGAAAAAAATAAAAAGAAACGCATCTCTTATTGCAACTTCTTGTGTATCTTCTCCTACTCTTAACTCGAAACTTCCGTCGATGATAAATATATCAGATAAAATCAGCACATTTAGAACAGCTAAAGCATCGGCCACATTAATTATTCCCTATGAGATTCTATCCCAATTAAATATCAAATTTGATAAAAATAAAATTTGCACAGAGATTGTTAGTAAAAAAGGTTCAATTTTTCATACTGCAATTATTGCAGGAATTTTTGCAATAAAAAATACTCCATCTATAATTCCATTCTGTCATCCTATTAAATTAGACTATGCAAATATAGATATTAACTTCGAATTAAAAAATAATACAAAAAAAGCTATCATCTCTATTTTATCAACAGTTCATGCTCATGATAAAACAGGCGTAGAAATGGAAGCGCTCACTGGGGTAAATGTAGCTGCTTTAACTATCTATGATATGTTAAAAATGTATTCTCAAAAAATTGTAATTAAAGAAATTAAACTGATTGAGAAAAAAGGTGGAAAAAGCGATTATTGCATTTGATAATATCAATTATTTTTTTTATTTTTAATATATTCATCTATAACTTTTCTGATTTTAACCTCTTCTTCATTTGAGAATTCTTTGAGAGAATGCAAACGTTCATCAGAAATTCCTTGTTCACTTAATATCTCTTTTGAAGAATTAAGTCTTTCTGATAAAGTACTTGTTAATTTTTGTACCCAATCAGGTAATTGATTTACGATTTTTTCCACATCATCACCATATACTGAAATCAATTCAACATCAGTTAAGGCCCTAGCAGTAATTGAACAAATTTTTGTAGTAAATAAATCAGAAACTCCTAAAAACTCTTGTTGTTTCAGTAAACCAACCGGAACAATACGGCCGCTACCTCCTTTTTTATACAGTTGCACCTCTCCTTTAGCTATAATAAACAAGTCAATTATAGGATCGCCTTGAAGAAAAATAATATCTCCCTCATAAAACTTCTTACTCATACCACTTGTTCTTTGTTTTATGGCGGGAGATGTTTTTTCAGAAGTTTTTTCATATGCCTTACTTTTTTCTTGCGAATCATTTTTTGAAAAGAAACTCATCTTTTATTTCCCCCTCATAAAGAGTTCCGTATTTAAGCCCATATGTTGATATTTCAAATTTATCAATATCAAGATATGTTAATAATTTTTTAGCAACCATTAATCCACCAATAAAATTAGATGCTCGTTTTCCTAAACAAGGAAAATTTTCATTTAATTTTTCAGCTGACAAAAGTTTATTCATCTCTAAAAAAGTTTTTAAATCAGCAGATCTCACTTGCAGGCCATGTGTACTAGGATTAAAAGTAGTGTAATTTCCAAATAAAATATTGGCCAATAAGACAAAAGTACCGGCCAAGCAAACAGTTTCAATTTTATTATTTTTAAATGAATCTATAAAACTTGGTGTAATTTCTTTTGCAAACATCTTATCTAGATAATCATTAAGTTTATTTTCTCCACTTTCTCCAACCTCTCTATTTTCTATAAGAAAATCTTGGGCGCGGACAGCACCTATAGGAAGACTCACACTCTCTGATACAGAAAAGCATGGAGCAGCAGTGATCTCATTTGATAATTTTATTTTTATTAGTTCAGTTGAGGCGCCACCTAAATCTATGGCCATAAATTCTTTCTTTGCTTTTAGCTCATTACTTATTCCAAGACAAACACCCATGGAAGAATAGTATGCTTCTCCTTCTGTAGATAAAATATTTACTTTAAAGCCAATTTCGTTATGAATTTTTTCAAAAAACGAATATGAATCTACTACGTCTGCACGATCGCGACTTTCTTTCGCGCTCGCTGACATCGTGGTCCTATTGACAGCATTTAGGTCGCCTTGGCCGAAATTTATTTTATAAAAATTACTCACACTTCTTGCCGCTTCTGTAGCAGTAACTAGAGTTTTTGTGTGATCCATACCTTTTGCTTGGATAATTTTTTTATAATCCATTAAGGTATTAAAAGTATTTTCCATAGAATGTTTAGAAAATATTCCACTTTGATTTATTCCTTTTCCTAATTCGGTAATGGAACTATATTCTTCGATATCCGAGAGAAAAGGAGAGGTTGTTAAAGTGTTGGAATCTGCTACGTCTGCGCGATCGCGACTTCCTGTCGTGATCGCTGACATCATGGTCCTATTGACAGCGTTTCGATCTTGGTCGAAACTGCTTTCATAGGAATTTATTTTAACTATTTTAACTATTTCAGCAACTCTAGCAATTAAAAGAAGTATGGAGTTAGAGCCTATATCAATTGACGATCTTAAAACATTTAAATTTGTCAAAACTTATATTCACCTGCTTTATAAAGCTTATTTTCACATATTATTCCCGAAATAAATTCCGCTCTTGTAACATCAAAACTTGGATTTAAGGAAGTTGCACCAAAAGGTGCTACACGGCTTCCTCTAAAAGATAAAATCTCTTCTTGATCTCGTAACTCTATTTCAATCTCTTCTCCAGAATGAAGATTTTTATCAAATGAACTAAGTGGGGCCACTACAAAAAATGGCACTTTATAATTTTTAGCAATAATTGCTAATGTAGATGTACCTACCTTATTGGCAGTATCTCCATTTTTAACAATTCTATCAGCACCTACAAAAATTGCATCTACTAAACCTTTTTGCATAAGATATGAAGCGGCCCCTTCAACAACTACATCATGAGGAATTTTCTGTTTATGTAATTCATAAGAGGTTAAACGGGCCCCTTGCATGTATGGTCTTGTTTCATCTACCCATACCTTATCAACCAGGCCGATATGATTTAAATAAGAGATAACTCCCAGGGCAGTTCCAAGAGTACCACAAGCAAGATGGCCTGTATTACAATGGGTCATCAAACGTAATGGTTTATTTAATTTGTTATTTTTTCCATAAATGTTAATAAGCTCTTGATGTGCAAACTGCGCCATTTGAAAGTTTCGTTCATATGTAATATCGATTTCACTTTGTCCTAATATTACTAATTCATCATAAAGATCTCTAATATTTTGCCCTTTATTTTTCATCTCTTGAGCTATCTTTTTTGTTCTCTCAATTTCAAATTTTAAATTAACAGCAGTAGGGCGAGCACCATTTAAATAATCGGCGGCCTTAAAGAAATCATCAATATTAATTTCAGCAACTTGTTTTTTAAATTGCGAAGAAACCCATAATGCCATTCCAAATATGGCAGTAAAACCGATACAAGGTGCTCCTCGTATTACCATATCTTTTATGGCCGCATAGCAATTTTCTAGAGTATCAATCTTTAAAATTATCTCTTGATGAGGAAGAAGTCTCTGATCTAATAAGAGAAGTTGTCCATCCTTCCATTCAAGAGGAGGAATAGTGTTATTAACAATTTTTCTTTTAAGACTTTCTTTAATATCTTGATCTTGCATAAAGCTATCCTTTTTTTATTTTATGATCATCTTTTTATTTATTTAAAATTAATTTCCAAATTTTAATCCATCAAGATTTATCTTAGGTAAAATTTTATTAACAGTATTTTTTACATCATTTGAAACTCCACTCTTATTTAAAATATCTTGTACTTTATTTTGCAACTCATTTTTTACTTTTTGAGTAAGCTTATCTTTATTTTTATTTATAGCAAGTTTTGCCAATTTTTCTAAAGTATAGATATAATCAGGGGTTAAATTAAATCCTATTCCTGATAATTTAAGTGGCAACATATTTACTCCAATATTTTTTTCCAATATCGGTGCAAGTATATCTGTATGATCAATATAATCTAACTCAATATTACTTTGTTTTCTTGTTTCAGCAGCGTAAAGAATTCCTTTGCCTTTCATTTCAATTTTATTTTTTGCACTAGTAAATTCAAATTCACTTATAAATAAACTATCTTTTTTGGAATTACCTTTTAAATAAAGCTTATCAAATTCATTGTTAACTTTATAATTTTTTTGAGCAATAACTTCTGAAACATATGGGATTTTGCTTATCACGCCACTAATAATTTCATTAATTTTTATTCCTTTTAATTCACCATTTATAATTTTCAAATCATAATCAAGATTATGATTAAAATAATTAATCTTAGAACTCACAATGTTTTGATCTCTTTGTTCCGCTGCAACTTTATTTTTTCCAGATCCGCCTCCAGCGCCAGTTGCAGATGAGACAGTAGTAATATTTAAATCACCGTCAACTTTCCCAGTAAAAACACCAGTTATCTCCTCTAGCATAGGTGGTAAGAAAGATTTGAGTGAATTCAAATTCAAGTTGTTTAATAAAAATTTCCATTGAACTTTTTTGGATGTTTCAGATAATAATTGAACTAAAAAAGATATATTGCCCTTACCTTTAGAAAAAGAAAAATTAAAATCATCTGATCCAAGATGATTTTCTTTCATGGAAATATTTGCACTACCATCGAATTGTTCATCTCCAATTTTAACTTTGCTACACTTAATCTGAATCGTTGCGGGAGGTAGTAAGTTTGAATTATTATTAGAAGAAGTAGTTGTATTTGCCTTTGTATTTGCCTTTGTATTTGCCTTTGTATTTGCCTTTGTATTTGCAAGGGGTTGTTGACCTGTTTTTACAGCAACATTTGTATCAGAAAATGTTGTTGTAGCAGTAGATGTGGTTGCAATTGTGTTAATGTTAGTGTTAGTAGTTGATGTTGTGGCAGAGGAGGATGATTTATCATCTTTGTTATTGTTATTTTTTTTATCATATAAAGCTTTTTGTATAAACTCTTTAGAAATATTTAAATCTGCTATAGAAACTTCTGATCTAATTACATTCAACTTGGATAAGTCAGTTACAGGATTATTAATATCAAATGAAGTTGCAATATGAATATCTACACCGCCTTTAAAAATAGAATTATTTACAGTTAAATTGATATCATCCCTTATCAAACTTCCATGCATCTTTGTCTGTAAGTCTCCTGGCACATTATCCACATTAACTTTAATGGCCGGTTGAATACTAAAATCTAATTTTGGTAATATTTTTTTATCCTTTATAATAACATTTCCAGTAAGTTTGAATTTAGAATTATTCGCATCTATCACCTTGATGGTTGGAGCAAATATTTCTAAAACATCTTTCATTCCAAGAGAAGTATCAATTTCATTAACTTCAATTACCTCTTTTAGAATAGATATTGAACCATTGATATTTCCCATCGAACCAATATCAGTCTTTGTTAAAACAAGAATGTTTCCATTATCCCTTTTAACTGTTAAATCAATGTCACTTTTAATGGTTGGAATTATACCTTTAATTAAAGGGTGTTGCATGTTTTCTAATTTTATTACTATTGATGAACGAATATCTTTATTCAAAATAATTTCGTGAATATTTATGTGTCCAACTATAATACTATCTAAAGCAATTACTGCTTGATCTTTTGTTATCAATTCAATCTTAGATGCCAATTCAAAAGCAGTTGCATTTTTCAAATTCAAATTTTTAAGTAAAAAACGAGATAAAGTTATGTGACCGGAGGTATTATTTTGTAAATTATACTTAAGATCGATATCAGTAAATTTTATATTTAATGATGAATTAATTAAAAAATTAATTACTTTTACTTGATTTTTTTGCTCAGTCATCAAAGAGGAAGTTGAAGACGTATTTGAAGGGGAAGAAAGCTGTGAAGTTCCCATGGCCCGCTTCCAGTTATTATCATCTTTCGCAAACATAATAAATTCTACAAACGGCCTATTAACGAAAATATCAATGGTTCCACCACCAGTAATAAGCGCCCAAAATGGAATCCTTACCTCCGCTTCATTTACTGAAAAGAGCGGGGCGCTAATGGAATTAGTGGTAGTTGATTTTGGAATTATACTTAAATTTTGAATTTTAAACTTAAATGAAAACCCTACAGAGTAATCTACTTTTGTTAATTCTACATTCGCATCAGGAAATGATTTAGATAAAGTGCTAATTATTATTTTTCTTATCTCTTCAGGAGAAATTTTGGATGATATATAAAAAAATGATCCTCCAATAATCAAAGAGACCATAAGAATTACTGCTATTACTATTTTAAATTTCAAATTTTTTTTAAACATATTTTTATACCTAATACCTAAGTTTGTTATGTGTAATGTAATTAATTACATTAATGTACAATTACAAACATAATATAAAAATTGAAAATTTGTAAGGGACATAGTGATGGCCAAGACAACAATATTATTATTTATGGCAAATGGGAGCGAATTTTACTAAAAATTGTTTTGTAGTACCATTCATAAATCTAATCCAAACTTTTTCATTATCAGCACGACCTTCCACTTGAACAACTATTCCCTCACCATAGATTTTATGAATAACTTTAGAATTTTTAAAATAAGTATTATTTGATTCATTATCTGAAATATGAACATTTTTAGCAATTTTGTTTTGATTTCTTGGATTTGAAATTGAACTTGAAATTGAAAGTGGAGATGAAGTCAACGTCGATCTGGAATTTGAAGATGATCTCAAATTTTTACGAGTTATATCAACTGCATCAGAGACATATGCATTTGCAATTGATTCAATTGATTTTGAATTTCTCTCCTCTCTGCTAAATCCATGCATACTGCTAAATTGCTTTATATTACAAAACTTTCCAGGAATCTCCCCTAAAAACCTTCCAATAGAATTAAATTTTAATTGCCCAAAAAGCATTCTTCCTCGAGAAAAACTTATATGCAGCTTAACCATGGCCCTCGTCATTGCCACATAAAAAAGTCTCCGTTCCTCTTCAATGGCCATCTCTCTATTAAACCCTATGGCCATTCCTTTGCCTTCTAAGCTTTGGTAAGAAGGAAAAACATTATCTTCTACTCCCACTAAAAATACATAAGGAAACTCTAGACCTTTCGCGCTGTGAACTGTCATTAAAGAGACGTCTTCTGGGCCTCCACCTTCAATCATCTCGCCATTTCCAGAATTTGCAGTTGTGCTTGCATTTGTATTTAGTCCTAATTTATTTTCGATATCAGAAGCATCGAGAGAAATTCCCTCTAAAAAACCTAGCAATGTGGGTTCTTCTTTTTTTCCTACATGCTCTTCATATTGTTTAATACCACTGTATAACTCTTGTAAGTTTTCTACTCTTGCTTGTGATTCATATTTTTTATCTTTTTTATACTGATCTAATAAACCGGATTGCTCTAGAATTTTTTTGTAAATCTTGCTTGGATACGAACCATTCACGTCCATTTCTTTTGCTTGACGAATCAATTCGACAAACGCTACTATCTCTGTTTTAACTTTGTTTCCAAGTTTCAATTCACTTAATTCAATTGAATTTATCAACATCGATTCCGATATTGATAACATTACCTCCCACATAGAAACATTTTTTTCTTCAGCTAATATTTCGATCTTTCTTAAACTTTGTACACCAACTCCTCTAGAAGGGTTGTTTACTGCTCGAACTAAAGAAAGATTGTCTTTGGGATTTATTACCATCTTTAAGTAGGCCAAAATATCTTTAATCTCTTTTCTCTCGTAAAATTTTATTCCACCAACCACTTTGTATGGAATTCTATTCATTCTTAAATTATCTTCTATTATACGAGAGAGGGAGTTGTTACGATAAAAAATTGCAATATCACTATATTTCACACCTCTAGCACGTAGCTTCGAAATCTCTTCGGCCACAAAACGACCTTCATCTCGATCACTAGGGCAATCGATAATATCAATGGCATCACCAATTTGATTAGCAGTCCAGATAGTCTTATCTGAACGCATATCATTTTTTGAAACTACAGAGGCAGCAGCATCGATAATAGTTTTTGTCGAGCGATAATTTTGCTCTAGCTTAAATGTCTTCGCATCTTGAAAAACCTTATCAAAATCTAAGATATTATTTATTGAGGCCCCTCTCCAAGAATAAATGGATTGATCTTCATCTCCAACTACACAAATATGTTTATGGACAGAGGAAAGATGGGCCATTAAATCAAATTGTGCTTTGTTTGTATCTTGATATTCATCTATTAGAATATATTTATAACGTTCTTGATATTTTTTTAATATCTCAGGAAAATTCTCAAAAAGTTTTAACACACCAGTTATAAGACCACCAAAATCAACAGCATTAGAACGATGTAACTCTGATTCATATTCTGAAAAAAAATGAAAAAATTCATCTTCTTCTATAGGACGAAAACGCTTTTCTTTATGTTGATGCCAAGAAATTTTACTCGTATCTCTTCCAAGATAATAACCCATATTCTTGGCCTCCTCGATGAAATATAAAATTTCAGAGGGCAAAATTTCTTTTGGACTTATTCCTTTTTTAGCTAATACAGCTTGAGCTACTGCTTTTGACTCAGATTCATCGTAGATGGTAAAATTTCTTCCAAGACCTAAATAACTATGTTCACTTCTTAATACAAAAGCACAAAAAGAGTGGAAGGTAGTAACATTCAAATGACTACCAAATCTTGAATACGTAATTGATATGTCATCATTTGTGTTAGCTGTATAAAGAGTATTTTCAATTCGTTCTCGTACTTCGCGAGCTGCCTTATTTGAAAAGGTAAGTACCAACAATTCACGTGAAAAAAATTTTTTTGAACTTATTAAATGAGAAACTTTAGCAACTATGGTTCTGGTTTTTCCTGAGCCTGCACCTGCTAAAATCATCATGGGACCATTATTGTGAGTGATTGCTTCTGACTGCTGCTGATTTAATTTAATTCCTGGGTGATTCATAGTAACACTGCTCGCTATTTATCTAATCTTACTTCATCTCACTCTACAGTAACTGATTTTGCAAGATTTCTAGGTTTATCAATATCTGTACCCTTGTATTTTGCTACAAAGTAAGCAAATAATTGAGTTGCAATATTTATGTATATTGGATGCAAATCAGTTTTATCACTGAAATCCAAAGGTATAAAGTAATCATTTTTACCTAATGCATTTTTGACATTTTCCGGCCCCATAGCAAAAATGATTCCTTTACGCGCTCTTATTTCAGAAATATTTGAAAGTGTCTTATCGTAAAGCTCTGGACCAATAATAGCGACATTTACCATTTCTTCGTCTATCAATGCAATTGGACCATGCTTTAATTCACCTGCTGCATATCCTTCAGCATGTACATAAGCAATCTCTTTTAATTTTAAAGCTCCCTCTAGAGCAATAGGAAAATAATTTCCTCTTCCGGTGTAAATAAAACCTTTTTTATTAAATAATTCACCCGCAATTTCTTGGATTTCTTTATCTTTTGTAAGTAGTAATTCTATTTTATTGGCAAATCTACTAATATCTTTCTTCATATCTTTTTTTGAATTACTATTTGAATTACTAACAAGAGGTAAAGAAGGTCGAACGCTATCAACATTTAATATAAATTTATCTCTTATTTTGCATGCAAGTAAGTATCCAGTCAGTACTTGTAAAGTAAATGCTTTAGTGCTAGCAACTCCAATTTCAATCTCTGCTTTAATAAGTAAATTTTGCTGGCAACTTCGATATAAACTGGAGTTTTCCACATTAATGATTGAAAATGTGCTAATGCCTTCCTTTTTGCAAAGTTCTTGAGCTGCTAATGTGTCTGCAGTCTCTCCAGATTGACTAATAAATATTGCGACATCTTCATTGGGATTTAGTATTGGATTCCTGTATCTAAATTCGCTGGCCAAATCTACAGAAGTAAAAATACGAGTGTATTTTTCTATATAATCTCTAATAACAAGTCCTGCATGCCAAGCAGTTCCACAGGCCACAATGTGCACTTTGCGAGCTACAGAAATTTGTTCTGCAACTTTATTTAAAATATTTTCCCCCTCACCCTCTAAATAATATCTAAGCCAGTTTCTTATTAGCCCTGGTTGTTCATAAATTTCTTTAAGCATGTAATGCTCGAATTGCCCTTTATCACATTCATAATGTTCAATTTTTTGGGCCTGCATATAAAATCTTGTAGATTCACTTCCGTCTAATTCATACATCCTAATTTTTTTGTGATCATTATTATTATATTTGTTAGAACAACTTAACACACTAACAACTCTATCTTCTGGAAAATATAACCTATCAGCATAGCCAACCAAAGCGTAAGGATCAGATGAAACAAAGGCCTCATCACTTGCTTTATTGTCTCCTAAAACTAGAGGAGCAGATCTTCTTACAGTAATAATTTCTCGACCTTGATGATCGATTACAACAAAGGCAGAATTACCTTCAATTTTTTCAAACGCTAACCCTACCGACTCTCGAAGAGTGTGACCAGCATTCATTAATCTATTAGTTAGAATGAAAAATACTTCTGAATCTGTGTCTGAATAAAATATATGCCCTTCTTTAATAAGCATCTCTCTTAATTCCGCCGCATTTTCGATTATTCCATTATGTACAATGGCCACTTTTTGATCACCATGAGGGTGGGCATTTTCATTAACCACACCACCGTGTGTGGCCCATCTGGTGTGCCCTATTCCTATATTTGAATAGATATTTTTATCTTTTATGAAGTCTTTAAGATTTTGAATTTTTCCTACTACTTTGTAAATATCCAGCTTACTTTTAGTAATATTATCATCACTATCATCATCTGCATTTACATCTCGAACGCAAATCCCAGCAGAATCATAGCCTCTATACTCTAATTTTGTAAGACCATTCATAATTACATCAACAGCATTTTGAGATCCGATATATCCTATTATTCCACACATATTTACAAAGTTTCCTTATTGTTTGATATTGTTTGATCTTTTTGTTTAAAGGCCAAGATTATATCATCTTTTATGCTTTTTTGGGTAAAAATCTTTTGGCCATATCATTTTTTGTTACTTGTCTCGAACGAGCTATAGCAAATGCACCCTCAGGAACACTTTCAGTTATGGTTGAT
>JADGAM010000012.1:43083-47058 GCA_015232015.1 Oligoflexia bacterium | reverse complement strand
TTGAAGGAATAGAAGGGGAAAGTAGCAATATTCAAATCGATCAATTTCTTTCAGATTTATCAACACAAACTTATAGAGTAAAATTGGCAGCTAAAAATTGGAGAGAAGTTTTTCAAGGACTAGGAGAGATAATAAGCACTGGTAGACATATTTTAGTATTCGATGAATTTCCCTGGATGGCCGCAGAAAGAACTAATATCATTTCTGATTTAAAATTGTATTGGGATAGATGGTCCATGACCAATAAAAATATTGTACTCTTTCTATGCGGTTCTGTAGCAAATTTTATGGTTAAACACATTGTTCATTCAAAAGCACTTCATAATAGAAAAACACTTGAAATATGTCTAGGGTCGCTCTCTCCGCAAGAATCGGCAGCGTTTATTAAACATAGGGGTACTCATGAAAAGGCCATGCTTTATATGTGTCTTGGAGGGATACCTAAATATCTTGAGCAAATAGACCCATCATTATCTATAGAGAAAAATCTCAATCAGTTATGTTTTTCAGCAAATGGATTTTTTTTAGAAGAATATGATACGCTTTTTAAAGAACAATTTCGTTCAATAAAAATCTATCAATCTATAGTTGAATTGCTTTCCAAATATTCTATGGGAATGAGTGATATTGCAAATGAGATTAAAATATCCAAAGGCGGAGGACTTAGTGGTTACTTACAAAATTTAACTAGAGCACAGTTTGTTAGAGAATATAAACCAATCTCTCTTCCCAATATTTATAATACCTCGAACACAAAAAATGCTTTGAAAGCAAATTTTGATAATTTTAAAACTAAAACAAGAACACAAAAATATAAATTAATTGACTATTTTTTAATTTTTTATTTCAGGTATATTCATTTAAATAAAAATCTTATTAAACGTAATGTACAAGGAGTAAATCTTTTCAAATCAATAACTTACTCTAGTTTTGACCAATATTTAGGTTTTACATTTGAACGTTTTTGCGAGGATTCACTTCTATCAATTTTAAAAGCATCTCACATCGACTTAACAGATATTGAAAATATGGGCCCCTATTTTCAAAGAAAATCTTTCAACTCTTTTTCTACTATTAATACTAGAAGCAACCACCAACCTACAACAAGTTCTTCCAATAGTGGTGTTCAAATAGACTACCTCATTTGGAGAAAAGATAAGGTATGTTCAGTGGCCGAATTTAAATATCACCATAAACCAATAGGAATGGAAGTGGTCCATTCGGTCAAACAAAAAATCGAAAAACTAAATTTACCATCCAAAATCTCTATTGAAAAAATTTTAGTGGCCGCAAATGGAGTTACTTCCGGCGTGAAAAACAGTAAATATTTCCAACATATTCTTACTCTCGATGATTTGCTATAGTTCCTATTTTGAAAATATTTTCTTTATATATTTACCTGTATATGAATTATACAAGTTGTTTTTAGATTTTACTAATTCATTAACTGTGCCTTCAAAAATAATTTTTCCTCCTTGATCCCCACCTTCAGGTCCAAGGTCAATTATATAATCAGCGGTTTTTATCACATCTAAATTATGCTCAATAATTATTACTGAATGACCATTTTCTACCAATAAATGAATGGCCTTTAGTAAAATCTTAATATCATTAAAATGCAATCCTGTGGTTGGTTCATCTAACACATACAAACAATGTTCTTTGGAATTTTTTCCAAGCTCCCTAGATAATTTTAATCTTTGTGCTTCTCCTCCCGAAAGTGTAGTGGCGGGCTGACCAAGTTTCATGTAGCCTAGTCCAACATTAACAAGAGTACCTAGTACACGAGAAATATTTTTATGATTTTGAAATAAAGAATATACCTCTTCAATAGACATATCTAAAATTTCAGCAATATTTTTTCCTCTATAAAGAATTGAAAGTGTCTCACTATTATAACGTTTTCCATTGCATTCTTGGCAAGTAATGTACACATCGGCCATAAAATGCATTTCAATTTTTTTTACTCCACTGCCTTCACAACTTTCACAACGTCCACCCTTAACATTGAAACTAAAACGTCCGGGTTTGTGGCCTCGAACTTTTGCTTCATTAGTCTCTGAAAAAATTGTTCTAATATTGTCAAAAACTCCACAATAGGTGGCAGGATTGGATTTTGGCGTTCTACCAATTGGAGATTGATCTAATTCGATAATGTTTGTTATTGAATCAATACCTTCGATAGTTTTAAAATTATTTTTTCTTTTTTCACCATTGCTACTTTTAGTAGTATCTTTTTTATTTGTTTTATTTGTTTTACTTGCATTATCTGTTTTACTTGTCTTATAGAACTTACTTGTTTTATTTACTTTTAAGTTAGCACTTACCGCCGGAACTAATATGTCATGAATCAGAGTAGATTTTCCTGAACCACTAACACCTGTAATGCAAACAAAAGAGTGGAGTGGGATTTTGGCATCTAAATTTTTTAAATTATTTTCAGTAGCACCTTTTAAATAAATATATTCCCCTTCTTTCCATCTCTTACCATTTAAGACGTCTATCCTACGATTTTCAAGAGGTGTATAGGTAATAGCTTCCTTGTTTGATAAATATTTTCCAGTTAATGATTTCTCATTTTTTATTATCTCGCTAACTTTCCCTTGGGCCACAACTTCGCCCCCATGAATGCCAGCTCCTGGCCCCATATCGATAATGTGATCGGCAGAGCGAATAGTTTCTTCATCATGTTCAACAACTAAAACAGTGTTTCCTAAATCTCTAAGAGAAAAGAGAGTTTTTATTAGGCGTTCATTATCACGAGCATGCAAACCAATACTAGGTTCATCTAAAACATAAATAACTCCTGTAAGTGATGAACCTATTTGTGTGGCCAGGCGAATTCGTTGTCCTTCTCCTCCTGCCAGAGTGGCGGCACTTCGATTAAGCGTTAAGTAATTTAATCCTACGTTAAGCAGAAAACCCAATCTCTCTGCCACTTCTTTTAATGGTTTTTCTGCAATTTGTGCTGCTTCTCCTTTAAGTTCTTTGTTTAATTTTTTAACAAATTGATAAGCATTTTCAATTGAAAGATCACAAAAATCCATTATAGACAAATCTTGAATTTTAGTGGCCAAAGCAAAAGAGTTTAAGCGCTTGCCACCGCAAGTTGTGCAATTTTCAGTGTTAATATATTCTTGTAAGTCACTACGAACTTTTTCAGAACTAGTTTCATAGTATTTACGATGTAACCAATTATGAATTCCAGAAAATGCTTTTTTAAATTTAAAGACAGAGTTTTCAGTTGTAAAATGAAAGCTATATATTTTACTACTACCATCAAGTACGGTGTTTAAAAATTTCTTAGGTAAATCTTTTATGGGAGTGTCTAGATTTACTTTTTCTTCATCAGCAATGGTGCTTACCATATGATAGATAAAAGAACTTTTTTTGGCCAAAGGTGCAATCCCTCCACTATTTATTGAAAGATTTTTATTAACAATAACTAAGCTGTCATCAATTTGTTTTGTACTTCCTAGTCCATTACATGTCTCACAGGCCCCTAGAGGAGAATTGAATGAAAAATTTCTGGGTTCTAATTCAGGAAAACTTATGTCACAGTGATGGCAAGAATTTTTTTCACTATAAAATAATTCATTTGTGCCATTAACTATTAATAATAAATCTCCTTCTCCTATCTTTAACGCCTGTTCCACAGAATCGTTAAGGCGTTTTTTGATTCCTTCTTTTTGTAATATTCTATCAATAATAATTTCTATGTTGTGCATTTGATTTTTATTTATATTTAAATCGCTATCAAGATTTTTAATTTCTCCATCTACTCTTACTCGTGAAAAGCCTAACGACATAAATTTTGATAACTCTTCTTTATGCTCCCCTTTGCGTTTTTTCACAATGGGGGCCAGGATTTCTAATCTACTATTGGCCGGCAATTTCATAATAGAGTTGGTAATTTGTTGGGCCGATTGTCGATTAATAACATTTCCACACTTGGTACAATGAGCAGTTCCAATG
>JADGAM010000012.1:0-42970 GCA_015232015.1 Oligoflexia bacterium | reverse complement strand
ACTTCGGTCGAAGAAAATTGCTCTAAAAATTGCCGAGCATAGGATGAAAGGGACTCCATGTAACGGCGTTGTCCTTCGGCATAGATTGTGTCAAATGCCAGCGACGATTTTCCTGAACCAGAAGGTCCAGTAATAACAGTTAAAGTATTTTTAGGAATTGATAAATTTAAATTTTTTAAATTATGAATTTTAGCATTATAGAGAGTTATCTCGTCCATATATTTTTCACTCCATTTTTTATTTAGAAAATACTTAAGAAAATACTTAAGGAAATTTTTAAGAAACTATAAGAAACTATTAAGAAACCAAAAGCGCTTTTCGAAGTAAGTATGTAGCACCAAGATAATCTGCTTGGTTTTTCCCATACAATTCAAAAGCAGTTCCATGATCAACACTCATTCTCAAGAAAGGAAGACCCAAAGTAATATTTAATCCTAAAAAACCATACTTCGATTTGAAATAACTTAATGCTTGATCATGAAACATATATACAAGCAAATCGTTGCTATTTTCTCTGGAATAAAATGTCAATGCATCTCCAGAATATGGACCTAATAACTCTATATCTTTAAAACTTTCCTCTCTCGAAAGTGATGTCACTGCAGAATAAATTTCTTTTTCTTCGTCACCTAAAAGACCATTTTCTCCAGCATGCGGATTAATTCCTGCAAAAATCACTCTCTTAATTTGGTGTTTGAAGTATTTTTTAATATTATTCACAGTTATCCCCACCTTTTGGTGGATAAGTGAAGAATTTATCTTTGAGCAAACTTCTCGAAGAGGAATGTGATCAGTTATTAAAAGTACATATTTATTTTTTTTTGCAGCAAAAAGCATGGAAATACTTGGGTTGTTATAAAATGAGCGAAAGAATTCTGTGTATCCTTTGCATTGCACTCCATTTAAAATAAGTTGATCTTTAGATGTTGGCAAAGTTAATAAAACATCATTAGCATTTGCAACCTGATTTATCGCAAGAGTTAAGGTGCGAGTAGATTGTGGTAATGACAACGAAGATTCATTATCTACTACATCTAAAAGATCTACAAAAATACACTTTAAAAAGTTTTTGCTCTTATTCTTCTTATTTACAAGGAAAACTCCATTCTCCCAAAATTCAAAATCCATATCTAGAGTAAGGAGTGTATCTTCTAAAGATTTTTTAAAACAAACAAATATAAAATTTGAGCGTTCATAATCTTTTTTAAGTGATAGATAACTTTTAATGAAAACTTCAGGGCCTATAGAACGTTCATGCCCCTGTGATACATAAATCATAATTCATACGTCATGTTATACATGCAATTTGTAATTTGTAATTTGTAATTTGTAATTTGTAATTTGTAATTTGTAATTTGCAATTGCAAATTACAAATTATATTCTACAAAGTGTTTTGTTTTTTCTCTCTCAAATAGCGAACTTAATATTTTGCTAGCCTCTTGTTCAAACAACTCTCTTTCAATTTTATCTTTAGATTTTAAATATAAATCTGATTCAACTAAATTTTTGGTTTTCACAAAGAAGACATGGTATTGATTGTTAATTAAAATCGCCTCACTGACAGTTCCCTCATCTGTTTTCTTTAAAACATCACTCATCTCTCTAGTCAAACCTTCTTCCGTCATATTGCCCATATCTGTTAAAACAATATCTTTGTATTCCTCAGGTAAAATCCCTGTTTCTTGAAATTTTTTAACCATAACTGACAATGTTTTTATTTGATCATTCGAAGTAAGTTTACTTTTATCGATAGAAAAATCGATTAAATTATATTTAAAAGCAATAGTTTTATTTGAAGAATTTTTAACATAGAAAGCATTTTTTATTTGCTGCTCAGGAATGGAAATTAGAGGGGTAAGAATAGTGGTTCTAAAAGCATCATATTCTATCGCGGTTCTTGTTAATTCAAAATACTCTGAAAAAGAAGCATTATTTGAATTTAAAAGTTTAATTAAGGCCTCACGATCAAAATTAAGTCTTTTCTCCAATGCTTTGATCTCACTTTCAACATGTTGATCGGTCACTACAATACCTGAATCTACTAATGCACTTCTGATTATTTGGTTTTGGATTAGTGTGTTTGCAATCTTTTCATTTGAGGGATCATCATAATTGTAAACTTGAGGGGCCACTTGTTTTCTAAGCGAAAGATTTTCTTTTACTCTCTCAACATCTGACAAAGTAATAATTTTATCATCAATAACTGCCAAAATCTTATCAAGTAATTTTGCATGACCTATAGTGGGAGATGCAATTACAATTACAATTACAAGAAGTGAACAATTTATAAAAATTTTAGAAATTTTAGAAATTTTAGAAAATTTAGAAAAAAAAGAATTAACAAAATTTATTTTTGATTGCATATACAAATTTATCTCCTAAATAGTCATATTTAGCATTATACACGTCCGTAATTATACACGTATATAACGGCATAAACCACTATAATGTTTATCTATCAATAAAGCAGTGTGATTGCAGAAAATATGTATCGATAGATTGTGTTATAATTCAGATTGTAAAATAATTTTCTTCTAATAAACCTAATAAAACACTTTGCTATCCGCAGCTATGATTAGAATTAGATCCTTACTTTTTATAAATTAAATCTACAAGTTTTCTTTGTAAATTTTTATTGATGATTTGTTTTGTAGAGAGGCAAAATACTCGTTTAAAATTTTATCACGTTTTTGGTCATAAATAATTTTCTTATATAAATCAGAATTAATTTGATCAGCTGGTTTAACTGCAATTACTTTTATTAAATGAATTCCAAATTGAGTACGCACAGGAGTTGTAATATAACCTTCTGCTTTTCCATCAATGGCCTTAAAATATTCAGGAGCTAATCTTATGACCGGCTGAAATCCCATATCTCCTCCCGTTGGAGCAGAATCAACTTGTGAATATTTGTTTGCTAACTCAGAAAACTTATCAGAACTTTTCTTAAGTGTTTCATATATTTCTAATGCTTGTTTTAATGCTGCTCTAATTTCTGCATCAGAAGGATTGGCCCTTAATCTAAAAAGAATTTGAGCTGTTCGATACTCTTTGTTTTGATCATAATATCTTTTTACTTCATCATCGCTAACTCTAATGTCTTTAAGTAATGGCCCTAGATCTTTTGATATTTGAGCGTGGTATAAAACATCTTCCATTTTTCTTTGTACAAGATCATCTTTTTCTAATTTTGTCTTATATGCTTTAATGATTCCTAATTTTCTATTTATCAAATCCTTTAAAACTTTTTCTTTTGTAGCTTTTTCACTAGAAAGAAATAAAATGTTTTGTGCTAAACTTTGATCAAATTCAGATTTATAAATATTTTGTCCTTCTACTATGGCCACAATTGTGTCTCCCCCTTTATTTGCAGTCTCTTTCTTGGGGGCCGCCCATAGAGTACTTGTAGCAATAGAAGCAACAAGAGATGCAATTAATAGAATAGATAAAAAGAAAGTGAGAGATTTGATCTTCAAAATTTTCATATTACAAATCCTTTTGATAATAAAAATTAACAAATATTAAAATCAGCAAGTATATAACTATGGTATATATGAAAATACTAAAAAGAAAGAGCATCAATCTCTTGAATTATATTTTTTGAAAAATTTAATAGATCTTTTTGAGTAATAGGTGTCTTTTTACTAAAATAAGTAACAGAATAGTCAGGTTTTAATCTATAAATCTTGGGTCTACTCATAAATACTTTAATAATTTGGTCTCTTAATTGAGGTCTTTTATTTAACTCATCTTGATCAAACTTAATATGAATCTCACTACTAGAAACACTTAAGTAAGTTATAGCACAATCGCGCAGTATTGTTCTCAATTCTAAAATCAACAACAAATTATCTAATTCAGTGGGGATTTTACCAAAAATATCTTCTATCTCTTCTCTAAGGGCCAGCAAATCTTCTTGATGGTGAGAGTTGGATAATTTCTTATAATATTTAAGGCGAATTCCTGAATCCACAATATAATCATGAGGAATAAAAGATGGATATGGTGTTTGAATCTCAACATCTTTTCTACTCAAACTACTCGAAGAATGAATTTTTTCAATCTCAGCAGTTGTGGTTTGATCTTTCTGATTAGTCTTAGCATCTCTTTTTAACTCGGCGATTGCCTCTTCTAGAAGTTGCATATAAAGTTCCAGACCAATACTTTCAATATGCCCTGATTGATCTGCTCCTAAAATATCTCCGGCCCCTCGAATATCTAAATCAGAAGATGCAATTGCAAATCCAGACCCAAGATTTGAGTAGGTCTGCAATGCTTGCAAACGTCTACTGGCAATTGTGGAAAGAGTGCGATCATTAGGTATTAAAAAATAAGCATAAGCTTTTTTATCCGAACGGCCAATACGCCCTCTTAATTGATGAAGCTGTGATAAACCATAAGTATCTGCACGATCAATTATCATAGTATTTGCATCGGGTATATCGATTCCCGATTCAATAATAGTGGTGGCCACTAGAATATTATATTTATGTGCATAAAAATCCTTCATGCGTTTTTCTAATTCACGTCCTGGAAGTTGTCCATGAGCAATTATTATTCTCGCATCTGGAACTAAATCGGATATATTACAATGAACACTTTCAATATCTTCAACTCGATTATGCACAAAAAATACCTGACCACCTCGCTTTAATTCTTTTTCAATAGCAGTTTTAACAGTATGTTCATCATATTTTACCACATAAGTTTTAATCGCCTGACGCTTCGGAGGAGGAGTTTCTATAATTGATAAATTTTTAATTCCAAGATAACTCAACTGTAAAGTACGTGGAATTGGTGTTGCAGTCATTGTTAAATAATCTACAGAAGATCTTAAAAGCTTTAATTTTTCTTTATGGGCCACTCCAAAGCGTTGTTCTTCATCTACCACTACCAACCCTAAGTCACAAAACTTTATGGAATCAGAGAGCATTTTATGAGTGCCAATTACAACATCAACTGCCCCAGCAGCAATTTTAGTCGCTATTTCTTTAGTCTCTTTAGGAGTTTTTAGTCTTGATAAAAATTCAATATTAACTCCAAACTCTTTAAAACGTTCTTTAAAAGAGTTATAGTGTTGAAGCGCCAAAATAGTTGTAGGCACTAAAATCGCAACTTGCTTCTTGTCTAGAATGGCCTTAAAGGCGGCCCTCATGGCCACTTCAGTCTTACCCAATCCTACATCACCGCAAACTAATCTATCCATTGGATGATCTTTTTGCATATCTTCTAAAACATCTTCTATGGCCTTCAACTGATCTTCAGTTTCTTTAAAAGGAAATGCTAATTCAAATTCTTTAAAGAGATGATCTGGAGGAGAGTAGGCAAATGCAGGAGTAGTAAGTCTCTTGGCCTCAAGTTGCAATAAATCAAAGGCCAATTTTTTAACTGCAGAACGAGCACGCTCTTTGGCCTTTTCAAATTTATTACTTTTTAAATTTGCAATCTCAACTTTTGCTCCCGCCTCTGCATATTTTTGCACTAAATTCATCTTATAGACTGGAACGTAAACTTTATCTCCATCAGCATAATTAATTATTAAAAAATCAGATTGTTGAGAACCTACTGTTAATGAAGTAAGTCCTTTATATTCACCAATCCCATAAGAATTATGAATGATATAATCTTTTTCTTTTAAAGAGGCCAATTGTTCAGCAAACAGGTCAAGTTTTTTCTGGTAGTGTTTTTTATGTTTAGCGCGTTTTTGAGAAGCAAAAAAATCTGCATCGGAAAGAATTAAGGTATGAGTTTCAGCAGAAAAAAAACCTTCAGTAATATCGCCATCTAAAAAGGTAATTCTTTTAAGTAAATCAGAGGGGAAATCATTATTTTGAAATAAGTATTTAATTTCCTCTTTAGAAGAATTATTTTTACATACTATGTAAATATTTCCATAGTGTTCAAATTCTTTTTTAATAAACAAGATAAACTTTTTAATATATTCAAATCTATTACTTGATGTACTTATCTGTGAAACATTGGCAGTTCTTAGATAATAATTTTTGGCCGATTCAATATCAATTTTAATTTTTATTTTATTATCCGAATCGTGCGAATAATTTGAACTTTTTGAATCATCTGAATCAAGTCGACTTATATAAAATGTTTTTAAGTTAATTGTAGGAAAATTAAAAAATAGCTCTTCGGGAGCAGGAAGAAGATTTTCACTTTCACTGTTATCTTTTAGAGCATCATATTCTCCTCTCATTTCATTTATAAAATTATCAATCCTTTGTTCAATTGAAAGTGATTCATCTAAATGAACATAATAATCATTATTAGTATTACTTTGATCTTTCAAAGTAATATATTCTAAAATTGATGAGTGTTTTTGAAAAAAAAGCGGCAAATATTTAGGGTAATCATCAAAAAGACGATTATTTTGAAGATCATTGAAGATTTCTTTTCTCTTTTCATAGCGGGCCTTGAAATTTGTTGAAGGCATAGGAATTTTAGAGCGTAAATTCTTTGAGTAATCCAGGGCCTCATTGGCCGCATTGGTATTAACTAAAATATTTGGAGTAGGCGCAAATCTTACCCTCTCAATTTTTTTATTTCTTAAAGTTTTTTGATTGGTTAAATCTATCTCATAAATCTCTTCAATCATGTCATCGAAATAATGAATTCTAACAGCTTTTTGAGAGATAGGGTAAACATCAAAAATTTCCCCCCTCCTTGCGAAAGTGCCAGGCTCTTCAACTGTAGGCGTAGGATAATGACCAATGGAAACCAATTTTTGCGCTAACTCATCTGGAGAAATCAGATCATTGACTGACAACTCAAAAGCATGCTTAATAAAAAAATCTTTGCTTGGCAGTTTTTCCAATAAAATTTCAGGAGTAGCTATTAAAACAATTGGGCGATATTTTTTTGAACTAGTAAAAGTGAGTGTATCAAGAATTCTAAATTTTTGAAGTAGATCACTATTTGATGAGCATATTGAAGAATATGGAGAGTAATCTAATTCCGGAAATAATAAAACATTATGGGAAGTAAATATTTTTAAAGTATTATAATATTGTTGGGCCACTTCAGAAGATGCTGAGATTATTAAATGGGAACTATTCTCAAAAATTGGGTAAACAGAACCATTTGAAATAAACTCTCTTAATATAAAAGACCATTCATTAAAACTTATATTTTTCAGAGCAATTTTATCAGATTCTGTAAGTTTACTTTTTATTTTAGAATATAGATTATTTATTATTGTGATCATGAAAATATATTAATATGATTGTTTAAAAATTGTCAGTTAAGTAAAAAATACCATAAAACATTCTTTGTATAGAGATAGGCCAAAGATACAATCTGGAGGTTTAAGTTGATCAAAGAGATAAATGTGTTTTTGATCGAACACAGACTCGCATTTCTCGTACCATGGTTTGAATCTATCATTATTTTTTTATTCTCTCTATTTATTCTGCTAAATGCTCAACGATTTCTTTGGAAGCAATTAGAAAAATTAGTTAAAAAAACTAAAATTTCTTGGGATGATGATCTTGTTGATGCAACAAAAAATCCTAGTAGATTATTTTTTGCAACCCTAGCCTTAATTATAACTTATAAATTCTCTCCTCATCTGTTTTATAAAAATAGCATTTTTATTATTTTAATTAAAGATCTTTTAGTTTTATCAATAGTGTGGCCCATCGATCGAATTTTTCGCCTTATCATTAATAAATCTGAATTACTGCGCTCCTCTGGCGAAAATCTGAAAGATCTCTTAACTCTTATTGGAAGAATTTTCATTTTTCTTGTCGCTTTTTTAGTTATTCTAGAATCATCGGGAATTTCTATTACTCCAATTCTTGCTTCTTTAGGAGTTGGATCTGTTGCAATTGCATTAGCTCTTCAGGACACATTAAGTAATTTTTTTAGTGGAGTCTATACTCTTATAGATAAACCAATTAGGGCAGGTGATTATATAAAAATTGATGGCCTGGTTGAAGGAATCGTTTTAAAAATTGGGTGGAGAAGCACTCGTATTCAACTGTTATCAGACAATATTGTAATTATGCCTAATAACAAGATGGCCTCCGCTATTGTAACAAACTATGATTTAATCACTCATGAAACTGGAGTTACAGTTTCACTAATGGTAGGGTTGGAAGCAGATCTTTGTGAAGTTGAAAAGATCACTCTTGAAGTGGCCAAAGAAATACAAAATAGTGCTACAGGAGCAGTCAAAAATTATGAACCATCTCTTCGCTATAGTTCCTTTTCTGAGTTTGGTATGAATTTTAATGTTTATTTAAAGGCCCAAAAGGTTATTGATCAATATGCAATCAAACATGAATTTTTTAAAAAAATTAGTGCTGTATATAAAGAAAAAGGAATAAGCATTCCTTATCCTCATAGGAATATACATATGATTGAAAAAAATCAAAGATGATAAAAAGATAATAGAAGGATCATAGATTGTGCTATTTTTTTTAGAGATAATTTTAACAATAATACTTATTATTTTTTTAAAAACTTTTTTATCATCCGAAAAAGTTTATAAGAAAACCTTTTATTTTGCAGGAATACTATTGATAGTTGGTGGTCTCTATGGAGCTCTAGGAAACATCTCTCTAATGTGTATTCAATGGTTTTTCTATACCCCTTTAGTTATATTTTCCTTATTGTTACTTATTTTAAAAATGAGAGAACACATTAAAATACATAAGTTTGATCAAGGTAATTTTAAGTTAGAAAACTTAAATATAGTTGATATTAGCAAAGCTGGCAAAAAAATCCCTTCAACGTGGAAAGATCATGGTATGTTTTCTTTGATCACTAAGGGATTTATTGTGTTTTTTTTTATATTTATAAATTTTCAAATACTAAGTAGATTTTTTTTTGGTAAACACATTATATTAAATGAATCTTTTGTACTTTTTTTGGCCGCAATAGGATTATTTTCAGTTGGATTATTTTGTTTTATAACTCATAAAAATTTACTTATTAATGCCTTATCTAGCATATTAATGTATAATGGTGCCAGTTTAAATTACCTTATCCAAGAAAATTTGGCCGCTAGTACTAGAGGCATTTCGAGCAAAGAAGGTACCTTTGTTTTTTTAATTATTATAGTTGCAATGATCATGACACTGATCAATTTTTCATTTTTATTAGATTATTTTAAATTAAAGAAAAACCTTTTTATAGATGACTTAAATGATTTTAAAAATTAGAAATGTAAAAAATTTTATAAATTTTATAGAAAAGACATATTGCAATTTTGATGAGATATGGTTGCTACAAATAATCGATCTGCCGGTAAAATTGATTACTTTCTCCTCGCAACTAATTTTTAGAGTATTCGAAGTTTTTTTAATTATTTTGATGGAAACTCCAGTTATATTAATTAAACTAGCAAATATCTCTTTAAGACTCTTACAAAATGGCAAAGTACAATTTTATATTAATATTATTGTGGTATTTATAATTTCTGTTATCTTTATAAAAAATAATTAAAGACTTAATAATAAGCATAAAAAGGAATAACAAAAAAAGTGGACACGCTTTTTAATTTTATAATATTAATTCCAATACTAACCGCAATTTTTATTTTTAGTTTTCCCAAGGAATTTGTTAAATTACACAAATATATCTATCTAATTTCTACTACTTTCAATTTTGCAATTATTTGTTTGTTTTTTATTTTTTTTAAAAATAAATTTTTAAACCTTATCCCTAGATGGAGTATGAAATACGAATGGATTCCTCTATATGGAATAAATTATAATATTGGAATAGATGGGATATCCTTTATTTTTATTTTTTTAGTAAATTTTAGTTTCTTTTTATCTGCCTTATTAAATTTTAACAAAAATAATAAAGGACCTCTAACAAACAAATCCTCTTTTTCTTTACTTTTGATTCTACAATCTATGCTTCTTGCCTTTTACATGTCTCTTGATCTATTTCAAATGTTTACTTTCTTTTTCATTATGATAATACCTGTTTTCTTTTTATTATTAATGAACAGAGAAGATGAAAATAGCAGAACGGATGTAATTAGATTTACAACACTCTCGTTGCTATCATCACTACTTTTTCTTTTAGTAATATTAGGATTATATTTCGCTAATGGAGCAACAAGAGGAAGTTTTGACTTGTTGAAATTATATGAAGTAGGCCCATGGATAAAAAATATAGAAATTTTCCACAATTATTTTGACTTAAATAATATTCTTTTCTTTTTAATGTTGCTGGCAATATCCATAAGAATGTTTTTAGTACCATTTCACAAGGAATTACATACAATTTTTAATTCTAAATACATTTCAAACTCAAACAGTGAATTGCTCATTTTATCATTATTCCCAGCAACTGGAATTTATTTGATCTTAAAAATATTAATTCCATTATTTTCCGAATCAATGGTTAAAAATTCAATTCATTGTACAGAATATGCCTCCTTTGGCATTTTGTATGCTTCAATTGGAATGCTAGTAGATAGAAGAACTAAGAAATATAACAATGAAGAAAAAGAAGAAAAAATTTCTTATTACAATTATTTATTCTTAACTTCCACTTTATTTCTCTCAATTACAACTTTAGAACATCGAGCGATCTCCTTTGGCCTAGTATTACTTAGCTTTATCAGCATATTTACTTTCTTTTTAAAGTTTAAGCTTCCAATAAACACTCTAATTCCGTCTCTAATAATTATAAATATTATTCTGGGGATGTTTGAACGAGCTAAATTTTATTCCTTAATCATTTTATTCTTATTTTTCATCTCAATTTGTATAATATTTAATTATTCTTATAAAAAATTTTTTGATTTAAAGTACAATAAGGAAATTAAAAAGTATCATATTTTCGAGAAACTATTTTTATTCATAACAATAATTTCTTTGCTGGTTGTTTGTGTTTACCCAACTCCAGTTAATGATATATTTAGAAAACCTTTAAAACAATTAGAAGTGTTCTTAGATAACTATTAATTTTTGTTCCTATGAATAAAAATATGAACCTGCTTAAAAATAACAGCGTAACAAGAAAGAAATGCAAAAAAGAGCTTTAAATATAAAAAAATTTTCAACCTTTTTGCTTTCACTAACATTAGTGATTTTGCTTTTTATTCATTTTACTCAATATTCAAATAACATAATTTTAAAAAATTTTTTTGTTAATGATTCTATGGGATTTTTGGCCAAAATTTTTATTTTTATTTCTACCTGGGTTTCGCTTTTTTTTGCACATAATTCAAATGAAATATATCCTTCTAATAAAGATTTGCTTAAAATACATATGTTGATCTCAAGCATATTATCAATGCTTATAGCAACCACAAATAATTTAATGGTCGCAATTTCATCAGCTGTATTTATATTTATAATAAACTATTTAATTATCACCATTGGTCCAAAATGTATTACTCCTTCAGGAAAAAGCTTATTTTTAGAAAATACTGTTAGAATTCAAGATGAAAAAACAGCAGAATCCTCTCTAAAATATTTAATGCTTGGTCAGTTGGCCGTTACAATTATGTTTTGGTTTTATGGAATTTTTTCAGGAATGCTCGGTAAAATACATTCATGGAATATATTAAATATAATGGAAAAAATTACCTTTATGAAATATGCTGATGCTGATTGTATTTTTATTTTATTTGTACTCTCGCTTACAATATTGGCATTCCTTTACCCACTGATTCCTTTTTATCTATGGTCAAATGATGTCTTTGAAGGAATAAATTATCCTTCAATTTTTTTTCTAATCACTGTTCCTAAAATCGCAATATTGTTTTTTATATTACGACTTAATTTTTTAATATCTAATATGGCCTCAGTATTTCGTTCTCATTGGTATTTCATGATTTTATTTATTTTAATTTCTTCTATGTTTATATCTGTATTTATGATTTTTAATCAAAGTTCTCTTAAAAAATTAGTTCTACTTATCTCAAATATCATTTCAATGTTCATTATGCTATCCCTGCTATACGCTTTTGATAAATATTTAAATATAATTACATTATACTTTTCAATTTATTTGATTTTATTTACTCTTATGACTTACTTATTTTCTCTGCTAAGTAATTTTCATGATAATAATGATCACATTGATAATTTAAAATTATCCAACAAAAATTCAGTTATCAAATTTTGTTTTTTTGTTCTTTTCCTATCACTAATTATGATACCTCCTTTTGCTTCGTCTAATATTGCATATACAACACTTTGTAATTTATTTCTTAACAAGGAATATTTTTTAGCTTTACTAATTTTACTTGCAATACTTTGTATGACTGTTAGTATTTTGAAAATTTTTGAATATGTATTAAGAAAAGATAATCTTGTTTTTACGACTGATGTAAAATTATTATCGTTTCAACAAAATTCCATGTTAATTGTTATGAGTTTGTTATTATTATTTAGCGGAATCTATGGTTTAAGAGCAGTTGAAACTTTTACTATATTGTTTCCAAAATTGTTTAGAGGATAAATTTGAGATTTACACAAAATAAAAAATATAAACTATATGCAATTTTTTCTTTGATTTTCTGTTGGATTTTATTATTGCTTCCTCTTATTTATTGTTACAGTAGTGAATCCTCCAACTTTCTTAATATTTCTAATGAAATCAAAAATAAATTGCTACTAAACATTATTACATTATTAGTAATTCAACTTTTTTCCTATTTTTTAATACTATTTTACTTATTAAAACGTTTTAGTGAGAAATAAAAGTAATGAATTTATTTTTAAATATTATACTTTATATTTTGTATCTTTTAAGTGCCTTAGCTCCACTTTTATTTTTGCCCTTTTTCCACTTTAATAACAACGATAAATTATCTCCCTTAATTACGATTCCTCACAGTTTAATTTTGATATATGCTTTTTTAACAATAAATTGTTTTTTAAAAATTTGTTTATATGAATTAAATCTACGATCTAAGGATAATCAAAAAAACATACTGGAATCATTCCAAAATTCACAATTAGTTTTAATAATATCTTTTATTTCAATATTTTTTATCTTTCAAGATAGTAATATAGAAAATATTGTTTTTTTACAAAACCAAAACATCAGCAGTGGTATTGGAATATTTAATAAATGGGGAATCTTTCTCACTCCTATTACTGGAATTGCTTATTTTATTTCCATTTATATCTCCTCTATGAAATTTCCTTTTAATATTGATGATGCAACTAGCTCTGAAACTAAGGGAAGAAAATGGATTAATCATATTTACTTTATTGTTGCATTCATAGTTGGTATTAATTTATTTTTCGGTGGTGCCACTCATTTACTACCATTTACTTTTTCGATTAACTCAATAACAGGCATAGAGAGTGCAATTATAATAATTTTTAATATCCTTATAAAAATATTTTGTATTTTAATTATCTTTTTCTTAATTCAAAGAAAATTATTAAAATTTTCAACTAATGAAATTTTTTTACTTAGTTGGAAATTGTTTTTTCCTTTGAGTTTGATAAATCTAATAGTTATTATGCTTTTAAAATACTATTTGGTGGTCTAATGGAGCCTATTTCAATTTTTTGTTATTCTATTGTTTTATTGTTGGGCCTAAATGTTGCTTTAACTAAAATACCTATATCAAAAATAATTTCTCTTTCACTTATTTTTTTAATCATTTCAATTAAAATGTATCTTTGTGGACTTCATTTAATTGCTGTAATACAATTTTTCACAGGAATTCTAATTTCACTTCAAGGTTTTATTATTGCAAAAGAACAACCTTATTTACCTTCATACAATAACAATCTACCTTCATCAAAGAAATATAATTTCAAGATTTTTAAAATAATTATATTATCGATGACCATATTGTATTTATTAATTAATTTTTCAAGAAAGGAATGGCAAAATCTTATTTATGCCTTTATTGCAATTTTAAATAAACCCGCCAAAATCTCTATTCAGCAAACAAACATAAATAACCTAAATATTAATGAACCTATTATTATATATAGTTTATTTATTATTTCAGTTGTTTTATTAACTTTTATCCTAACAACGCTTCTCTTTGAGATAAAACAATCGAGAGAAAGATCGAGAGAATGAATATGAAAATAATAGACTTTTCAATTATCTCAATAATTTTATTTTTCATTGCTGTTTTTCTTATTTACACAAAAAGAGATCTATTATCTTCATTCACTTCGATATCTCTTATTTTTTGTTCTTTTAATTTATTAATTATAACTCTATTTTTTTTAAAAACTACTGTGTGGTTTTTCTTATTCATAATTATAGGATTAATTTTAGAATTAATTGTACTGACTATACTTTTTGCTTGGTTTATTTCTACTTTTGACAATTACTCTTTTTTTAGTAAATTTCGAGAGAACAGAGGTAATAAATGAGTGAAAATTACTATAATTTTTTTCTGTTTGACGGCAATAACTTTTTACTTGCATTTATTACCAATATAGTTCTTTTATCTTTTATTCCACTTATTTGGAAAATTACGCCAATGTCTCTGGGTAAAAAGAAAAGTATTAACTTTATCTTTATATTATGTTTGCTAATTACGGTGCAAATTTTTACTAAAAATATTTTGTTGCTTTTTTCTTTATTTACATTAATGATTTACTTCATAATAAAATTAATTAATTTATTCTTGAGCGATAATGAAATAAAAATATGCCTAACCGATAACATTGCCGGTCTTTTCTTCCTTAGTATTTTTCTTTTTTCCTATGGATACTTTTTTAATACACTGGATCTCTCTCTGGCCGGAACAATAAGTATAAATAATTCATTTTTTTATCTAGGAACAATACCTCTAGTTTTTTTCTTTATTCAAACATTAAACTTATCACCGTTTTATGGAGGCATTAAAACAATATCTTCTAATAAATACGCAGAAGTTTCATTTTTTTATTCTTCAATCCTATTCTTAGCGGCAATTAATGTGTTCTATAAATTTTCATTACTTTTATCTAACTTTGATTCTTTTTTAAAATTAATTTTAATATTCGGTTTAATAAATCTTATAAAATTTACTATGTGTTTTTTTGCTAAAACTGAAATAAAAATTTTATTACAAAATGTTATGGGTATTAATTTTAGTTGGGTTCTTATAATTCTTGGTTGTAATTTTCATATTGATAGCTTTACTCTTATAATTTCCACAATGTCTTTTATACTTTTTCAAGCATATTTATATCTCTATCTTAAAGAAAAAGATCTAAATCTGCACATTTCATTCATTCAATTATCAAACAAAAATATTGTTTCTATGTTATTCTTAATAATAATTTTTATTAATACTATTACACTTCCTTTTTCTGCAATTTTTGAAATAAAAGAAAAAGTAAGGTGGTTTTTTTATAGTAACTCTGCTTATTATTTTGAATCAGGATCTTATCTTTTATGTGTGCTTCTTCTTCTTGAAATTATAATTTTATATAAATTTATTGATTTATATTTAATAATTTTTAAAAAATCCAAAGATCTTCATCAAGAAAAACAGGTTAGAGGCCTTTTAAAACGGCCTCTAACTAAAAATATTCACAGCTTTTCATATTCTATAGTGGCAATAATCATTTTTGCATTTGTCTTACTCTCTTTAGGAGTAATTGATATTTGGAAAATGATTTTTATAACAAATGGAAAAGCATCGAGCTTACAAATGGGGCATTATAATATTTTAATTACCGAACTTACCCTTTATCTTATCATTTCAACTACTTTAATTATTATTAGAGTATTTAATATTGATAAAAGTTATCAGTTCTTTAAAGAAATTGAATATGTAAAAAATAAAATTATATATAGAATAAATTTATTAGAAAATAGAGGGTTTAATTTAGAAAAGTTTCTAATTAAACTAGCAAATCAAACTAGCTTTTTTATAAAATTCCTGTTGATCATTTTAAAGAATTTTCGAACTTTTATTGGAAATATTTTTTTATCACTTCAGCTTTTTTTTAATGAGGAATAATTGTGCTTTTTATAAGTATTTTTCTTTACACATTAATTACTCTAATATTGTTTTTTTATTCAAATAATATTTTCATTGTGTATGTATTATTAATAACACATATATTGATAGGTCTAATAATTAAAATATCAAATGTTAGTTTGGATAGTTTTGTTGATTTTATTTCAATTAAAAATTCACTTCATATTATAAAAACCAACATTATATCTCTTTTGTCTCTTACAATAATAGTTATATTTTATATTTTTCTTTATGGAACGAACTTAACAGAATCCTCTTTTCAATTTAATAAAGTTAATACTTCTTCCTTTGAACTTAACCCTATTATTCTTAATATAATAACAGTCTTCACAATAATAACACTCTTTGCTCATACAGGCACAATTCCTTTTTATAATAAGAATAAGACTTTCATCCAAAATTATTTTCAAAGCAAAATGTCACTAAGAATAGGTTGTATTGAATCCTCTATAAGTTTAGGTCTATTAATAATAGTTAATAGCATTTTTTTAAAATTTAATAACAATAATCAAAATTATCTATTTAACATCATTTTTTTCTTTTTGATCATTAACATCTTCTACGTAATTTTAAGAATAACAGGTGCTACCAATATAAAATACAAATTGTACGATTTACGTAGTTTAAGTAATAGTTTTTTTATAATTTTTATTTTATTAATTTCAAAAATTTTTTCAAGTAAATTAATGCTTTTTACTCCATTATACTATCTCCTTTTATTGCTGTTTTTTATTTTTTCTTTAAATAAAAGCAAATATAATATAATGAAAGCTAAGTAACCTTTCAAAAATAACCTTACAGTTACAGTGTTCAGAGGTAAAACAGGGAAAAAGCGTGGCCCTAATTGTGAAGGTTTGCTTAGTTAACGGGGGAAGGGTGAATAAATATAGAATAAAAATGACTAGTGGTCGCATAATTGGACCTTTAATTCTAGAACAAATAAAAGAGTTATTTGAAAAATCTTATGTTGAAGGTGAGGAAGAATGTCAAATATTTCCAAATGGATCATGGAAATCTATAAAAGAATTTGATGAAATAAAACCATTTTTAAAAAAAATCGATAAAGATCGAATATCAGTTAATTCCCTTGATAATGAAGATATTGCTGAAGACACAGATAATAGAACAAGGGTATTTTCAGAAATAGGGAAATTTAGAGAAAAGTATGTTTCTCCAAAAGCTGAGGACAACCAGAGTATTATTCATGCTAATTCAGAAAATAGTAGTGTCGTTTTACAAGAAAAAATTGACAATAATAATAAGCAAACAATAAATGAAACTAAGAAAATTAAAAATGTTGTAAAAGAATATAATTATAAAGAACGAATTGAACGTAGAATGCGAGGTGAAAAAACTGATACAACAGATCTATTATTAAAAGATTTAAATGAACGTAATGAATCACCAGAAAAAAGCTTATCAACAAATGCCACCAATTCATTTGTTACAAGTATATCTGATCTTGCATCACTAAATAATCAAAATACAACTACATCAACAATAGCAGAAACATCCACTGAAGCTTATACATCTAATAGTTCTTGTATTACTACTGCAACTCAAAGTAGCGATATCAATGATATAGATGCAGATGCGTTGGATTTTGAAAAAAATGAAAATTTAGAAAAATCTTCAGAAAAAAATAATGAAGAAATTGTAAGTGCTACAGTAATAGTTAATGCAAAATCAGTAAAGGCCTTATTAAAAGATTCTGCTCAACAAGAAAATATAGATAAAACAATTGTCATTGCCTCTTCAGCGTTAGCACAAGCAAAGTTAAAAAAAGAATTAGAATTAATAAAACAAAAACAAGAAGAAGAAAAACAAAACCATTTAAAAGAAGAAGAAGAAAAAAGAAAAGCGAAAGAATTGGAGACATTAAAGAAAAAAGAAAATGAAGTAGATTTTTCCGCAACCACAAAAATTATAAACTTAAATGAAGCACTATCAAAGGATGAATTAAAAAAACTCGAAGAAGAGGCCTTAAGGGAATTGAAGGAACACGAGGAATTACGTAATGTTGATGAGTTGATGGAGAAAAAAGTAAGTGGTTCTAAAAATTCCAATAAAGATCCATTAAAAACCGATGAAGAAACCACATTAAAGAATAAAAAGGCCACAAAAAAAACATTAAGTTTAACAATGGTAACAATTTTTATTGCCATTTTATATTATTTAAATTTTGAAAATGATTCTAAAGATGAATCAATTATACCTGTAAATCCTAATATTAGTTATCCACAATCAAAAGATACTGCTAGTGAAAAAATAGCAGAAGAAAATTTAGAAAAAGCAAAAAAATCTGCAAGTAAATACACTTATCCAGATAAATTGATGGCCGCAAATTTTTATAGGGCATCACTTGAGGCACAACGAGATAGTAAAACTCTGGGCCTACTAATATTAACTTACGCAGAACTTCTTCCACACATTGCAAATATAAAAAAACAAACCAAAACTAAAAGTGGAGAAATAATAGAAGAATCTATTTCAAATTATAGGGAAAAGGCAGGAAATGTAATCTTTAAATTAATTAAAGAGGGCCAAATTAAATCTCTTCGAGATGAAAACATGGCCATAGGAACTGCACTTTTCTATGCTTATTATAAGAAATATTCCGCCGCCATAAATACTTTAAATCGATTCAAGTATGCTAATGAAAAAGGCAAAATGCAGTTAAGGTTTTTTATTACTTATTTTGATGTAGCAATTAGGGCCGAAAAATTAGGATTAGCTAAAAAATTAAATGCTATGCTTGAAAAACAGCCTGATAAACCTCAGGCGCTTTACATAACTTTAGCAAACTATGCAATGTTAGAAAATAATTATGAATTAGCAGAAAAACTTTTAATAGAAGCAAATAAAAAATATCCAGACTCTGTGGCATTACTTTTAGAGTATTCAAAAATATTGTTGTATAAAGAAGATTATATAACATTAAAAAAGATTTTAATAATAATCCAAGAATTAAAGGCAGAATATTCTGGAGTATTTTATGCCAAATATCTTGAATATTCTGGAATATTGGCCACAACTCAAAAAAATACCAAAGTGGCAATGGCCCTTTTTAATATGGCCTTATCATTAAATGAATCAGTAGAACTTAGATCAAGATTATCATCACTCGAGACATCCAAAAACGATAAAAATGCCAACAGCTTAATTTTAGATAGTAAAATTCTAGGCATGTTAAAAAAGTCCAAAGAAGCAAAGGCAGAATATAACTGGGACAAAGCATTTTCATATGCCATCGATGCTTCTGATTTGTCAGAGAGTAATATCACCGCAAAAATATTTTTATCACAATTACAATCTGAACGAGGTTATTTTTCTGAAGCATTAACCACACTTTCTGAATTAAGTT
Source organism: Oligoflexia bacterium (assembly GCA_015232015.1). Classification (GTDB taxonomy): domain Bacteria; phylum Bdellovibrionota; class Bacteriovoracia; order Bacteriovoracales; family Bacteriovoracaceae; genus JADFZW01. Next base: position 23,668 of record JADGAM010000012.1, on the reverse strand, counting down.
CATCTCATAAATTAGTTCGTGAAATTAGTTTTGTATTAACAAAAACTTATATAGATGCTTATAAATTTAATGATGCAAAAAATGTTATGAGCAATTTAGCGCAAACTGATTCCAGGGAAAGTACCAGGTATTTATCAGTGATGGGATATTTATATTATAAATCAGGGAAATATTTAGATGCAATAAAATGGTTAACAGACTCAATAACTAAAGATCCTCTTAATGATAAAGATTATTATTATTTGGCGCTAATTTATTATAAATTAAACAAATTCGATAGGGCCAAAGAAATGCTTTCCAAGATGATGGACCTTGATCCGGCAAATATTGATTATAAAATTCTTTATGCAAAAATTATTTATGAGATGGAAAGTTCTGATGCTGCTATCGGATACTTAAGTACAATAATTAAAGATAATGAAAGCAAGGTCTCCGATGAAGATGAATTAATGGATGAAGATAAGGCCAAACTGTATGGGGAAATTGCAATTTACTATCATCGAAGTGGGCAATTTAAACAATTTACAGAATACAAAGAACGACTAGAAAAGTTTCAAAAACAAAGCAAAGGTCTTTATGAATTTCTAGTTCAAGTGGCAAAATTAGAAGATAAAGAAAAGGATATAATTGAAAACAGTAGAAAACTATTAATTATCGATCCAGGAAATTTAGAAATGAGAATGTTTTTAGGCCAATATTTATTACAAATTGGAAAATTAGATGAAGCATTAAATACATTCTCAGAAGTTCAACAACGACTCGAAAGTTATCCTAAAGTTTTATACTATATTAGTAGAATATATCTTTTAAAAGGTAATATGGAAGAAGCAAAAAAATACGCAAAATTAGAAATAAGTTTTAATCCAGACACAGAATTTGGTTATCTATTACAAGGTGATATTTATATAAAAGAAGAAAATTATGTTGAGGCCTTAAACTCTTATAAAAAAGCACAAGGTATAAATCAATCTTGTTCTGAGGCATTAGTAGGATTAGCACAAATAAGTTTTGCAAAAGGAAGTTATGAATCCTCCCTTGAGTTATATTTAAAAGCAGCAAAGGTCTCACCAAACGATGCTGAATTAAGAAAAAAAATTGGGCAAGTTTATAAATTACTAGGTCAAGGAATGCTGGCAATAGAGGCCTTTAAAATTTATTTGGAACTAGCTCCTGATGCTAAAGATAAAGCAGAAATTCAACATGCAATAAAGCAACTTGAGTAAATTTTTTTAAAAAGTTCCACCACCTGTCATCCCGTAACCATAACCTAAAGAACCTCCTCCCATTACTGAACCACCATAGGAAATTCCTCCCGGCATTCTAGTAGAAAATGAATTATATCCATTTCCACTATTATTAAATCTTAAATTATCACTGTCATACATAAATGCATTTTCATATGAGCGATCATTACGGGCCCTATTAAATTTATCTGCATATTCTCCATGTTCTTCATCATTGGCAAATAATGAGTAATCCATTTTCTTTCCATCGTCAGATGAAAAATCAGCTAAGTATTCATTACGTGCACGTCGCACTTTTGCGATGGCCTCTGCTTCAGCATCTTTTTTAGACATTTCAACTAGATTAAACATTCTTCTTAAATGATAACCTTTACCCATTTTTTCAAAATCTTCTGATGCTTTTTGACAACCATAATTTGTATAGCGAGGATAATTACATTTTTTCATCATATTATTATAATATTCCAAATAACGAGTATGATGTATCTTCGCTTGCTGAATTAACTTTTTAGAGTAAATTTCACCATCAGCAATTCGTTCTTTTTTCTTCTTTAAAGCATCTCTTTGAATTTTAAGTCTCTCTTCAATTTTTTCATTTTGCTCTTGTCTAGCTAGCTCTGTTGTCGCCCATTTTTTATAAATCCCTATAGCACCAATTTCTCTAGTCTTCGTTGAAGAATCAGGATCTCCATAAATATATTTTTTTACTCCCGACCACGACTGATTATCATTAGTTAATTCAACACCTGCAACTTTATATCCATCTAATTTAATTTTTATATTTGCTATACGTTTTTTCCATCCTGAGTTAGTACCTTCAGAAGCATATTGTAGCTCCTTGGCCAATTTTGTATAGTATTCCGCAAGTAAAGTTGCCTCTCTTAATTTAGTACCTAAAAATTTATCACCAAGTGCCTTAACACTCATTTCCCAAAGTAATCTAAAATTCTTATCAGGCCATATTTGTTTAAATCTTTTATCAATAATATTTTTTAATTCCTTATTTTCAGATTCTGTTAACTTTCTATCTTTTGTTACAAGTTTATTGATCTTACTTATATCTGGAATTAAAACATACTTTTTTAGTTTTTCTAGTAAATCCAAAAGTACAGTGCGATCATCATCATCGACATCTTTCTTTTCAACTATCTTAGCTAAATTTACTTTTAAATCATTTAAAATTGCTTCTGGAGTGATTTTTTCTTCTAAATCACTTACTAATTGTTCACTATTTCCTGTAGAATTTTTCTGAACTTCTTTTATTTTATTTTTAATACTACTGGATTTTTCGTCTTTACAGCCATCTTGGCAACCACTGCCACTAGCGGCCTTGCTTTCGTCTTTTTCACTTATTTTCTCCTCATTATCACTTTCACTCTCACTCTCAAAATCAGGGATGTGTGCTACGCTTAATTTTGGATCAATTTTCACTTCTTTCATAGTAATATTTTTCGATGATTTTTTTTCTGCATCAGATGCTGATACTGGTGAATTTTCTAAAAACAATAATACAAAAAATGAAAATAACATCAGAGTTGTTTTAATAAACACTTTAGATGTTACAATATTTCGACAGTAGTAATAATAGTTATCATTTCCAAGCATAGTTATCACCCTCAATTTTTTTTGATATTAATGATTTATTCTAATTGTAGCATCAGCTCATATTCTAAACAAATTTTAGTGAAAAAATTTTATTATTTTTTAATAACCTATCAATTTCTCAATCAAACAGGCAGATCAAAACTGCCTTAAAATGTTGCCACTATTTTTTTATTTATAAATTAATTTATATTTACCGACTAAATAATTACTATGATTTATTATTTTAAAAAAATAAGTAACAAATTAAATTTCAACTTAAAACATTATTTAAAACAGATTCCTGCAGTTGAAGATTTTTATTGGCCATTAGGACCATCGCCATCTTTTAATCTCTGGGCCAGATTTTGGCTCTGTAACATAAAACAAAATAATTACAACAACTCCCATTTACTACATAATATAAATACTATTATTCCTAAAAAATCCATTTTAATAAATCTAACTCCACAAATATATAATCAGATTGCCCCATTATCTAAAAGGTCAATTAATAATAATAATAATCAAATAACTATTAAATATAATTTAAAATATGAAATTGATTTTCTTTCAAAAGTTGATTTACACCAAAATCCTATCGAATCGATGCAGATTAGAATATTAGGAGTAATAAAAGATCAAATAATCTGTTCAAAAATAATATATGGCAATTTAACTGGAGTTTCTTCTTTATCGCAAATTTCTAACATTATTAAATTAAATATCAAAAATGCCAAAACACAAGGATTAATAATTGATAAAATCGAAATCAATCACATTCATCCAACATTAGAATTATTTTCTATGAATGATCATAAATATCAATACATTTTTTCAACATTAAGTAAGAGTGATATTGAAATTGCAAAAAGCATAAAGGCATCTGTTGATAAATACTCTTTAGTAATGAAAGCAATTATTCCTAGTGGAGTAAATTACTCATTTTCTATTTAAATTAAATCTATATTTATGCTGATATTGATATTGATAAATTTTTGACCTAACCTAGCATTTCATCCGCATTATGCTATCATCATAATAGATATTAATTTTTCAAAATTTTATTTTATAAATTATTTTTTTAGTAGGTTTATCTAAGATGAAAAAATTTATTAAATTTTCTCTAACAATTTTTATTTCAGTAATTCTTTTTTCGAATCAAGTTACAGTTTTTAACGTTGCTTATGCTTATTCAACTCCACCTATAGCATCACCGACAATAGTACCAACAGCATCAACGACAGCAGTTACTACTCCTATAATAAGTGAAGGCGGAGATAGTATCAGCCAAGTTGCAGATGAATTTAGAATAGAATGGGAAGATCAAAATACTGATGCTAATAAGGCTGCTCAAATCATCAATCTCGTGTATATGTCAAATGCTTTAACTGGTCCAGTATTTGTAGTGATGGCATTTCTAACAGGGGGACATTTTTTTGCAGGCACAGGGGATACCATAGCACTTACTATAGGAGCACTTGTGGTTTTTGTTTCAGAAATAACGATCATCTCCTTATTGAAAAATGAATACAGCAAGTTAAGACAAAATTACACAAATAGAGTTAGCACTAAAGCTATCAATAAAGTAGAAGATGAAAGTTATGAAATGATTAAAAATATGAGAGATTCTTATGAGAAAATTGCTAAGTTACTTTGGGCAAAAATGTCTATGGCACTTACAGCAGGAGTTATTTATGGAGTAGCGGTCGTTTTAGCCTCTGCCTCGCAAGGTATTGATATGGCTTCTCTTGGTACTTTCCTAACTATATCAGTAAAACCATACACACTTGCAATTACAACTGCTTTAATTATCACTGCGGCTATGGCCGTAACTTGTGGAGCTTCTTTTGCGCCCTCAGATGATACATCGGAGACAGGCACACCCGTTCCTGACATTAATAGAATTTCTTCAAACGACTTTACAAAAGTAGGTGAAGTATTTGGAATTTCAAAAGGCGGTGGTATGTGTGTTTTTGCAGGGGCCGCAGTTGTTTGGCTTGCCATTGTAGCAGCACTTCTCAAAATATCAGCTTCAAGAATTGCATTAGGTATTCTTGACGCTGCTACAGCATTCACGGTAGCAGGTTTTTCAGGTGCAGCGGCCGCAAAAGTTGAAAAGAGAATAACTCTCTTAAATACATTTTTAGAAAGATTACGAGCAAGATCTATAGCAGAAGGGTCACCAGCTCCACTCATAATTCAAAGAAGTGAGCAAGAGGGTGCTGGCACAGGACCTAGAGCTGAGGGTCCTGGTTCAGAGGATCCTTCTGTGGCCGCGACCGCAAACGCATTAGCAAATTGTGCATGCGCTGGTATACTCCCTGCAGCATGTCCATCATCTACTCCTAGCTCGACCGGATGTCAAGATTTGGCAACACCCATAGCAGGTATTACAACTAGTCTTCCTGTCAGTGATTTTTCTACAATTATACAAGCTTTACATGGTCCCTTGGGAGAAGCAGCAAAGGGAATTCCAGACCAAAAGAAGAGTTCTGAAAATGCAAATGCCACTCATTTGCTCGGTAACGCTATAAAGGGTAAAACTAAAAAAATCATTGAAAAAATAAATAAAATGAGAGCAGCGAAAGGAGAAGCACCTATTGATCCATTTAAAGATGCTCAAAATAATTTTAAGGATTTTAAAAATAAATTTTTATCTCAAATAGAGAAAGCAGGTCTAACTAATTCACTTAATTCTATTTCTTCTACTGCTATATTAGATTCAAATCCAGAAGTTAAAAATGATAACACAAAATCTGAAAACAAAAATATTGATTCAGGCAAAAGTACTTCTGCTGCTCCTTCCACTTCGGCCAATGATGCTTTAGTAGATTTAAATAGTTTAATGAATGCAGAAGATGATCAATTAGCAAAATTGCTTAAAAATTCTGGTATTAAAGTTGATATCACAAATGAATTATCTAATTATGATTTAAGCAAAAAAGATGTTAATACGAATACAGGAGCAAGTATTTGGGACATAATAACTACTAGATATAAAAAATCTGCTTACCCAGTATTTCTTATTAAAAAGAAAGCAGTAGAAACAAAAAAATAACAAGATTCATCCTAAAGAAGGCCCCACTAAATCCTGCTTAAAGTGATTTCTTAATACCTCCATTGTTTTATCATATCCCATTTTGATTGCAGCTACAGAATGCTCGGAATCTAATGAAAAAAAACTAGAAAAAAATAATTCATAGTTATCATGAGAAGGATGTATATCAATAAATATATTATCTCTTTTATGATGTAGTTGATTTTCAATTATTGAAATTATATTTTTTATATGTTCTGAAGAAAATTTTTGATCTTTCATATATTGATGTACATTTTCAATAACATTATTTGCCTTTTGAGCTTCATGTTTTGTATTTAATATCTTTTTTTGTAACATTAAATAAATTGCTTGAACACAAATTGCAGGTAAACCATAATTAATCAATGATCCAATCTCATCATGATAATGATATGGAGTATGGGTCCAAGAACTAATTATTACTTCACACTGATGATCAAGGGCTACATGATGAGAAAGAGTGTCTCTAATATCTCCATCTATAAAATAATCTGTTCTACCATTATAAAGATTTTTAATCGGATAAGGTGAGTAGATTGGTGGAACACTCATGCTTGCTGCCACTGCATCTGCAGGATGTACTCCGGTGTAAAAACTGGCCATAGGATCATTATTAGGACTTGGATAATTATATTTTGAAAAAATTACTTTACCTGAATAATCAAGTCTAGAGGCCACAATAAATAAATCTATATTAAAATCATTAAAGGTACTATTTTCACTTAAAACATATTTTTTTAAATGATTACTAATTCCTACAGTTGAAAAAATTCCTGATATATTAATTAAAGGTTTTAGTAACTTTTGTAAAAAAAAAGGAAAATTTGCAAATGGTTTATATATTTTACTTTCAGGAGGTTTTTTAATAGGTCTTCTAAAAGACATAATGTCTTTGTAAGTTAATTTCTTAAATCTTTTTTGCGCCTTACTTGTAGCTGGTGAAGAAGAAAGTAGCGATACTATTTCTTCAATAGGCATTGGTAAATCTCCACCAAAAGAACTGCTAATAATCTCACTTGGTTTATAGCCACAGGATAAAAAAAGACCTATTAATGAACCAGAGCTTGAACCTACACATGTCTCAATATTTAATTTACTTTCTTTTTTCTTTTCACAATCTCCTAGAGAATCATTTATTTTTTCAAAAGTAAAACCTAACTCTTCTAATGCTAAAGCTACACCTAAATGCCAAGTGGCGGCCTTTACAACTCCTCCTGATAAAACTAAAGCTATTCTTTTACTTGCAATTTTTTCTAAATTTAATTTCATAGATAATTATCCTAAAAAAAATTTTCCCTATTAAGGAAATTTTTTCATACATAGAGTATACTATTATAAAGGGTGTAGCATGTATTAATAAAACTATAATATGAACAACATGAAAAAAACAACAATGTTAGATAGTAAATTATATACAATAGTGGAGTATGCTGCTAAAGAAAAAATATCTATTTCTACGCTTAGAAGGAAAATTAAAAAAAATGAAATAAAACATAAGCTAATAGATGGCAAATATTTTATATGTACGGACATCGATAATGAAAGTGATAAAAATGATGAAAATGTTCAAACTGTTATCAATTATGAAAATAGTAAAAGTAATTATATCAATAAAGAACTAGAAAACTACAATGCTTTAATACTGGAAAATCAAAGATTAAAAAAAGAGATAGCTAAATATAAAGAAGAAATTACTGATATTAAAATGTTAATCTCTTTATATGAAAATGAAAAAAAAGAACTTAGGATAAAAACACACCATTAAAGTTGATTATTTATGGAAAAAAATATTATCAAATTAATCACGGTATTTATTTTTTTATTAATATCTGTATCAATTGCATTATCACAAACTCATGATGAAGAAGATTTAAATATGAGAAGATGCCTTTTATTACCCATCTGGGATAAAGTAGGCGGCGTTCAGGCATTTAAAGTTTATGAACGTTTAGAAGCTTATTTAAATGAAAGTTATTGGTGCGATTATAAAACTAATTCAGAAATTTTAAATATACTTAAAAGTTATGAACGCAATCTAAGACAACATTTAGAAAATCCTCAAATATTAAAAACTATTGCTCAAAAGGTAGGAGTAGGTTCTCTTATCGGAATTGAATTAGATACTCGAACTGATTTACGAGGTGTTGATGTATCAATTGTTATCCATGGTTCTAATGGAAAAGATATTTATTTTAAAGAGCAAATAAGAGTAGAAAGAGATGATTTAGATTTGATTTCACAGCAAATAATTAATCAATTAGAAGAATATGCTAAAATCATTCCCTATGATGGAAAAATCATTGGAATTTTAGGTTCACAAATGACAATCGATACCGGCAAGATAAATAGTATTAAAATTGGTGATAAATTTAAAGTTAAAAGATTGTTAAGAAAAAAAGAACATCCTTTGCTCAAGAAAATAATTGATTGGGAAACAGATGATATAGCGCTGGGAGATATATATAATATTACCGATAAACAATCGCTCGGAAGCTTACGAGAATTTTCAAAACAAAATATTCCTAAGATTAAAAAAGGAGATTGGATTAAAATAGAAAAAGATGATGGCAGTGATAAGTATGCTGATAGAGGTTTGTTTTTTGGTGATGGTAAATTTCCAGATATAAAAGGAAATCAATTTGGAAAATTAGGATATGTGGGGCTTTCAGTAGTTCTTAGTGAAAGCGAAGCTAGTTCTTACAAAGGTGGCGTAGATAGAAAAACTGAAGGGTCATTTATTGGATTATATGGAAATGTAGATATCTGGGGCACAAGGAATTTCTGGGGAAGTTTAGAGGTGGAAAGAACTATGGGTAAATATAAAGCTAAATCAGGCCCTATTCGTAATGAAACAAATTCCGCTACCATGAGTATGTTTGAAGCAAGAGCAGGATATAAATATTTACCTATGAAAATGTTCTATGGCCCCCAAGTTGATGGCTACCTTGGATATGCAAGTTATACTTACGATATGGAAATAGATGCTGCTAGTGGCTTTGGAAAATTTACTTTTCATGGAATATTATTTGGATTAAAAGCTGAATTACCAATTTATAAAGATATTAGAGTATTTTTTAGAACCGATTTCTTTTTAAAGCCAGGTTATTCTGAAGATATAGTGATTTATGGAGAAGCAGATAAGGCCACAGGATATAAATTTCAAGTAGGTGGCTCCTATGATATTAACGTATCTATGAAGGCGGAAGGTGCTATAGAAATGATCAATAATGAAGCAGAATTTGCTTCACAGAATATAAGGTTCAAAGACACCAGAATTAGAAGTGGTATGAACATAATTTTCTAAGAGACTGCATAATACAACTTCATCTAAGAAAAAAAGTGAACAAAAGTAATTTTTTTTAGTAATAACTATATAATATCTAACACTGATACTGACTATTTTAAATAACATAACACAGTTGCACAATCCACTAATGAAAATGAATGAATCAAAATCAATTACCGATCGTATTATTGCTCTTGAAAAATTAATTATTCACCATAAAAACTTGTACTACAAAGGATCACCAGAAATAAGCGATTCAGAATATGATTTGCTAGAAGAAGAACTAAAATCTCTCGATCCTACCAATTATACTCTTTCATTAATTGGCCCTACAAACATAAATACAAATGCAAATGCAAAAATTTATCATTCCCAAAAAATGCTTTCCTTAAATAAAACGTATGATCTTAATGATCTAGAGAAGTGGCGCCAGTCAAGAGAAGTAGTTAGTACTTTTAAAATGGATGGTGTTAGTTGTTCAATAATCTATGATCCAAATGGAAAGATAAGTTTGGCCAAGACTAGAGGTGATGGAAGTTATGGTGAAGATATAACTTCTAAAATATTATGGATTAAAAGTGTACCTAAGATTTTAAACTCTGTACTACATACAGAAATTGAAGTTAGAGGTGAATTATATTGTAATGAATTGTCTTTTATTGAACTTTCTCATGAAATGGAAAAAAAGAATCTGGAAAGACCTACAAGTGTTAGAAATATTGTTGCTGGATTAATGGGAAGAAAAGATCACTTAGAACTTTCAAGATATTTAAATTTTGTAGCATTTGATATAATTGGTCCCAAATTTAATTATGAGATTGAAAAATACTATTTATTAGAAAATTTAAAATTTAATACACCCAAATTTAATTTGCTTAAAAGTAAAAAGGAAATCGAAGAGGGAATAATAGAAGCAAAAAATTTTATGGAAAATGGTGATTCTCAAATCGATGGACTAGTTCTTACCTTTAATGAACTTAAATTACATCAAGAATTAGGAGAGACTGCACATCACCCTAGGTATAAAATTGCTTTCAAATTTAAAGGTGAAACAAAAATTGCAACAATTAAAGAGATATCATGGTCTGTGTCTAGAAATGGTATCTTAACTCCTGTAGCAGAAATTAATCCTATACAATTGTCATCCGCCAACATATCTAGAGTGACCCTACATAATTTTGGAATGGTTAATGCTTATAAATTAAAAAGTGGAGATAAAATTGAGATAATAAGATCTGGCGAAGTTATTCCTAAATTTATTGCATTAATTGAATCTGCTGATGGTGAATTTTCTATTCCAAATATTTGCAGTAGTTGTGGCCATAGAGTAGAAATAAAAGAAATTAGATTATTTTGCACAAATATAAATTGCCCTGCTCGAAAACAAGATCAAATTTTAAATTTCATTAAAAATATTGGTATTGAAGATTTAAGTGAAAAACGCCTTGAAGAGCTTGTTAAAAAAGGTCTTATAAGTGACATTCCAGATTTATATGACTTAAAGGTCGAGGATTTTTTATCTCTAGATAAAATTAAAGATAAATTGGCCAATAAATTATATTCAAGCATTCAAAAAACTACTAGAGTTGAATTAATTACTTTTCTATCAGCATTAGGTATTAGTGGGGGAGCTGTTAATAAATGTGAAAAAGTTGTTAAAAATGGATATAACACTCTTGAAAAAGTAATGAATATTGAGATTTCTGAATTAGAAAAATTGAATTCATTTGCACAAAAGTCAGCAGAGGATTTTGTAACTTCATTAAAATCAAAAAAGCAAATTATTACAGATTTGCTTAAAAAGGGATTTGAAGTTTTACCTTATAAAAATAATTATAATGGCAAAAATAACTCAAACACTGAAAATGATTTAATAAAAAATAAAAAATTTTGCATTACCGGCGCACTATCTGAAAAAAGATCCATTATAGAAGGTAAGATAAAAGAATTAGGTGGAGTAATTCAAGACAGTGTATCAAAAAATACTGATTTTTTAGTTACTAATGAAGTTGATGGAAATTCTTCTAAGTTTAAAAAGGCCAAAGAATTAAATATAGAAATTATTAATGAGAAAGAATTAATAGATCTTTTAATATATAAAAAATAATCGAGATAATTAGTATGAGTAAAAAAAATTCTCTAATATATATTTGTCAGAAATGTGCATACAAATCACCTAAATGGCTTGGAAAATGTCCCGATTGCTCCGAATGGAATACCTTTATTGAGGAAATTAACGATGGCAATAATTCTAGCAATAATTCCCTGGAAAAAAGAGGAATAGCGGCCCTCAAATTTGATGGTGATAATGCAAACAAAAAAAGCTCAGGACCTAGACCAATTAGTGAAATTGATATTTCAAGTTATAATCGAATTAAAAGTGGTATTAATGAATTTGATAGAGTAGTGGGAGGAGGTCTTGTTTCAGGATCTGTATTATTAATTGGAGGTGAACCAGGCATTGGTAAATCCACACTTTTAATGGAACTTTCAGGTCGGCTTGCAAAAATTGATCCTAATGCTATAATTTTATATGTTAGTGGTGAAGAATCAGAATCACAAATTGCAAGTCGCTCTCGTAGATTAGGTATTAATGAAAAAAATTTCTATGTCTTTCACGAATCTAATTGGCAAATTATTTTAAATGAAATTAAAAAATTAAAACCAAAATATTTTATTCTTGATTCTATTCAAACGACTATATCTGAAGAAATTCCCTCGGCCCCGGGAACAATTACACAAATTAGAGAAGTAACTTACGAAGTAGTAAATTATGCAAAAGCACGTAACATGACTAGTTTTATTATTGGTCATGTTACCAAAGAGGGTACTATTGCAGGCCCCAAAATTTTAGAACATATGGTAGACGTGGTAATTTATTTCGAAGGTGATCAATATGGGCACTATCGCTTACTAAGAGTTATTAAAAATAGATTCGGTAATGTGAATGAAGTAGGAATTTTTGAAATGGGAGACGTAGGATTAAAAGAGGTTTCAAATCCCTCTCAATATTTTTTAGACTTATCCCTAAAAGATGCTTATGGGAGATCACTTACAAATATTATTGAAGGAAGTAGATCCTTATTTGTTGAAATACAAGCATTAGTTATTGATAATAAATACGGCAATGGCAGGCGAACAACTCAAGGAATAGATAGTAATCGTTTAGCAATGCTGGTGGCAGTTATTGAAAAATATTTTGGAATTCCGTTGGCATTTAATGATATATACGTAAATGTAATTGGTGGAATAAAATTAACAACTCGAGATAGTGATCTTTCAATAATAGCTTCGATGTTAAGTTCTTTGCGTTCAAAATGTGTTGATAATGCTACAGTTTTTATTGGAGAGGTAGGACTAACTGGTGAAGTCAGGCATGTACCTATGATTGAAATGCGAATGAAAGAGATTGAACAAATGAATTATAAGAGAGTTGTGACCTCTCAAAAAACCACAAAAATGTGTAAAGGAAAATATAATGTGGAAATGATAGGTATATCCGCGGCCAAAGATTTAGAGCAAGTATTATTTTAAAATGAGTTTTTATGATTATATATTATCCTAGATTAATTTTAGCGACTATTGCAGCAATAATAATTTATACTTTTTCCTCATTATTTTTTTTATTAAAACCATTTCATAAAAATAATTCCTATTACTGTAATAGCACTATGGCCTTAGTGATATTTAAAATTTTAGGAGTAAAATTTACAAAAAGAAATACTGATAGACTAAAAGATTTTTTTGATGCTTTTAAAGGAAATACTAAAACTCCAATTAAGGTGTTAATTTCTAATCACCAACACACTATTGATTTATGTACAGTTGGAGGATCATTACCTCCAGGAGTAGTTACAGTAGGGAAAAAATCTATTGCTATCATGCCTTTTTTAGGTTGGGCATTTGTACTTGCAGGTAATATTTTAATTAATAGGCAAGACAGAAAGTCGGCATTTGCTACTATGAAGGCAGTAAAAGAAAAAATGTTTAAAAAAAATGTTTCAGTATGTATTATGCCTGAAGGAACACGCTCATGGGGTAAAGGTCTTTTGAAATTTAAAAAGGGAGCTTTTTATTTAGCATTAGATGCTCAAGTTCCTATTGTTCCTGTTGTAATTAGCTCAATTCATAAGACTGTTGATTTTTCACGTTGGAATGCTGGAGAAATAATTGTGGATATTTTACCAGAGATCAACGTGAATGGTATTGCCAGTGAAAATTTAAATGATTTTATTGAGAAAATTAGAAATATGTATATTGAACATATCAAAAGGTTAGATCAAGAAATTATTGAACGCCAAGGGTGGAGTAATTAAGAGGTGTTTAAAAATAAATTGAAATTATAATTTCATTTGTAATCTACAAAACATGAAAACTTTTACTTAAACCACTTAAAGGCTTTTTGAAATTTCCTGAATTATAATTCTTATTAAAAAAATCAATTTGTTCGTTAATTAAATTTTTATCAATAGTTTTACCATAAATTCTTCTTGAAAATGTCTCTGCTATAATAAAGAGACAAGAGATTGGTGGTATTTTTTGTGAATCCATTTTATGAGGAAAACCACTTCCATCGGGTAATTCATGATGTTGCAATATTATCCAATCAATATCTGGTGCCAATAAATAAGAATTCTTAACAATCATACTTGTATCATAGGGATGCTCTAAAAATATTTTTTTAATTCTATGATCAATTTGTTTATCGGCCAAAAAATTTTCAACATCTATAGTTTTATTTATATCAATTTTGCCAGCAATTTTTTCTAATGATAAATCGTGTAGCAAGGAACTAATCATTAATTTTTGAACAGTACTTTCTGTTATCCAATCCATGGTGTTTGCAATTGCCGATGCTATATAGGATGTAAGCAAACTATGTTCATATAGGTAATTATAATTTTTAATTATACCATTTAGAATTTTAGATAAATTTTTATTATTATTTAAAACCGCTAATGTAGATTTATATACTCCATTTACTAGTTCAACAACTTCACTATTAATTCCAAGAATATGAACCATTTCATATACAGCAGCAATTCCTGTTAACTGCAAATCAACACTCTTTTCAAGCACATCATTTTCATGTTCTAAAGAATAAGTAAGAGATTTTGAAAAATTACTATAAAAATTTTTAAAATCCTCTTTCAAAATATATAAATATTCAGTAGATTTAGTCGCATATTTATGTACTATTTCAGTAGAATACAAAGCATCTTTTGAAATAACTTTTACAAATTTATTTTCTGAAAGTTTTAAATAAACATCACAATTAATTGTGTTAAATTTCAAAAAATGCATTATCTTTATTTTGCAATAATTAATTAACTCTTCTCTTAAGTTTATCAACACCTCTTCAATTTTTCTTATCACTACTTCAAATTCAACTGGTTTTACAAAATGATAGTTGTGAGAATTATCCTTTAATAAATTTTTTAATTCTTTAATCTCTTCTGCCACCACCGAACTAAATAAGAAAAAAGGGATTTTCCTATCATTATCTACCATGAATTTATAAATTATATCTCCATTTCCATCTGGCATGTTGTAATCTGAAATAACTAAAGATATCTCTGTATCACTTTTTAAACATTCAATTGCTTCATTTCCAGAGGCAGCAGTTACAACTTTTAAATTTAAAGTTGCTTCTATTTGCATCGAAAGTAACTCTCGAACAATAATGTCGTCTTCAGCGTACAATATCTTCACCTAAAATTCTCCTCAAATTTTTTCACTAATAATTGTTATTATAATTATAAATCTATAATTTTTTTATAGATACAAAAAATGCTATGAATTGAACCAAATATATTGAAATTAATAAATATATTCCAGACCCTACAAATTTAAAGAGGATTATTAAAAGAAGTCCTAGTAACAACATTTTAAATGAAAAAAATATTATTACTTTTAAAAGCATTTTTTTTGATTTTCTAGTTGAATCTAACGCTATGTTTTTTTGTAATTTAATAAATTTTTTTTTAATCTTTGAACGATTTATTAAACGTGATCTTAATGAGCTACTTTTATTTTTTATATTTAGGTTTATATTTTTATTTTTATAAGTTTTCCACTTACTAATTCTTTTTAATTTTCCATTATTTTTTTCAAAACTATCTCTTATAGAAAATAAAAAATTTTCTATAAGAGGAAATAAAATTATAAAATTAATAATTATTAACAGATTAAAAATTGCGACTATTCCAGTTATGATTAAGTTATAAAAGCAAAACGAGTAGATGAGACATGCTACAAGAAAAATTGCAGTAATAAAAAAATATCTATTAAAATTAAATTTTCGTAAAAAAAAACGTAAAAAATAATTTTTTTTACAAAATAACGAAGTGGTCATCTTCTTCTTTTAAGTTTTCGATTATATATGGCCTTCAATCTTTCTTTTAAAACTTCAGTGTTTGGGTATTCTCCTAATATTGAATAATATAATTCGTATGCTTCTTCTAATTTTTCTAAAGTTTCATAAGTATTGGCCATTAAAAACTTAACCCAAGCAACTTTATCTTTTCGCTTTTCTATTTCTATATACCTGTCCCAATATTTAAGAGCATTATCCCAGTTTTTCATCTCATAATAAAGAAGACCTAATTCAAATGTTGCTTCTATATGAAATTCATGTTTTTTAGCATTAAGTATATTTTGGAAATGAATTTGCGCCATATCTAGTTTTCCTGATTCCATAAATGATTTTGCTAATCTAAACTCATACATATCGTGTTTATCAGGTATGGGAACAAATTTTATAAGTTTAGAATAATTACTGATAGCACTTTTATAATCACGTAAAAAAGTATAATTAATGTCACCAATTCTATCTTCAACCTTCAACATCCAAGATGGATCATCTTTTTCTTCCTTTAATGCTAAAAAATATTTTACACCCTCCTTATATTTTCCTAAATGAATTGAGTATAGTTCTCCTAACTGAAAATAAATTTTTGCCTTAATTGATGCCGGAGGATCTCTTTTTAAAATATCCTCATAGTGTTTAACAGAGTTAATATAATCTTGTTTATGAAAATATTTTTGTGCTTCTAAAATATCACTATTTATTTTTGAGGAAAAATCACAAGAATATATGAGTGTGAATATAAATAAATAAATAAAAGAATATAAAAAAGATAAAAATAACTTAAATAGCTTAAAATTATTCATTACCATCATCAGATTCAGTATCGCCCATGCCTTCTCTGATTGCTTTCATAACATCATCATCATTATCAATGCTATTATTATTATTATTATTAGCACTATTATTGGAAGTTGATGACGAGGTATCAGAAGCTATTTCTAAAGAATTTTTTAATCTCTCCTCCACCTCTAAATCATCGGCTATATCTTCAATAGCAACAACTTTTTCATCTTCTTTAACTCTAATAAGCATTACACCTTGAGTATGTCTTCCAAGAAGAGAAATTTCTGACATCTTCATTCTTATTACTTGACCAGCATTAGTTATAACCATTAAATCGCCTTTATCATTAACTGCTTTCATTTGAACTATATCACCGGTCTTTTCAGTTAGTTTTGCTCCTAAAATACCTTTTCCACCTCTAGATTGTTTTCGATATTCTTCTGCTTTACTACGTTTTCCATAGCCATTTTCAGTAACTGACAGTAATTCAACATTATCATCAACAATTTCCATTCCAATAATCTTTTCCTTATCATCAATGTTCATTCCTCGAACACCTTGAGATACGCGACCCTGAGGACGACACTCTTTGGAATCAAAACGAATAATTTTTCCACTTGAAGAACAAAGAAGAACATCTTTTTCAATCTTTTCTTCAATAATTGCAGCATCTATTAAAGCATCCCCACTTACAATTTTTATGGCCTTGAGCCCAGAGTATTTAATATTTTTATATTCTATTAATGGCGATTTTTTTACCAATCCTCGTTCTGTGGCCACTACAACGTATTTCTCTTCTAAATCTTCAGGAATGGGAATTACTGCTTTAATGGTTTCTTCTTTAGCTATTGGAAATATATTTACAATATTTTTCCCTCGAGAAGTTCTTTGCCCCTCTGGAATATCATAAACCCTAAGTGAAAATACATTTCCTTTATCGGTAAAAAACATAATATCGGTGTGAGTATTAACAATAAAAATATGAGTGAAAAAATCATCTTCAACATTATCAGCGCCTTTTACGCCAACTCCACCTCTTCTTTGAGCTCGATAAGTGTCTATGGCCATTCTTTTGATGTAACCTTTATGAGTTAGAGTAACAAATACCTCTTGCCTCTTAATTAAATCTTCTATGTTTATTTCATCAATATTGGCAATAATTTGTGTTTTTCTTTCATCCCCATATTTTTCTAAAATCTCTTCAAATTCCGCTTTAATAATAGCATTTACTAATACTTCAGAAGCTAAAATTTCTTCTAACCGCTTAATTTCCTCAATAATGATATTATAGTCTTTGACAATTTTATCTTTTTCAAGACCAGTTAGTCTCTGTAATCTCATCTCTAAAATAGCACTGGCCTGTATTTCAGAGAGAGGATAGTTACTCATTAAATTACTTCTGGCCTCACTTGGATCTTTCGAATGCTTTATCATTTCAATAACAGCATCCATATTTTCTACTGCCAGCTTTAATCCTTCTAAAATGTGAGCTTTTTCCTTGGCCTTATTTAATTCAAATCTAGTCCTTCTAACAACGATTTCTCTTCTGTGATCGATAAAGCAAACCAATAGTTCTTTAAGATTCATTAACTTTGGTCTGTTATTATGGATGGCCAAAAATATTATGCCATACGATGTTTGAAGCTGAGTATGCTTATACAATCTATTTAAAATCACATTAGAATCATCACCTTTCTTTATATCAATTGCTACTCTGATTCCAAGCCTATTTGATTCATCTCTTATATCAGAAATACCTTCGATCTCTTTATGATTTACCAAATATGCAATCTTTTCAATCAAACGAGCTTTATTTACTTGATAGGGTAGTTCAGTAATAACAATTCTTTCACGTCCACCTTTTTCCGTATGTTCTATTTCTGCTTTTGCTCTAACTTGAATAATACCCTTGCCTGTAGTGTATGCGCTCCTTATTCCCTCTAAACCATGAATAGTACCAGCTGTTGGAAAGTCAGGACCTGGAATTATTTTCATTAATTCTTGTAAAGTGATCTCTGGTCTTTCTATTAGATTAATAAGACCACTCATTATTTCAGTTAAGTTGTGAGGAGGAATATTAGTGGCCATTCCTACTGCAATTCCAGTCGATCCATTAATAAGCAAATTAGGAATTTTTGTTGGTAAAACTATTGGTTCTTTTAATGAGCCATCATAGTTAGGCTGCCAATCCACAGTATCTTTATCAATATCTTCCAGAAGCTCTTCGGTAATTCTTTTCATGCGAACTTCGGTGTATCTCATGGCCGCTGCATTATCGCCATCAATTGAACCGAAGTTCCCTTGTCCATCTATCAACTGGTAGCGCATAGAAAAATCTTGCGCTAATCTTACCATCGTACCATAAACAGATGAATCACCATGTGGGTGATACTTACCGATAACTTCTCCTACAACTCTTGCAGATTTTACATAAGCACGATTATGTATATTATTCAGCATATGCATAGAATATAGTATTCGCTTATGAACTGGTTTTAATCCATCCCGCACATCAGGAAGCGCTCTACCTATAATTACTGACATTGCATAATCGAGATAACAACTTTTCATCTCTTCTTGAATTAAAAGAGGTGCTACTCCAGTACCGCCATTATTTTTACTATTGCTATTATTAGCATTATTGGTTTTATTTTCATCTGACATTTAAAAAATATCCTTGTCTTATCAATCAAATCTTCTTTTTTTCTTTCTTTATAAAAAATTATATATCTAAGTTTTTAACATTTAGAGCATTGTTTTCCACAAATTCTTTTCTAGGAGCAACTTGATCGCCCATTAATAATGAAAATACTTGATCTGCTTCCACTGCATCCTCAATGTTAACTTGTAGTAATGTTCTATTTTCAGGGTTCATTGTTGTTTCCCATAATTGTTCAGGGTTCATCTCTCCAAGACCTTTATAGCGTTGGATATATGATCCTTCCTTACTCTCTTCTAAAATAGTTTCTGCAAAAACTCCTAAAGAAGGAAATTCTTGTCTTTGCTTATTTTTCATTAGAATAAATTTACAATTAAAATATTTTCTAATGCTATCTGATAGGTTCATGATGTCTGAAAATTCTAAAGACTCAATAAAATGAGCATCTATTTTAAAATTCTTTTGTCTTAAAGGTGATTTCACTAATACTCTTATAAAATTATTAGTTTTTTCATTTACTGTTTCACTTTCTAAACTAAAAATATATTTTTTTAAATTTGATTTCGATTTTTCTTTGGCCAGCTTTTCCTTGTTATCATTTTCAACAAAATATAAATTCCATTTATTCACAAAAAGATGCAACTTATCCTCATTTAAAAAATCATCTAGTTCAATTTTTTCTCCTTCGATGATTAATCTTAACAAATCTGAATCAAAATGTGCTTCGTATGAATTAAGAATTTTTTTATAACTGTGATAATTGTTAATTAAAGTTTGTGCTTTAATAGTATCAACCATTCCCTCTACTTGTGAATGATCATTGGTATGCCCGCCTGAAGAATTGCTGTTAACAAAAACCTCCGAATTGTCCAGTGCTGAGTTAACTAAGAAAGCATTTAGCTCTTTTTCATCTTTTAAATATCTTTCTGATTTGCCTTTTTTATATTTATAGAGTGGTGGTTGAGCAATATATAAATTTCCTTTTTCAATTATTTCCTGAAATTGTCTAAAAAATAAGGTCAAGAGTAATGTTCTGATATGGGAACCATCAACGTCCGCATCAGTCATGATAATTATTTTATGATAGCGCAATTTCAAAATATCAAAAATATCTTTTCCCATACCTGTGCCCATCGCTTGCACCAACATTTTTATTTCCTCATTAGTAATCATCTTATCATATCGAGCTTTTTCAACATTTAAGATTTTACCTTTTAGTGGTAATACTGCTTGAGTTTTTCTATCTCTTCCTTGTTTGGCCGAACCACCAGCAGAATCTCCCTCCACGATATATATCTCACATAAGGTCGGATCTTTTTCTTGGCAATCTGCCATTTTTCCTGGAAGGCCGCCCATATCTAAAGCTGTTTTTCTTCTAGTTAGTTCTCTTGCCTTCTTAGCGGCCTCTCTGGCGGCGGCGGCATCCAATGCTTTTTTAAGAATAATTTTTCCAATATTTGGGTTTCCTTCCAAATATATTTTTAACTTTTCCCCAACTAAAGAGTTAACTATCCCTTCAACCTCGGAATTTCCAAGTTTGGATTTGGTTTGTCCTTCGAATTGTGGGTTTTGTAATTTAACTGAAATAACAGAGGTAAGCCCCTCTCTCATATCATCGCCAGTTAAATTAATCTTAACATTTTTTAAAGCATTTATGTCCTTTGACCAATTATTTAAAGCACGAGTAAGAGCGGTCTTAAAACCCGAAACATGAGTACCTCCAAAGGGAGTATTAATATTATTTGCATAACTAGTTATGGTTTCATTGTATGAATCAGTCCATTGTAGTGCAACCTCAACTTCATACTCATCTTTGGAAGTCGAAAAAAATATTGGGTCCTTATGTAAAGGATTTTTAGTTCTATTTAAGTAAACTACATACTCGGCGATACCACCTTGGTAACAATAAATATCAGATTTGTTCAGCCTCTCATCAATAAAATGGATTTTAAGACCTTTATTCAAAAAGGCCATCTCTCTTAATCTAGAAGATAAAAGATCATAACTAAACTCATGTACTTCAAATATTTCATTATCAGGTCTAAAAGTGACTGAAGTGCCAGTAACACTGGGATCAACATTTCCTACAACTTTTAGTGGAAATAGAGCATGTCCTCTCTCAAAAACAATTTCATGAATCTTACCATTCTTTTTTATCTCTAATTTCACTCGTTTAGAGAGTGCATTCACCACAGCTGCGCCAACACCATGTAGACCCCCTGAAACCTTATACGCACCTTTACCATCGTTATCAAATTTTCCACCAGCATGTAATTTCGTATAAACTACCTCAGCAGCGGAAATCCCTTCTGATGGATGAATATCAACTGGAATACCTCGCCCATTGTCAGATACTGTTACGGAATTATCAATGTGAACGATAACTTTAATCTCATTGCAAACACCCGCTAATGCCTCGTCAACGGCGTTATCTACGATTTCATAAACAAGATGGTGCAAACCCCTCACGCTAATATCACCAATGTACATTCCAGGCCTTTTACGTACGGCCTCCAATCCTTCTAAAACAGTTATTTGATTTGCATTATATTCGTTATTTACTTGGCCACTGATATTATGATCATCTTCTTCTTTCATTTTTTAAATAACCTTTTCATTTCTAATAAATTTCAATTTTTTTAATTTTAAAAAATTTTTTTTAATTTTATTCCAAGCTCTATTCTACACCAGCTCGGTCATTAAAGACATATATCCTGCTTCTAACTTGAATTTTTTAATAGGAAAATGCAAATTTTGGTGAGACGTACAGGCATTAGTATTGTTAAATAGCGTTGTTTCTTTAAATAACATATTTTCAAAATTCTCATCTGTAGTAGTAATAAATACTTGAAAATTTCCATTGCTTAAATATTTGACTAAACCATTTAACTTTTGTTTATCCAGTTCAGTAGCAACATCATCTAATAATAAGATAGGCCCAATAGAAAATTTATTTTTAAAAAGTTCTATATAGGCAAATAACGTACTAAGATAACACAGTTTTTGTTGACCGGTAGAGGCAAATCCTTCACAATTTAACCCATTAAATGAAATTAAATAATTGTCACGGTGAACACTATATTTAGTAATTCCCAACTTAATATCTTCGTTTAAATTATCCTGCATGAACTTAAAAACTTCCTCTTCGCTTAAAGATTTAAATTTAGAGTCTAAAATTATATTAATATCGACATCATTTGCAAAGATATCTTTGGCCACTTGAGGATAAATTGTTTTGAGATTACTTAAAAATAATTCACGTTCCCTTATAATTATCGGAATATATCGAGATAATTCTTTATCTACTGCATTGATTTGTTTTGTGAGATTAGAAAAATTTCCTTTTATGTCTTTAACACTTCTGGCTGCTCTTGAAGATGAGATTAACTTGTTTCTAATTTTTATTAAACTAAAATATTTTGATAGTATTTTTTTATATTCACTATTCAAAATGCCAAGATAGTGATCAAAAAAATCTCTTCGCACTTTTGGAATTAAATAAAATAAATGCGCATCAAAAGGACTTATGTACATGGTAATAATTAAAGGAATCTTTTTAACAATTTTTCCGTCAAAAGAAAAATTAAAACCATTGCTATCTATTTGACAGTTAAATGGAATTTTTCTATCGCTACTTTCCTCTTTAATAATTGATAATATATATATATTAGAGTTTTCCCCATTTACTTTTAAAAATTGTGGAAAAGTGTTGTTTTTACGAAAAGATTTTTTTGAACCCAGTAAGTGAATTCCCTCTAAGAGATTTGTTTTTCCATTACCATTTTTTCCAATGATTAAATTCAACTTAGAACTAAATTCAATATTTTGAAATTCAATATTTCTAAAATTCTTGCTACTAAAATTTAATATTTTATAAGAAGGCATATTCTGTTTTTTACTATTACAATTTAACTGGCATGATTATACCAAAAAAGTGTGAAAAATTTGTAGATTTAATAATAAAGGGGCTTCGCTCATTGTTAAATTCGAAAATGACTTCACTATCATCAAAGACTGCTATCAGCTCAATGATGTATCTGATATTAAAACCAATTTCAAAAGTTGGTCCTTCGTAAAGAACTGGTATTTTTTCAGTAGCATCCCCCCAGGATGGGTTTTTGGCCCTTAAAGTTAGACATCCACTCGCTATAGTAACTTGAACACTATTTGAATCCTCATTAGCAAGAATTTTTACTCTTCTGGCCGCAGTTAGAAATGTATTTTTATCTACACCCATTTTATATACTGTTTTATTAGGAATTACATTTTGATATTTAGGGTAGAGTCTTGCTACTAATCTGATTGAAAGATAATATTCATATTTTACATTTATATAAATAAATGAATCATCTACAGACATTTCAATATCATCGTTAGGATAACTATCTGCTATTTTTTTTATTTCGTTTACACCTTTTCTAGGAATGATAACTCCCTCTAAGAGATGATTGTTATTGGTAACAAAGTCTGGAAATTCTATTAAGGCCAAGCGATGCCCATCAGAAGCAACTGCCCTAAAGTTGTTGTTAATTTGTTGTAAAAATATTCCATTCATAAATGATTTTGTTTCATCATTCGAAACCGCATGAAATATTTTACTAATCATTATTTGTACTCGGAGAGAACTGATTTGAAATTTAATGGCATCATTTACAAAAGATAT
>JADGAM010000129.1 GCA_015232015.1 Oligoflexia bacterium | reverse complement strand
ATCTTTTGTAATCTCTAATGTTTTAAAAATCAGCAAGGGAACTATCATTCTTGTGGTTAGCTATTAGATTACTTTCATTCTCTTTTACTCTAGCAGCTATTTCATCGTCGTCGTATTCCTCATCTTCGTATTCAGAATTTTTAACTTCATAGTCGTCCAGAAGCATAGACAGATATTCTTCTAGTCTGCACCAGATATCGCAAACATCTTGTTCATGGATAAGATAATATTTCATAAGTATCTCCTGAATTGTTAGTAGAAAATTGGCCATAAAAAAATCGCTTTAAAATTTGAAGAAGCAGGAAAAAGAAAAAAGACCTCACAATATGCGAGGTCTTCCTGCTTCTTCAACCCACTCAACAGCGCTCGGGTCTGCCCCCATCCTCTGCTGGGTCAAACTGATATTTTTTCTTTTTCACAACTTTTTTCGTTCAAGTTCCACGGGCAGACTACTATTTCCCCTATGTAAGGTCTCACAACTTGTTTGCATTTATTCTCAAACAAGTTGTAATTCTCTAAATACCTGCGGAATTAGAGGGAGTTACAGAATTAAAAGCTTTTTTACACGACGAATGCCAAGTTCTGAAAAAAAGTGGGTTAGGGCCTTTTGAAATTCATCTAAATTAAGATCCTTAAGATTTATAGTCTTCTCTAAAAAATTTTTACCGATCTCTAAACATTTTAAAACGTCCATTACTACTTCTTGAATAATATTATCTCTCTCTCCCCTCATCTGCTCGTGATAATCTTTTCCGTAGTGAGCCTTGTTCCGCTCTCTCCATGTTTTTTCATTATCTTTCTGTCTGGCCAGTTGACATTCATTTCGATCGCATGCTTGAGGATTTTTTACTTGTGGTCTAGGGGCGTATAAGATATTACAGTACTTGCATGTGCACATGAAGGCATCTCCTTAATGATTGTGAAAGTTTCATTAAAAAGATGCCCTTTTTTTATCTGAAAATCAAGTGGGACTTGTGTGAAATCAAGAGTTGATGGATTTATAATGATATATCATTGTAAGGATTAAGATGATTGTATAAATTTATGCGATGATACTTACACTAAATATCCAGTTATGAGATAATAGATTTATTATGAAAATATTTTGTTTTCAAACGAAAAACAAATATCCATCATTTTACCAATGATATCCGACAAAAACTGAGGGAGATATAGTGAAAATATATGAGGAGCTGTTTTCGAAAGGAGATGACCATATTCCAGCTTCCAGATCAATTCCTGCTCGTAAATTAACACTAGGTACTTCAATATGTGAACCAATAAAACTGTTAACTCCTGGATAAAAATTTCTTTTGGTCTTATGTTCTTCAATGGCCTCACCTGAAGGTGAGGAATAGGTACGTTGTAGTTTTAGCGCCATAATAGAAGGACCAATTCCCCAAATAAAATTTGTCTGCAAACGATTATTTTGAGTGGATAACCATGAAATTCTCTCTCTTGAACCAATATGTGAAGCAAAAGTATATATCTCTCTTTTTTGTTCCATTTTCGCCAAACTATCAGTGCGTTCATCTTCCCTTACTGTTTGAAAAATTGTCAAGGTAGCTCCTATATCATATGTTTTCCATAAATCTTGATGTGTGTAGCGAATACCAATACCATATAGTGCTTTGTTTGCGTAATAATCTCGAACATAGGAAGATGTATAGCTAAATGTTTTAATGTTGATATCCAGAAGATGTGGGTAATCTGGAAAGATTATCATGTCTTCAATGGTATATTCCTTACCTCCTTCAAAACGAATTGATCTATCAGTAATGGTTTTGTTATCTTGAGTATCTGTTATTTTGATACGATGTTTTCCTGAATTTACACTAAAACCTTTATCCAACTCACCTTTGAACTGGCCATCCACATTTACGATATAGTGAGAACGTGCGGTCCAGCGGTTATAAACATAAGCTACATTGGAGTTTCTTAACTCTCCTTTAACAACAATTGGATCCACACCCTCAATAACAATTTTGGCCGTTGGGTTCTGGCGGTTTTTTGTAAATTCCCTAGTCATATTTCTAGCATATAGATGGGCCTCGCTGATTGTTACGGCCCCATCGTTATTTAAATCCTTATGAAAACCCTCTAGAAGAAAGTTTGTGTAGACTGAGTGACCTAGATTAGAATCTTCGAGAGATGGTTCGTTTTTTTGGGCGGAAAAAATCAAGATCTCTCCTTCGGCCACCTCATCTTCCTGATAGTAATCGCCTTTTTGTTTATTGATTTCAATTTTTGCTTTTTCAGTTAATAATGATTTCCCAGTTCCTGAGTAGCATGTATCTAAAATTAAAACTTTCCTTTTTGATTTTAAAGAATGAAAAATTTCTAACAATTTATCGTATGCAAAAGATGTTTTATCTACTTCATTATAATTTGTGTTTGAAGTTACAATATAGCGACCTAGTTTACCGGTATTGGGATTTTCGTAAATCGTTCCATGAGTTGATACATATACAATAACAATATCTTGCTCCAAACGGTTGTCATTTTTAAGACGATTTAATGCTTCAAGAATATCTTTATCGCTTACATAGTTATTTTTTTCCTTATTTGCTACAAGAAGTTCTCTCCACTGCGATTTGTGTTCTTTTTCGGCCTCGTTTTTAAAAAATTTATCAAAAGCGAAAGCATCCTTTGCTGTAAATTTTAAATTATCCCAATGTTGATCTTGAAAATTTGCTATTCCGATGGAAAGTACAAAAGTTCTTGATTCATCGTTTAGAGCAATAACATTCGCATGACAAATCTGATTACAATTGTTTGAAATTAAAATAATTGTTAGATTAACGAGCGTAAAAAAAACAAAGAACAAAAATGTTATATTAATTTTAAAATATCTTAATTGATTCATGATTTAAATATCCTTGAAATCATAGAAAGGAATAAAAATATTCATAAGAAATGGAAAGTTATTAAGTTCCCATTTCTAAGTTATCTAATCTGAATTTAAATTTTATGCAAATGTTATTTATAAAATACAAACAAGTGTCTACACTTGCGTGTTTTTTAGTGAAATTTTTACATGGTTTCTATTGATAATTTTAATTATTATGTGTGAATTGATGTATAATCATAAAAAAATAATTATTTGAGAAACAACTAATGAACCAGCAAACAATACAAATAATAAACGAAATCTATCGAGAGTTGAAAAATAAAATTTTTTTGTTTCAAAAAAAGCATAGTCTATCTTCATTAAATGAAACATCCCTAAAACTGGATATACCATTCTCAACATTAAATAGATTCATGAATAATTGCGGTGATCCTTCATTTGAAACTATTTCAAAAATTTTTAAAAAAATTGGTCAAGAAGAACTATTTCTCCAATACATAAATAAAATCAATCCCCAATTGCTAGATATCGTAGATAAATTTAATCAGCAGATTAACGAAGCATTCTTTTTAGAGGAAAATATCTCTAAATTATTTACCATGAAAGAATACTTCTTTATTCTGGCCCATGCATATACTGACAATGGATCTTTACGTAAAGATATTTTAAGCAAATATGGTGAATATGGTCTTGAAAGGTTAGAGGAATTATTACTTAAAAATGTTTTAGTGGAAAGAGAAGATCGAATCTTTGGAAATTTCGCTAAGGTTTCAATGAAACAGCAAGATGCTCAAAAAATATTTCAATATTCACTAGAATATTGTTACGATCCAAATTTGATAGGAAAACGGGCCAATTGGTTAACCTTTCAAACAGAAAGCGTTGATAAAAGTAAGGCAATTCCAGCGATAAGAACGGTTTTGGGATATGCTTTTAATGAGATAAAAACAATATTATATGGTGATGAGTTCAAAGGAGAGGATAAAGTCTTCGTTGGATTAGTGGCAGATGAATTTAGGTCAATCGACCTTGAGGCCATTAAATATGAAGAAAAAATAATTATGGCCAAATTAGCACACAAACTGGCCCATGATATTAATTCTCCTCTGGCAATCATAGAAAATATCGCTTTAAATAATAATAATAATAATAATAATATATCATCAAAGAGCAATTTTGATGTTTCTAGCTTAGCCTTCATCGAAGATAGTAATGACTTCAATGATGGTAACAACATCGTTCAAGGTGCATTAGAGCGAATAAAATCGATGACCAAAGAACTTTTACATACACATAGAAAATTAATACAAAAAGATTCTTATTCTACTCATACTTCTGATGCTGACTCTGTCTCTAATACTAATGCTAATGCTAATGCCAATGATATTATTGATCCTGAACATAACCATGTTCCTAATCTCAATATTTACAATTTGCTAAATATATTCGAGGAGGTCTTGAAGGAAAAAGAAGTTCAATATCAAGAGATTATAAAGCAAAATAAAGCATTAGATATTAATGTTTTTAAAAATTTTCATAGCAATTGTTTGTACATATATTGCAATCAAATGGAATTAAAAAATATTTTATCAAATCTAATTAATAATTCTATAGAGGCCATGGACCTAATTTCAACTTCAAATAATTCCATCAACTCCTTAGCTGAGAAAGAAATAAATTCCCGCAAGTGGATAAACATAACCTTTATGGATGGTATTAATAATATTGTTATTCAAATCGAGGATAATGGTAGGGGAATTCCTGCAGATGTATTACAAAAAATAGGACAAAAAGGATTTACATACGGTAAAGAAAATGGAAACGGACTTGGTGTATACTATGCTAAAAAGAATATTAATAGTTGGGGTGGAGATATTTTCTATCAATCAATTCAAACAACGTACAAAATTGATAACAGAGAAATACATTCTTGTAGTAGTGGAACTAGAATAACTATAACATTTCCTAAGGTAGAAATTAATCAACTAATAAATCAACAAAATAAGTTGCAAAAAAACAAACATGAAAAAGATGAAGATGTAAATTCATTAACAATCAAAGAACATAAATATGTTCTTATAGATGACGACAAGTTAGTTAGACTACATTGGATTAACGAGGCACGAAAAAAAGCTGTTTCTCTAGAATGTTTTCAAAACTTCAAAGACTTTTTTTTAAAAATTAATTCTTTTTCAAGAGATGTAATTATATGTATTGACTATAATCTGGAGAATGAAGAAAGTCAGAAAGAAAGCAAGGAAGACAGTAATGAACATGACCATAAAGATGGTGTTTTAGTAGCAAAAAAAATTTTCGACAAAGGATTTAGAGAAATATATCTTTGTACTGCTCATGACTATTCTACTTTTGACCAAGTTTACTGGATCAAAAAAATACAAGGAAAGAAACCTCCCTGGAATTAATTTATTGAAATAATACCTTTTCTGAGGACTTCATAGGTATATACTTTATATTTGTTATGAGAAGAAATATGAGAATCCATGGAAAGGTGCAAATCCGAAAGGTGGGCATCGTTAATACTATTTGGAATGATTAATATTTTTTTATTTTTTAATCTAAGCTCTGAACAATTGTTAAAGGGATTAAAATTTGAATACATATCTACAATAAATTGCCCATCCACTTCCAAATTATTTTTTATAGTATTTAAAAATTTTTTAACATTGGCCATTAAAGAAAACAAAGATCTTTTATTTTGGATGGTATGAATATTATCAATATGTAAAATTATTGTAGAAAATTTTTTTCCAAAATCAAAATCAAGAATATCAGCTTGAATAAAGGGAATATTAATTTTTTCTTCTGCTGATTTTAATTTAGCGATACCTAGTTTATCATTATCTTTTTCAACGCCAACGATATCTATTCCTGACAATGCTAATGGAATTGTTATTTCACCTTCAGCACAACAAAGCTCTAACACCGCCCTTTTTAAAGGGGAAAGCTCTTGCAAATAAAAATCTTCTAGTTTTTGCAAATGATATATTTTGTTTTCACTCATTATTTTCTCCGTTTTTATCATTCCCTTTAAACATATTAGAGCAACTATGATGCCAACTAGGGCCCGAGTAAAATAAATTGAACAAAATTTTTGTGATTGAAATTATTAAGGAGGTATTCAATTTATTTTTGAACACTGACTAAGAACTATCATTTGAAAAAATATCGATTTATTTCAAATGAAGGCCATTTGTTTTCATTTGAATACGGAAGCACCAAGACTATTTGACAGTTTATCTATCTTAACCAAAGTTGTCTGGCATTTTTTTTCTATTTCATCAAGAATTTCGAAGGAAAAATTTTTATTATCATAATTGTCTCTTATTACTGAAACGGCCATTTCTATGGCCCCCAGAGCACTTTTTATTTCATGTCTGATCTTTTCATCTTTGCTTATATGGATAAGATCTGTAGCTGTACTTTCACAATCAGATGATTTGCAATCCTCTGATTTATTTTTATCATCATTCTGAATTATCTTCCGACTCATCTATACCACCCGTTTTTTCCAAATATTTGTAGAATTTTCTAGAGCTGATTTTCAATTTATTCATCGTAGTTCTAGCTTTCATATTATTTTGCAAAAACACATGATTAATTGTTGCATGACTAATTTTTTCTAAAATCTCTTCCAGACCATAAGTATAAATATCATTAAATAAATCCTTATTTATATAGGAAAATTGGTCAGAAAGTTCTTTGGATTTTAATTCTTTTATGTTTTCAATTGAAAGTAAATTAATTCCTTGTGCTTGCCAACGATCAACAAGAAGTTTTAGCTCACGTACATTTCCCGGCCACCAGTATACTTTTAAAAATTCCATTGCTTGTTCAGATATTGAAATAAGACGTCCACTAGGATGATTTCTTATAAATTGCTGTAGTAAAAAAGGGATATCTTTCGTTCTCTCGCTAAGAGGTGGTAGTCTTATAACTGTTCCAGTAAGTCTCTCTTTTAAATCTGGCCTGAATTTACCATCCTTTATTAACTGATCCAATTCCTCACATCCGGCAGTGATAAGAATAAATTCTGTTTTTATGTCCGTCTCACTTCCCACAGGTCGAAATTTTTTTTGTTCTATCACTTTTAAAAGATAATCCTGTAAACTGAGAGGCATTTTGCCAATTTCATCGAGGAACAAAGTTCCTCCATTGGCCATCTCAAATAATCCTTTCTTATCACTGGAGGCATTAGTAAAAGCACCTTTTTTATGACCAAAAAATGTAGATTCTGCTAATGTTTCAGTAATTGATGAACAATTTAATTCAACAAACTTACCTTTACTTCCAATTAGCATTTCATGGATGATTTCAGCAACAACTTGTTTACCGCTACCAGTGGGACCTATAATGTATATAGGGTTAAGATTGACTCGTAAATTTGGAATCTGCATAAGTTGCTTTATGGTAGTTTGATCTTGAGTAAGATAACGAGAAAGAATTAATTTACGATCATTTTCTTCATTTAAATAAGTAAAAAATCTATTCATCAGGAAGGGAACATTTTTTTCTCGAAATGGTTTTAAAAGATAGTCTCGACATCCATTTTCATTAGCGGTTTTAATGAATTTCTCTGATTCATGGGAAGTGAGTACTACGGGATATATAATTAAAGAGGAATATTTCTTTAATAGAGTAAGTCCCACAGGTTCACCTTCTAGATCAATGTCAAAAAAAACAAGTTCATATTTATTTTGATCAAGATATTTGCTGGCCAGTTCTGCGGTTGAAGCAATATCAATCTTGAATGGAACATCTAAAAGTACCAAATGTTTTTTAATCTTGTCTTCAAGTGAGATATAATGAAGTTTTTCATCCTCAACCAAAAGGATATTTAAAAACAAACCTTTAAGTTGTTTTTCGCTAATATTTATATTGCGAATAGTGCTGGAATATGATTTGTTTGACGGTTGATCGTTCATTTATTTTGTCTCCATATTCAACAGTTTATCCATCATTAATTTCAAGGGCACTTTATTATTATTATTATTATTATTATTTTTATTATCTAATTTAAAATTTAAATCTCCCCAAATTGATGATGAGGAATTTAATACCAATGCCTTAATATAATAATCTTTTTCATCCTTACTAATTTGAATATCTTTGACTGTAGATTCTAGTCGGCCTAGTCCGTCTGGTTTATTTAGTCTATCTAACCTATCTATATTGATATTTACCTGAGCTGGCCAAGCAGAGATGGTTTTTAGTGGAATACTTTTCTTAGTAAGAAGTTCCTTATTTTTATTAGCTGAAGAGGAATACAACTCAACTACTAAAAGAGCTGTATTATCATTTTGGATATCTTTCATTTTTTGATGTAAATCAGGGAGGTAATTAATTTGTAAAATTAATAGGTGATGCTTGATATTTAAATTGCCCTTTTGTTGTTGTTTTTTGATTTCTAATGGCTCGGGATCAGCTATCTCTATTCCTTTGGTATTTATAGAATTTTCATCAATACTCGAAGGATTATGGTTATCAAGACCTGTGCATCCATTTAACATCAATAAAGCAATTAATAAAACAGAGTGAAAAAGAAAGTATTTTAAAAGCATGCTTTATGATCCTATAAAAATTATAGTTAATAACTCAAGTGTGCTATAGTGCTAATACAGTTTACTATATTATTGATTAAATTAGCAAATATTTTATATGGATACTTCCAGATGGTACTCCAAGATAATTATTTTTTGACGGGTCCTAAACATCAGTTTGAAAATTATCAATTAATGTTGCAAGTTCGGTGCTTCCAGTTTTTTCTTTATAATCAAATAATAACTTTTTTGCCTCATTATTTTGATTTGAGTGATAATAAATTCCTATAATAATCTCTTTTAGTACCTTAACAGATTTCTCTTGTCTTAAACGTTTTCTGAGATAATTAAATTTCTCTGGATCTGGGGGAGTAGATCGTAAAGACTCGATGGCAGTAGATCGCAGGAATTCATCATCATCTTTTGCACCTTTTTCGAACAATAAATTCCATGCTTGTTCAGAATTAACAAAGCGTAGGGCGCTAGTGGCAGAATAACGAATCGAAAGATCAGTTGAGAGGAGTGCCGGTTTTATAATATCTATTTGCTCTTCAAGACCAATATTGCCAATGGTTCTTAATAGTAAATCTTGATCACGCAAATTATTTGATTCACTCAAATGCCTAGAGGTCTCATTTAATATCTTCAAGGCACGAGGTCTATCAGTTTCTTTAATATGGCCAGCAAGTATTCCGATAGAGGTTCTGGCCATACCAGAAATTTCTTCCCTTGGATCTGTATCCGCTAAATTTCTTAAATACTCTTCCGATTCATTGCTTGGGTCCTTTGACTTTCCCAGGTAAACGATTAATCTTGAAGTATATTTGGGATTAGATTCCAAATGAGTTTTAATTGCTTGTATTAATTCCTCCTGTGATACTTTCGTTCCAGCAGCTGACAGAGTCATGGCCAGCAAATAAAAACCTTCGTCATTTTCGTTCAATTGCTGTAGCTCTTTTCCCATCTCTTGTGTGGTTTCAGGTTTTAAGTTGATATAAGCTTCCAATGTTTTGATAGAAGCAAAATCAATTTTCTTACTCTCACGAACTTGCTTTAACAAATCTTCAAAAGATATTTGATTGATTAATTTTTTCCATTCTTGCTTTGTTAAATCTTGTATATCTTGTTTGGAATCAAAATTAGAGGCAATTGTAGCTTTTAACAAGGTATTAATCTGACCTATCTGTTGGTCAAGATCCTGCTTTGATATGAGAATACTGCTCGTCTCTTCTATTTTCGTCACATCCTCTTCTTCTGAAAGCAGTACTCTATCTAAGAAGACCTCGCTATGCTTATGAGCATATACTTTGCTAACAGCAAGTGTTTTGGCCTTTAAATGAATTTTAGCTTCTCCAGAAACTTTATACTTGCTCTCTTCACCGCCAATACTGAGGTATTTTTTAGAGAGAATGCGTTCATCGGAATCAGCATGAAGAATTTCTAAACCAACATTATACTTCTCAGTTAATAAAGACTCTTGTTTACCCCATTTGTACTGAGCTTTATCGGGAAAATAGAAATTAAAATGAGACAAGAGTATTCTAATCTGATTACGGGCCACAGTAGAAAAATTAATAGGAAAAAAAATGTTTGAAACATAACCACTTTGATGAATGGTAAAAGCAATCGTACTTAGTTCAAAGTCAGATGCCTTGAAATCGTTTATTAATGATTTATGATCAAAGATGCCCTTAATCGAAACATCTTTAAAAGTTAATCTGACAGTGTATGTTTGATTCTTTTCATTAAAATTAGTTGTGGTTAAAATCATTTTGCCGATGAATTCTACGCTAAACTCTATCCAGGAGCTAGGAGTGTTTTGCCTCTTAGTTAAGATATCATTTAAAGAGTTCAACTTACTCTTTCCTTGTGAATTTAACTTAAAATCATAGGTTTTTTGTTCGCCCACTTGCCAGTTGAGATTTAGCTTTGGTGCTTCTCTCACTAATGACTGCAAATATATCTTGTAATTGCTACAAACAAAAATACTGGCCACCAGAAATAAAGCTAAAATAATTGGAACTATAATTGTTGGTCTAAAAAATTTCATATCATCATCCTTTAAATAATTTATGCTTTAATTTTCCGAGAGTTCTTTCAATTTATTTAAGTATGCTATTCGCATTTCCTCTAAAGAGTTGTTAAGCTCTGTTATGTATTGAGGATCAATCTGTTTGCTACTGGAAGAATCCATATCAGCAATAATTGCGTTTGCAATAGCTTTCTCCTTCTTGTTGACCTCGGCCTCAGCATTAAACATTTCTTGTTGGCGAAGATGTAAATCTGCTTCTTCCTTTAATTTGCTTAGTTCTTGGTTGTCGATTTGGTCAACAATATCTCCCTGCATTTTAGCACCAAAAGGATTAAGATCCATACCCCAACTCATAATTTTTCGAGAACCACGCTCTCCACTCCATTTGAAAAGTTCTTTTTCTACTCGATTGGTTTTCCACCAGCATTTAGGCGGCCATGCTCTACAATCAAACCAAGGATAATCTATATAGCCGGCCACATATCCATCCAAATAACTATATTGGAAAGTTGAATCGATTGACAGGTGTAAATAGGGAACAAAAGTTTTATCGAATGCCAAAGAGGCCGAACCTGCAACGGGTAAAGAGAGATCAATAATATTAATTGCTCCATTTACACCAAATGATATGGCCCGAACACCGACTCCAGCACTCATTTCCGCCCTCAGATAACAACCAGGAATAATTCTGCCAGTTATGCTTACGAAGGTGATTCCATACTCATAACCAAAATAAGCGCCATAACTGAGTGACCCTTTTACTATAACAGGAACTGGTCCAACAAAAAATTCTCTTTCTAAAGTAAGCTTATCATCGTATCGGAATGCTTTTTGATCTCCGGCCGAAAACTCTTTGTCTATAGCTAGAGGAGGTTTGGGCCACACGTCTTCGCCAAGAATTTTAAGTACCATGGAACCTTTAATGGCGGTTGGTTTAGCAGAAAACTGAGCATTTCCATAAACAACATTAATTTCTCTTGCAAATACGTAGGCACCTCCCTTTCCTTCTCCTCTGGCATCGAGTTCTGCTCCGGAAACAGCGCTAGGATCATTTGCTCTGATTTCTGAAGCTCTTACTTCAAACCATGCATTCGAATAAATGGAGGCAATATCTTTATCCCCGATGTTCACACCATTCCAATTCTTCTTTTTAAGAAGATTAAGATCGTTCCTATGAGGCAGGACTGGTGAAGGAATATTAGGCACCTCTGGGATTTTTAAATTTTCTGGCAATTTTGCATTCAACTTGGCCTGTAATTGCCATAATTTTTCTGGGGAAGGCATTTTCCCTGCACGAATGGTGGCCTCTAAATCAGCAGCTATGCCAGCGTAATCTTTTATGGTTGTCAATGTGCTCATATTAAAAAAAGAATTGTAACGGCTGATCCCTAAGAAGTTCATGAGTTCCAATCTTTT
>JADGAM010000128.1 GCA_015232015.1 Oligoflexia bacterium | reverse complement strand
TTGGAGTGAAAAATAATATCTGCATGCTAAATTTTCAATAAGATCTTTGTCACTTTGGTCATTAAGATACTTATAGAGAGTTTGATCTTTAATGTTATTAAATTTTTGCTGGGGACTTAGTTTTAGTTGTAATTTTAGTTTTGATTCACTCATAATAGTTGGGTTTACATAAACAACTGTGTTTTGTAAAATGTCTGTAGATTTTAAAATAAAATATATGGGAGAATTGGAGATAAAAGGGTGAAACTAAAAAAATTAGTTGTTCAAGGTTTTAAATCATTCAAAGATAAAACTGTAATTCACTTTGATCACGGGATAACTGGTATTGTAGGGCCCAATGGTTGCGGCAAATCAAATGTAGTTGATGCTCTGTTTTGGGTTATGGGTGAGCAATCTGCTAAACACTTACGCGGCTCTTCTATGAAGGATGTGATTTTTTCTGGATCAGCACAGTATGCTCCTGGGGCATTTGCAGAAGTTTCATTGGTAATTGATAATGTAAATAATAGGCATATCCATATTGGAGATAAGGTTTGTAATCCTCCTGAGATTCAACTTACGCGCAAACTTTATAGAAGTGGCGAGACTGAGTATCGAATCAATAACTTTCCTTGCAGACTAAAAGATATTCAAGAAGTTTTCATGGACACTGGTGTTGGTGCCAAATCATATTCAATAATTGCTCAAGGTGAAATTAACCGCTTGATAATAGCAAATCCTCAAGAGAAGCGCGTGATGATTGAAGAGGTGGCAGGAATTACAAAATTTAAATTAAGAAAAAAAGAATCTTTAAAAAAGATTGAACATACAGAACAAAATTTGGGAAGGCTTAAGGATTTAAATACGGAAGTTCATAAGCAACTAAAAGTTCTAGAGATACAAGCTGATAAAGCATTAAAGGCCAAAAGAATTAAAGAGCGCTTGAGAAATAATGAACTTATAGTCTATTCCCATCGTGAAATGGAGTTATTAAAACAATACATCGCTGATCAAAAAGATTTTACAGAAAAAAATCAGCAAATTGAAGTTCATAAGGGTGAACGTGATGTTTTTGAATTGGGATTACAACAGATAAAAGTAGTAAAAGATGAAATTAATTTTGAAGTGGAAGAAGAGCAAAGACGCTACAACAATGTTGCTAAAGAGTTGACAACTAAAGAGGAGCGTTTGAATTATTTACAAATGAACACCGATGAGAAATATGAATTAATAGATGAGAGAAAAAATGAGAATGAAGATCTGGCCAAAGAGTTGATTGAAAGAAATGAATTACTCGTAAGATTGGAAAAAGAGTTAACAGAAATTGGAAGTGCGGAAGGGGATGAAGAAGAGATTTTAAGATTAGAAGAGAAGGTTACTTTATTGCAAGATGAATTAGAGGTGAAAGCAGATGAAAGAGATTCATTGCAAAGTGAGATTAAAGCAAGTAAAGCACGCCATCAAGAGTTAGAGAGAGAAGAATTAAAAAATAACTCTAGAATTGAAGAAATATTAAATAAACAACAAGATCTATCGGAAGCAATTGAAAGTGGGGAAAGAGATTTTAATCGTAAGAGTGATGAATTAACTCATCTGCAAGATGAGATTAAAGATAAGAAAGTTTTATTTGATGAATATGAAACTAAAATTAAGGAACTAGAGTTAGAAGTTGGTAATTTACAAAAAGACCAAACAAAAATTAAT
This sequence comes from Oligoflexia bacterium, assembly GCA_015232015.1. Classification (GTDB taxonomy): domain Bacteria; phylum Bdellovibrionota; class Bacteriovoracia; order Bacteriovoracales; family Bacteriovoracaceae; genus JADFZW01. The sequence continues at coordinate 10,422 of JADGAM010000128.1, read as the reverse complement.
AGTGATTTTAATAATAAGAATAAAGAATTGGTAGCAATCGAATCGCGATTAAATTCTCTTAAGGAATTAAATGCAAATCTTGAAGATGCTGCCGGAGCAGGAAGAAGTGAAGAGGAGATTCAAAATTTAAAATCATTTTTAGAATCAGTAGCTGGTAATAACTATTCTATTTGGGGAAATTATATAGAATGTGATGATAAATATAGCGTTGGTGTGCAAAATTTACTCTCGGATTGGTTAGAGGCACTCTTATTTGTTGGGCCAGAAAAGCAGGATATTTTTAATTATAATCAATTTGCTAAAGTTATATTAACCAGAAATAAGAATATTAATATTATTGATAGTAATTCAACAGTAAAAGTAAAAATTTCTGATTATACAAATGGAGAAGTTTTTAAGTTAAGTGATATTGTTACCATTAAGGATAAGGATAAGGATCAGCCTACAAAAATTAAAGATAATTTACATAATATTTTTGAAAAATTATATTTAGTAGAAAATTTTAATCTAGATCTGTATAGTGGTGGTGGCGGAGAGTGGGATTTTATAGCAATGGCCACACTAGATGGTTCAAAGATAGTCTATAATTTTGGTGAATTTTTAGTTTACCATGTGAAAGCTGCTCAAGAAAATCAACAAGGACAACAAAAATCAAATCATGGAATAATTTATCGCAATAATGAGATTACTCGCTTATCAGAGCAAGAAGTAAATTTTAAAAATGAGTTGCAAGGTTTAGATAAAATTTTATTGGAGCTAAAAGAAAATCTTCAATTAAAACAAGAAATGCTTAAAAAAAACCAAGCAGAATTTGCAGAGATAAAAACCAAAGTAGTAGTAAGAGAGTCAGAATATAAAAATTTGATCGGCCAAATAAAAGGAGAAGGACCTAAGTTAGATGAGTTGAAGAAGAAAGTTCAGTTGATATCACAAAACAAACTTCAGTTTATTGAATTACAAGAAAAAATTTATAATGAAATAAAATCTATAAAGGAAAAATTGGATGATAAAGAGGATATCTTTGATCGATTAGATGAAGAAGTAACCATACTCAAAGATCGTTATCAAGAGAGTAAAGAAGAATATATAAAAAGGGAAGCAAAGGTTAAGAGTGAGAAATTACGCTTTGAGGCCCTAGATATGCAAGTGGAAGATATTAAAACTCAAATACAAAAACTAAATGCCAGAAGCGAATCAAATCAAAAATTAATTAGTGATTATCAGCATGATATCGAAGTGGCCTTGCTGCAAATTGAAGAGTTAAAAGTTACTAATATTGATCTAGCAAAGATTCTAAAAGAAAATGAAAAAAGTTTAAATGTGGCGAAGACCAAACTTAATAATCTATTTAATGAATTAGAGGAAAAAGAAAAAGGTTTAAAGAGTGTAGAAAGAAAGATCAATCGTTTGGATAGAGAAATTTTATTGACCAAAACAAGAATAGATAGTGCCTACAATGAAGAAGAACAATGTGTACGAAATATTTTTGAAAAATATAGAGTTAATTTAAGGAGAATAGTCGCTAAAGAATTAGATCTAGAATATAGCGATAGTCGCTATGATTTTTATAATTTAAAAGAGATGACAAAGGTTTTTTATCGCGAAGAAGAAACAATTGCTGCTGCAACCGCTACTGAAACTGCGGGAGTAGGATTAGTTAATTTGGTGGCAATTACAGAGGAGAATTATCAATTTATAAGAAAATATGGCGAAGATTTAAAAGACGCTAAAGAAAAATTACGCGAATTACAATTGGCGCTTAACGATCTGGGGGAAATAAATTGGATGGCCATAGAAGAATATGAGCGCCAACAAAAACGCTATGATTTTCTTTGTGCTCAAGAAACAGAATTAAAACATTCAATGGAAGATTTACAAAAGGCAATTTTATTTATTGATGAAAAATCTAAATTGAAATTTAGAGAAGCATTCCAAGAGGTAAATGAACGTTTTATGAAGGTTTTTCCTATCCTTTTTGCTGGAGGAGAGGCGCACTTAGAATTGATAGGGCAATTTGTTGATGCAGAGGCGGGAGTTGAAGTGGTGGCCAGACCTCCTGGTAAGAAAATGCAAAATATTAATCTAATGTCAGGAGGTGAAAAAGCGATGACCGCCGTTGGTTTAATCTTTTCAACCTTCTTAGTGAGACCGGCGCCATTTTGTTTGTTGGATGAGGTAGATGCTCCTCTTGACGATGCAAATATTGTCCGCTTTAATGAGCTACTAAAAGAAATGAGTGGAGAATCTCAGTTTATTATTATCACTCATAACAAAAGAACAATGGAGTTAAATGATGTTTTATATGGAATCACTATGCAAGAACCTGGAGTATCTAAAGCAGTTTCGGTTACCTTACATTAATCTACTGCTGATGATTTTGATGATTTTTTCCTCTCAAAATGTTTTTGCGGAGAAAAAATTGGCCCAGAAAAAAGATGTTAAAAAAGATATTGAAGAACAAAAATTACAAAAAACATTTATTCCCAAATCTTTTAAAGCACAATTTGAACAAAGTTTTTCTAGCTCATTAAACGGAAAATTACGTTCTGGTAATGGCATATTTTCCTATATGTATCCAGGCCGAATACGCTTAGAGATATTAGAACCCAATAGTGATCGTTCTACTTTTGTATGTAATTCAAAAAAAAGTTGGTATTACAATCCTCCATTTGATGAAACTGAAAAAGGACAAGTAACTATTCAATCTTCAGATAAATTAAATATTGTAAAGTTTTTTGATACAATGAGTGTTGGATTAAAATCTAATAAACGTTTTGATGTTAAAGAATCCAAAAAACAAAAAGAGACTTTTATAGAAATTGTTTTTAAAGGTAAAACTGTTAATGAAATTGGAGTTAAAAGTGCTAAGATTTTTCCTAAGGATTATGATAAAAATGAAATTAACCTAAAAAATATTCAATTTAACTCAATTGGTGGAATTGAGTTAACTTACCCAGATGAAAAAAAAGTAAGACTTACTTTTAAAAACATCGAAGAAAACGTTACCTTCAGCGAAAAAGATTTTGAATTTATTATTCCTGCCAATACAAAAATCATAGAACGATAATCGACAAAAAATTAAACAAAAAATTAATCCACGGTTAACAAAAGAAGTTAACAAAAAAAAGTTAACAAAAAAATTTTAAAGTTTTTTCATAATTTTAACGATATTTAAAATATGAAAAATAAAACAAGAAAATCATCTAAATTGGTTTCTTCACTCCCCTGGACATCTAAGGAACGCTCAATTTTTTTAAAATTAAATACTCCTCTTAAAATACAACAATATTTAGATTCGATTCCTTATAGTCCTGATCCAATATATCGCTCTCCTAGAAGTGTAATGCTTATTCAAAAAGCACATTGTTTTGATGGAGCACTTTTTGCTTCTGCCGCCCTTCGAACTAATGGTTATCCTCCTATAATTATCGATATTCTTTCTGAAAGAGATGATGATCATTTATTGGCCTTATTTAAAAAAGGAAATTATTGGGGGGCCATTGCAAAATCAAATTATGCTGGTCTAAGATATCGTGAACCAATCTTTCGTAATCTGAGAGAGCTTGTTTTATCCTATTTTGAAGATTTTTATAATATTGAGGCAGAAAAAACATTACGAGGTTATACATATCCAATAAATCTTATAACGTTAGATAATTTGGATTGGATGACTTCGGATGAGCACTTAGAAAAAATTTCAGAGAAGCTTGATCATATAAGATCAGTAAAATTGTTTACTCCTCAAATGATCTCCTCTTTTGCCTTAGTAGACAAGCGAAGTTATGATTCAGGAATGCTTGGGATTAATTTAGCAGGAGTTTTTCGACCAAATAAAAAATAATCATAGTCGTTGGCCGCATATGTGTTTTTATATAAATTTTTCATATAAATATCTCTTATAAATTTATAAATTTATAAATTTTTTCATATAAATACTTTCAAGGATCTCTTGTACCTGACCGATATTATTTTATAAAAATAGGGGGAAAGAATGAGTAATTTAGTAAAAAAGAAAATTAGTAAAAGAAGCTTTATTAAAAATTTTGATAAAAATGATTTTGTTCGAGTCAATAATAAAAATTTACCACATCTTACTCTAATTAAAAATGATGAGTATATCGATAAAAATGAAGTCATGCAGGCGTTGCATGTGGACTTATATTATGAACAAGAAATTTTCCCATTGATAGAAAGAGATGGATATTATTTTAATATGTGGGTGTTTTTTGCTAGCTCATATTGGTATGCTTATAAAGGTATGTGGGAAATATGGGCAAAGTGGACATTGCCTTTACATGCATTTATTGCTTTAACTTTTACCCTAGAAATAGCACCCGTAGCGATACTAGTGGGACTTCCTGTTTGCTATTATCTTGCTTCTACGGCCAATACATTTTATTATATGAAGTATAATTCATATTTAGAAAAAGAAATCATTCCAAAAACAAACAGTATTATGAGTGGAATTATGGGAGTGGTTGGTAACATTAGTATTTATTTAATTGTTAGTTGGATAGTTAGTATGATTAAGGTTTATTTATTATGAGTGAAGTTGGTTTTGGTTTTAGTTTTGGTTTTGGCCTTGAATATATTTTAACAGTATTGATCACCATGATAACTATTGTTGATCCTATAGGCCTGGTACCAGTATATCTTCCTATTGCAGGAAGATTTCCCAAGAATAAACATAATCAAATAATTTTAAGATCAATAATTATCGCTACTATTGTTTCTGTTTTCTTTTTATTGGCCGGAAAACTATTGTTTAAATATCTTCAAATTAGTGCCAGTTCGCTCTATATTGCAGGAGGAATACTTTTATTTTTAGTAGGCCTTGAAATGATTTATGCGAGGCCGAGTAGAAGTAAAAGCTCCCCAGAGGAAAAAGAAGAGGCAATGGCCTTAAATGATGTATCTGTTTTTCCGTTGGCAATCCCTATGCTTGCTGGTCCGGGAACTATTGCTACTACAATTATGTTTGCTTCTCGTTACGATAATTGGATCAATTATCTGGTAATTTTTTTAGCATTGATTATTTCTTATTTATTAGCTGGATTTGCAATGAGATTTTCTTATACCTTAACTAAGATTTTTGGTCAGACTGGTCTTAACGTTTTAGATAGAATAATGGGAATTATACTTTGTTCATTAGCAGTTCAATTTATTATTAATGCTATGATAGAGGTATTTAAAATTATTCGTTAGATTAATTTATATTAATCAGGTTATTAATAGGTTATTAAATAGGTTATTAATCAGGTATAAAAAAAAATGGCAGTAAAAATATTAATTATTAATCATGCATTATATTTAGCAAAAGAGCTTGCGAGCTTTTTGACGAAAGTAGGTTATGAGACAGATACTTGTGTTACTGGTAAAGATGCACAGATCATGATGTATAATAAAAAATATTTTGCTATTGTTTTAGATTTAGCAGTTCAAGATCATCCTGGCCCACAAGTTTTAAAGTTTGTACGTCAAATTCATACCAGTGTAAAAGTAATTCTTACAATCCCTGCTGAACAAAATTTACAAGATTATAATTTGGAAAAAAATCTCTTAGAGAAACAAGGTGTTTTTGATGTATTTATTGGAACACCTTCTTTTAAAGATTTACAAATTGCAATTGAGGGGCATCGTGATTTTGGGGATATTATTAAAAATGAAAGTGGAGTAGGTGTTTCAGAAGAAACTGAAGCAAATTTACACGATGAACGTTTTGTTCAAATAAGTATTGATGAATTTATTTCTGTGAGGGCCGTACAATTTGATGTTTTTGTAAAATTACTCAGTGGCAAATATATAAAAATTTTGCATTCAGGAGATACCTTCGATAAAGAACGAGTGGAAAAATATAAGAATGAAAAAAAAGTAGAGCACTTATATTTTTTGAAAGAAGATAGAACTAAATTTGTTAGATTACAAAATTTTGTAGCAGAAAAGGCCATTGTTAATAAAAAAGTTTCTGCTAAATCTAAAGTGAATTTAGTTAAGGGATTATCAGAAATTTATATTGATGCTGTTTATGAAGAGGGATTAAAACCTTTAATTATCGAGCAAGGTAAGGCCATTTGTGATAATATTTATGATATAGTCCATAAAAAAAATGATCTTCATAAATTACTAAGAGAATATTCTTCTTTTAGTAATTCGCTTAGCACTCACTCATATTTGGTTACTTTCTTTGCCAGTATGATAATTAGACAGTTTGAGTGGGATTCAAAAACTACCAATGAAACATTAGGGATGGCCGCACTTTTACATGATATTGGTTGTACCAAGCTAGCAGAAGATATAAGAGAGATGTCTCCTTTTAAGATGAATGAAGAGCAATTAAATAGATATAAACTTCATTGTCAAGATGGAGTAGATATTTTAAACGCCTGTCCCTCGATTTCTCAAATGGTAAAACAAATTGTGCTACAACATCATGAAAGAATAAATGGAGAAGGTTTTCCTTGTGGCCTAAAATATGAAAGAATATTAGAGTTAGCACAAGTAGTTGGACTGGCAGATGAATTTGTTCGCCATATGGTAGATAATCAAATAAGACCCCCAGATGCACTTAAGAAAATGTTATTAGATCAGAACTGTTTAAAAAGATATAATGGGTTTATCATTGAAAGATTTTTGAAAGTTTTTACAGATCCTGATGGTCAATTAAATCGCTCGCTAAATATAAAAGTCTAATAGGCCGTTTCAAAAGGCCTCCAAGGGCCTCCCGTTCTTAATCAATGGGTGCACGATTATAACTATATTTTAATTTTGAACTGTTAGTATAAACTGCACTTCCATAAAGCCTAATCATATATCCTGATTTATATTCTCCAGGTTCAACAGGTGTAGAATCAGTTGGAGATACAACTTTAATATTTTTTGAAGTATAGTAATCTTCATACCACCAACCGTTACTTTGACTTTTGGAAATACTCTTACCATTAATTTCTATTACGATAGAATCAACATTTGGTTTTTCATTTAATACGACATAATTATAGTAATCTGCCGGTTCTTGAGTTTCGATATTTAAACATTCAGGATAAGTTACAACGGCCGTACCTAGCAATTCTATGAAATGTCCTGTTTGTACTTCTCCTATACTTGGTAATTTTCTAGTAGGTTGGTTTTCACGATAACCAATATAACGAAATCCATTGGCATCATCTTGTACTAAAGCTACTCCAGTATTTTTTACCACAGTGATTTTTTTCGGATCAAAAGATTTATTTGTAGTAGTAGCAATTCTCCAAAAATTATAAACATGTTTTATTAAGATATCTTGAATAGTTTGGTTTAATCCATCAAAAATATGTGAATAATCATTTTTACAAAGGTCATAGTGATCTTTATTTTGATCACTTTGAGCATCTTTTGCTGAAGAAGTTAAATCAGCATATAATAACTCTGAAACATTAATGTAACTAGAACCTTTCTTAATACCAGCTTTAGGACAAGAGGTAGCGTAATCTAAACTATCAGTATGAGGTACAATAGAAATTAATCTAAATTGTTCACTCGATAATTTTAATTTTAAATTAGTTAATAATTGATAGTACTTTTGTTCTTCTGCTTCTCTAATTGCTTTAGTTGCATCTGAACCATTAAGATTTGGATAATCATTAACATTACCACCAGAAATTAGTACCACAATAGTATAAGCATTTTTACGAAATAAACCATTATCGACATTAGTATCAGTGATAATATTGGTAATTCTTTTTAGTCCATGTTCGTTTGAAGCTACTCCTGTAATATTGTTAAAACTATTAATTTTAGATGTATTATCATTTGGAATTATTTTTACATTAGAATTATTATTTTGAATAATACTTGGACTAACTCCGTTAGTATTATCAAGCATAAGGTAAAGAGGAGGATTATTTTGGGTATTAGTTGATTCATTAATTAATAATGGTGCTAATACTACATGATAATCAAAGCGTGATGAAAATTGATTTATAGTATTTCTTAATGAATTTTTTGTGTCGCTATTTATGAAATTAAAACTTGAAGAGTTATCCCATAAAAATAAAAAATCTACTTTGGGTTTTATGATTGTGCGTTCTGAACAAGCATTTTCTACAAAATGTTCAGTGTTTTTTGTTTCCGAACTTTGATTTTGAGTAACTCCAACTACTTCTTTATTATTACTACAAGCTGAGAGAAATAATAAAAAAGATAGAAATGCCATGATGACTAAAAAATAAACAGGTGAATTATCATTAAGAAAGTATTTCGATCTTTTTTTTACAGTTATGTTTTCCGCTTTAATTTTAAAGTTGTGATGTAAGATTTTGGCATTATTTATATTAGAGTTATTATATTCTTTATTTTTATTTAATGAATTTTTATATGTTTTGTTAGATTTTGACATAAAATATCCTTGTCTAATAAATTAGGAATGGAAACTTAGTCAGTGTTCAAACAAACTTATCGTATTTTATTTTAAATAGTTTAGGAATGGGAAGTTATTAAGTTCCCATTCCTAATAGGATCTTTTTTCTAAAATAATAAGTAATTCAACCGATAGATAAGGAACTAAAAAAAATGTTATAAATAAAATATGCTTAGGAGAATGTAAATGAATATGATGAATGTAAAGATTAGTAATAAAGTTTTAGCTTTATCATTTAGTGCAATTTTAATGATGATGACAATTTTGTTAGTTAATTATTTTTCTACTAAGAAAAGTATTGATGAATTGATTGAGCAAGTTTTAATGGCCCAAATTAATAAAGCACATATTGCTATAAAACATGCAGCAATTTATCAAAAAATATCAAATCCGCAAATTGATAATTTAAAAAAAGATTTACTAGAACATGCTATTGGACGTACTGGATATTTGTATGTTTTAGATTTAAAAGGTAATCTTGTAATACACCCAAAACTTGAAGGCAAAAATCTATATGATGTTAAAGATGCAAATAATAATTTTTTTGTTCAAGAAATAATTAATAAAAAAAATGGAAAGATAATTTATCCTTGGAAAAACCCAGGAGAAAATAGTGAAAGAGATAAAATTGTATATTTTAAATATATAGAAGAAACAAATTGGATAGTTGCAGCTGGGTCCTATTTTGATGAAATCTATGAGCCTTTATCAAAATTTATATATACTAGTTTGATTTTATTTTTAATAGCAATAACTATCTTGTCAGCGGTAACTTTAATTATATATAGAAATTTAGAATTGCTTGGAAATCAAATAATAGGAATGTGTAAAATGGTAAATGGTTCTTCACAAGAAATAGCAAAAGGAAATGCTGATCTTTCAAGTAGAAATTCTGAACAGGCATCTTCACTTGAAGAGACTGCTTCCACTATGCAGGAAATCACTTCAACAATAAAACAAACAACTCACAATTTAGGATTGGTTGCAGATCTTGCAAAAAGCTCGGTTAAAAGTGTAGATGATGGAGTCAAAATTTCCTATAAAACACAAGAATCAATGAATGAGATTTCAAATAGTAGTAGCAAAATAGCAGATATTTTAAAATTAGTGGAAGAGATTGCTTTTCAAACAAATATTTTGGCCATTAATGCTGCGATTGAGGCAGCGAAAGCAGGTGAACAGGGAAAAGGTTTTGCAGTGGTGGCCATAGAGGTAAGGGATCTAGCACAGAGGGCATCTTCTGCGGCCATTGATATTCGTAAATTAATTAATACTAGTTTAGAAAAGGTTGAGAGTGGAGGAATGCTAACTGAATCAAATAAAGGAAAATTAGAAGAAATATCTGCAGAAATTGCTAAGATGTCTGCTCTTATAAATGAAGTACTTGCTTCTATTCAAGAGCAATTCGTAGCAATTGAACAAATTAATACTGCTGTTTCAAATATTGATACTACAACTCAACAAAATGCGGGGTTAGTGGAGCAAATGGCCTCTACTTCAGAAAATTTGACAGGTAAGGCTTCAGAATTAGAAAAACTTTTGGAAATAAATTTTAAATCAGCAGCTTAAGTATTGTAGAAATTTTTTTTTATTACCGATAAGGAAGTAGTAAAATAAAAGTAAATAAATAGTAAGTATATTAAAAATTTATTTTTTAAAAATAAGTTTTATTTATATATTGACATATATTATGGAGTTGAATTGTGGACGAATTAATTAAGAGACCAAAGATATGCTTAGTTGATGATATGAGAACAAATATTATGGTACTTGAGAAGTATCTTTCGAAAGAAAGATATGAAGTATACAGCTTTACAAGTCCAATTGAAGCATTAGAAAAAGCATCGCTAATAATGCCAGATATTTTTTTATTAGATGTAGAAATGGATGAAATGAATGGATTTGAATTATGTTTAAAAGTGAAAGCATTAGAGGGTATGCAAGATGTTCCTGTTGTATTTATTACAACTCTAAACGATACAGAAAGTTTAGAGAAGGGTTTGCAAGTTGGTGCCTCTGAATTTTTG
>JADGAM010000127.1 GCA_015232015.1 Oligoflexia bacterium | reverse complement strand
TCGTTTAACTTCTTCGCCCACTTATCGATAAGTTCGATAAGCTTACTCTCTGTCAATTCTTCATAATATTCCTCATGAATAGTAAGTTCAGATGAATTTACTTGCATTACCGGTGCAGTCCCACAGGGTGCGACCTTAATATAATGTATTGTTTTTACAAAACAATTTTTCTTTGATACTCTCTCAAAATAGTTGAACTAAAACTATTTATTGTTGCCAGATTGGAGGGAATCATGGAGAGCAAAATCATTTCTAGCAATAAAAATGCTATCACTATTTCAATAACTGTTCAATATGGAAATTCCATGCTTGAAAATGAAGAAAAAATTCAAGCTGCACTTAATAAAGGTGGAGTAATTTTATCAGAAGAGGCATTGAAAAGATTTGATACTGATGGTTCGCCTATAAAAATTGGTGATATTAAGTTTACAAGCAAAGGAGTGGTCTCAAAAGCATATCAAACACCATATGGAGAAGTTGTAATCGGTAGGCATGTTTATCAAACTTCCAGTGGTGGAACAACGTATTGTCCGTTAGATGATAATGCAAGGATAGTAACCACATCTACACCAAGATTTGCAAAGATTATCTCATTTAAATATTCTGATCATGGTTCTGGAAGAGTTGTGGAGGATCTGAGAATAAGTAATGGACGTGAAGTAGCCAAGTCTTATGTACAAAATGTTGCTGATGCCGTTGCCAGTGTGGCCCAATTAAAAGAGGAAAGTTGGTCTTATGATCTTCCAGAAATGGAGAAACCTGTAAAGTGTATTTCATTTGGTATGGACGGTGCGATTATGCCAACTGTTGATGATGGTTATCGTGAATCCATGGTAGGTACGATAGGATTTTTTGATCGTAAAGGTGAGCGAATGCATACAATATATTTGGGAGCAATTCCTGAATATGGAAAAGAAAAATTTATGACTAAATTTGAGAACGAAATAACTAAAGTAAAAGGACGGTATCCTAATTTAAAATTTGTTGGAGTAGCTGATGGAGCCAAATGCAATTGGGAATTTTTAGAAAGGCATACAGATCATCAAGTTACAGATTTTTGGCATGCAACTGAATATCTTACTAAAGCAGCCGATGCAATTTTTAATAAAAAAAGCCAGTCTCCAGAGAGAAAAGAATGGTTGGATGAAAGTTGTCACAAATTAAAAAATAATATAGGGACCGCTGTAAGGCTTATTCACGAGATGGAATCATATTTGCCAGAAGTAAAAGGTGACAATCGGGAGAAATTAAAAAGTTCAATAACCTATTTTAAGAATCAGAATAAAAATAATAGGATGAGATATGCCCAACATGTTGAAGATAATTTACCAATAGGATCTGGAGTAACTGAGGCCGCATGTAAAGTTATTATCAAGCAACGATTTTGTCGTTCAGGAATGAAGTGGAAAGATGATGGTGCAGCAGGCGTTTTGAGTTTAAGATCTTTGAGTTATACTACTGGACGGTGGGATCAGTTTTGGGAAAAAATTGATAATCATGGATTACCAATAGCAGCTTAAAATCACATTATATTAAGGTCGCACCCTTTTAATGGGATTGTTCATTTACTATTTCCTCCATCTTTTGGTTGTTGGTTTTGTCATTTTCCTTGAGTTCTTTTTGTGCTTTTCCTTCTTTCTGCTTTTTTTGTTCTTTATCGTTTTCTTCATCTTTTTTCTTTTCACTCCATCTGGCCGCATCGATGATTACCCAAGTGAAATAACCTTCAAGATATTTATTGCCTTCGATCCTTGGTTCAACCCAAACTCTCTCCACCTTTGGATTTAAAACCGATGGTGCTTTAGGTCCTGTAGGAAGTTGTAGCAATTCGGGTCCAGAATTCAAATTATGTTTATCTAAGTTTAAGAGCATTTCCTTTTTTATCTTCTCATCACGCTCTTCTAATTTCTTATGGGTAATATATCCACCGATACCACCAACAACAGAACCAATAAGCGCTCCTATCAATAGAGCATTCTTTTTATCTTTATGAACAAAACTAGGAGCAATTAATCCTCCAGTGGTAGCACCAGTGAGTACGCCGAGAGATACAGTTCGCTCGATAGTAGAGCAAGAAGTAAACAATAAAGTGAATAATAAGGTTACCGAAATCATTCGTAAAAATATGAATCTCATAAATCCTCCAATGGATATACAGTCAGAAAAATTAATATAAAATAGTAAGTAGCTATCAACAGATTATTGTTGAGCTTTTACGGATTTAAAAAAATCCATAAGTGAAGCATATGTTTCACCGATATTTCAGAGATGTTTCACGGTATTTTAAAGTAAAACTGCAATCACTTATGGACCGTTTGTCTCGAAGCTAAGGCCTGTTTGCTTAGATGTTGCTAGCTATTTCAAAATCATTTGATGACCACCATGATTGGTGGAAGTGACTGTTTCACTATCGGCCATAAACTTGTCATAGGTGGTAAAAAAGATTTTGGGTTCAAATTTTTCACCAACTCTTTTGGAGATTGCAAGCAACTTCTTTTGTAATTCTTCACTACCAGCAATGTATAAAACAATAAATATCTTCGGATTAAGGTAATACTCCATTAGATAATCGGCGTATCTCTTACCGCTTTTCTGACTAAGTTCATATTCGATAGGAACATAGCTTTCAAATTTGGGGTACTTAATCTTTACAACTCCATCGCAGTTAATTTCTTCTAAAATGTCTCGTAAAATTATTCGTCCATAGTCAGCATTGGATCTGATTTGGTTTTCAGTAAAATACTCTTTGACCATCTCAAAGCGTTTAAAGCGATTTTGAATATCCAGCAATTGGACATCGTGAGTGATAGAATCGCTATGAATTTGGGTTCGCAACTCACCTTTTTCGCTTTTGGGTAGATATTTTTTGAAACCATTAAATGAGAGTGAGATTGCTTGATATGGTTTAGAGTTTAACATAAATACCTGTTTGGCCAGAAATCCATTTTGATCCAAGCGCTTTAGTCGCCTATACATACTCACTCTTGGAATATTACCAAAAACATCTCGATTGATCTGATGAAGTAGGGCCACTTTGTTGGAAAAAAGATATTCAAATAAATCCATATCCCTTTGATCTAAAGTTAATTCTCTATTTGTTTTATACATACATCCTCTACTTTGTAATTTTTAGGTCCATTACTTTGATTGTTGTTGTTACTATTGTTGTCACTGTTACTGTCACCGTTGCTGTTGCTATTTGGTTCCAAATTAATCTTCGCTTGAAGCATTTTACGACTGCCACATTTATACTCTTCGACTAGCTTTTCACCAAATTGCTTCACCTCTTCTGATGTTATCAGAGGAACTTGCACTTCAATCAGCTTATGTCCATGACTCCAAAATCCTCGCCCTGGAATATCAGGCAAAGAATAAGCAGCACCATTACCTAGCACTGTCACTGACCCTGCAAGAGTATTGGTCTTAAAACAAAATTTTCCACTGATATTTTCCTGAATGTGAGTATCAATGGTTTCCTTGGTCACTTTCTGAGTTGCAAGCAGCAAATGGATATTCGCGGCCCTCGACAATTTGGCCAATGAATCAGTAAGCTCTCTGGCCATTCGGGAAAGCTTCATCGCCTGTTGGTTAGCATAATTACTCATGTAAAGAACTGAGGCCTCATCCACTACCACCAAAATTTTATCCATTTTATCTCGCTCGCAAACGATCTCTCTATGACCATTTTGTTCAAGATAAGAAAAACGTTGGTCCATCTCAGTCTTTATCCTCTTTAAAACATAAACAGCGCTTTCCATATCTTTGATGATTGAGACGTTGGGATAATTTTTAAAGTCTTGGACTTCAATACCAGCTTTTAGGTCTAAAAAAATCACTTGCAGATAAGGAGAGCTTTTCATCAGCGAGACCAAAACCTCTTTCATCATAATTGATTTTCCCGAACCAGTGCTACCAGCAATCAACATGTGGGGCAGTTCATTTATATCTTGGGTGACAATACCTTTTAGAGTATGGCCTAAAATAAAATGATCTCTATGCAAATTAATGTTGTTACAAATAGAGCTAAACTTCACAACCTTAGGCCAGTTGTTCTTGGTAAACATGATAACAGTGTACTCAGGTGATAGCTCATCGCTAGTAATTGCTTCAATTTTTCGTCCAAAGGATGCTTCAAAAATATCTTTCTTGTTTTGAAACTCATTAATTCCTATACCGCCATTATAGATCGTAAGTTTAGTCCGATTGAAACTCTCTTCATTAATGGATGCAACTTTTGGTTTCCAATTTAGACCGTTACTTAATCCTGCGCGATTGAGTCTATTTTGAAACCTATTCATCAAAGCATAGTACGGAAAACCATGGATAATCAGGATTAAAAGCATCAACAATGAGGCCAGAAACATTTTGTGGACAAATAAATTATATCCAAAAATTTTCAGCAACTTTTTTACTGTTAGGATATGCGCTAGATATTTATCCCAAAGATAGAGGTGTGCTTCGTAATTTACAATGAAATGAATCAGCACTAAATTAATTGCAAGTCCTATCCAGAAGTGTCGATCATTGTATGGAATTTTCTTAAATCCATAATACAAAACTTTAAAGAAGAATGTGAAAAACTTAACAATGGCATCAAAGAGTGCTTCAGAAAATTGGTCTTGATTTTTAGTTTGATTCTTACTAATAAATACCCCCTTGTTCTAGGTTGTTGGCCATAAAAGTTTGAGTGAGCGTGATAATCAAATGTTTTCCAGAGGGAATAGTTACATAAGCTTTTCTGCGATTAAGTCCCTCTATCGCCCGCCCAGACTCATTGTTAATAGTCCTCTTTGTTCCTTCCAGTAGAGCATTTTGTACGGTACTCTTAGGTAAAACTACTGCTCCATCGGTGGTTCCTATCACTTGCCTCTCTTGTAATACTTCTGCAGCCGCTCCACTCATGCTCCATCCAAAGTTGGAGGCCAATCGTTCAGGTAGATTGCTGTGATATTCGCCAACAATACCCGGATTAAAATCTTCGCTACTTAAGGCCTCTGCTTTGATGTCGAACTCAGTATCATCTTTAGTCACTCCTCTACTAATTGTTAAATAGACTCGCTCACTATCATCGGGATATTGCACTTGAGCAAATAGGACGGTTCCTTTGGGAATAATAATTGCTCCTTTGTTTTTGGCCCCATAAGGTAATTCAATTCTGACTAAAGTGTTTGCGATCCTAGTATCAATCGGAGTAAGTAACTTTCCCATAAAAGAAGATCCAATGGGAATTTTAGGAGCATTAGGATCATTTTTATCATCTCGATAAATTACAATTGGAGCAGAGTAATTTATTTCCGATTCTTCTCTTACTGCGGTTTCCTCATTTTGAGGTCGCTGTGAGGGTGATTTAGTTTTTTGTTTTGACCTTTGAGTACTTTTAATTTTTGTATCAACTTTATTTGAATTATTTACATCTCCCATTTCAGTTTCTTCTCTAACCTCCTTCTCACTTAGTCTGCGAATAGGTAGTTTCATTTCTACCTCTTGATTTGATCCTTGCTCACTAGAATTAAGCGTTGACGCCTTAATTGGTTGAAAACTTTTTCTAAGAAAACTTCTATCCTCAGTAGGATTTATGAATACGGTAATTATCAACGCAATCATAAAGGCAAAACCCGTAAAGTATAAACTCTTTGACTTTATTCTTTCTTTTCCACCTTCTTGATTAAGATAAACTTGTCTGAACTTTTTTTTAAATTTGGCAAACAAATTAATTTTTATAACTGCCTCCTTTTTTAATTACGATTGTTCTTTTAAATGTTGCAAACAGAGTGGTTTCATAGGTAATCTCCAAGGTGATCTCATCATCCCCATTAGGAAATAATATCAATCTGGCCCGAGTTATATCGTTGGCCTTTGATAGCTGATCCTGTTCAAAGACAACCTCTTTCAAAATAGCTTTTGGACTGCCACCTCTTGCAAGAATAACAATTTTTAAATCTTTAAGATTAATGACCACATCTTTTAAGTTAGTAATCATCAAATCAACTAAAATAAATTGTTTGCTTTGCAAGCTAATAACTTTTTGTAGTGTTACCTCTAATCCGGTCTCTGCAGTTGCTGGTACTGGCGCAGGTGTCGGCATAGACAACACTGGTACTGGCACAGATAATTGCGTTGGCATTGGTGATAATGCCGGAATCGGTTTTGGAGGTGGAGTTGCGGCCATAATCGTTATCCCAGACTTTGCAACCTTTTCACTCTTTTCGCTCTTCTCACTTTTCACATCGATCTCTTTCTCATCCCATCTGACTTTTACTAGATCATCATAGTTTGGATCATTGATAACTTTTAAAATAAATCCATAACGGTGATAGTCTCCATAAACAAAGAAATTGCTATCCATAACCATTCGAAGTGGTTGCACAGTCACATCATTTCCGACATACTCCACGTTGAAATGATTTTTATTTCCAATGGCCACCTTGTTGGATTTTTCTAAAAAATTTAAAACAGTAGTTTGCCCAAGTTTTAAATAAATATTTTCAATTCTGGTATCATCAAGATAAACTGTTCGAACGGTTCCAGATTTAGCAAAATCGCAAATCAACATAAAAAATAAAATGGCCACTACAATCGCTAAAAACAAGTGAGTAAGATATGTTTTAATCTTTATCATATTCGGTTACTCCATTTACATAAAGGCTTAAAGGATTTTTATAAGTGATCTCGCCTTGAATAATCTCTATCTCTATTTGAAGAGTTGATACAACCTTCATTCCTTCGATATTAATAATTCTGTCAAATTCTGCTTTCACACTCTTTTCTGTAACATCAATGCTATTAACAAGAACTCGCTGCTTTATTGTTTTTGATCCACCGTCCTTACTGTCGCCACTGTTATTGCTACTATTACTACTATTGCTGCCGTTATTCTTTTCACTTCCATCACCATCATGTTCCTTTTTATTACGCAACCGAAGCTCATCAAGGTCTTTTTCAATTTTCTTCAAGAGGCCAGTAGTAACCCAAGGTTTTAAACTTACTAAAATATGTTCTGGATTAATCTCTAACCACTCATATCTTAGATGAATAAAATTCTTTGTTACTTCCTCTAAATCAATTTTTGTAATTGTAGGATTTGTGACATCTGCTTTAACAATGTGGTTTCCACTTTTACCACTCTCAATAACAATTGGTGGTTGCGCTGACAGATAAAGTACATGAATCGTCAGCAATATAGAGATAATTCCAGTAATCAAAGCGATTAACTTATAAAAGACTAAAATCCTATTGATAACCACCCACTGATTTAAGTGAAGTGGTTCTGAATTGTGACTACTATTTATATCCATTAACATTCCTCCATTTTAAAATTATTATTATTGCTTGTTTTTTCATTCTGTTTACTCCAATTCGTTCCAGGGAAGAGCAAATAAAGGAATTGCTGAATTCTTAATTTCTAAGTCCACTCCCAATTGCCCTCGATCGTTTCTTCCCCAGCAAGAAATTGTATTAAGTCCCAATCCGCGGTTGAGGCAATAAAATCCATTACCCATTTGTATGTCACTGGCATTTATCTTACCAAATGATCGTTTTTCAATTCCCTGAATGTTTTTCCCCCAACAATAGAGATTGTTACTATCGTGAACACATGCCTCTTCTTTTCCCAATACAAAGGAGTAAGTGTCTTTTGATGGAATTTTAAATTCAGTCGGTGGAAATATTTTCTTGCTGCCACTAAAATACATCTCACCCCAACAAGTGATTTTGTCTTCGAAACTTAAGGCGCAGCTATAATTTTCCTTGGAACTAACGGTGAGAGTTGATTCATGCTTAATATTTGGTACTAGAACAGGACCAAATTTCATTCCCATACTTCCCAATTGCCCAAATCTGTTATCACCCCAGCAATAGATTTTGTATTCTTCATCTAATGTGCATGTGTGATTACTACCGGCCGAGATTGTGTCCATATTCGCTTTGGATTTCATTACATCTATTGGGATAGCACTATTATTAATGGCAATAGGGCCTTGTCCAAGTTGTCCCAAGAGATTACTTCCCCAGCATCTTACAGTTTTAGGTCCTTCAAGCAAGCATGCATGATCGCTTCCTAGTGCAAGTCCATTTGTTTCGGCATCGTTAAACTTCGTTATTAAACGAAAATCTTTTTCGTTATATTTTTTGCATTTGATCTCACTATCACCTTGAAGACAAATTTGATTTGCATTGGTTAAAATCAGTCCATAATTTTGATCAGTGGTACAGATGAAGTGTGGTTCCATTATGGAATCACCTATTGCTGATAAATCTCCCCAACATAAAATACTACTAACTACATCGTCTTTATCTTTTTCGGCCATTAAAGCACAAAGATGATCATCAAGGATACTTATGCTGGTGGCCTGCAATTCTTTTACGTTGAGTAAAATTTCAGCATTGGCCAATACGACATCATTTTTACCAATGGCATTTACTACTATTTTTTCATCTTTGATCAACATCTTCGCGATTCCACTGATGATTCCTGACTTGGAATCAAGAACAATACCACTAGGAAAATGTGAGTTTTTATCAAATACAAATTTAGCAACCTGATTTAATTCCCCTGAATCGATCACAATCTTTATTGGTTCAAACCATACCCCCTTATACAAATCAAAATTCTTATTCGCATAATGGAATTTAAAAGGGACCGTCACAGTCCCCGCCACTGGCACTTCAACAGTAGGCATAGGTGAAGGGTTTGGCGTTTCCACTATTACCGGTTCACTTCCACTTCCATTTCCCGATCCCGATTCAGTTGTATTTGTACTCGAATTAGATGAATTACTAGAATCGCCAGGTGGAGAAGTTTGATTCTCTTGCTTATCATCATCTAAGAAATGGCAACTACTTAAAATTGATGTTAATAAAACCAAAATTAAAATTGAAATTATGGTAACTATTTTTCTCATAAATCTCCTTGCTTTTTTTTACTTGTTTAATGCTTAACCTTGCTTTACATCTTTCTCGTTTTTCTTTGGATTTATCCGTTCTCTGAAGTATGAGAAGGCCTTACCGCCAGCATTTTTAGTTTGGTTTACTCCACCTCTTACTAACTTTTCACTGAAACGATTAAATGTTTTGGTCAAAGTTACAGTTGAAACTTTTGCGTAGTGTTCGCCAACATTTGCAAGTCCATCGCTAAGAATCGATTTTGCCGTTACTGGAATAAAGAGCATGCTAAATCCGATGAAGAAATTCACCATGATTGCGGTTAAAAAATTATCCTCTCCATCTTGAGTAAAATTGTTGGCCGTAATAAATTTTAGAATCATTACGGCCAAAAGCGACCACAACACCTTCCATGATGCAACTGTAAGAATTCCCCTATATAAATTTGTTGTAATATAGGCCGTGCTTTCATTCACATACATCAAAATTATTAGTGGTGAGATGATAAACAATATCGACCACACAAAGTGAATGAGAGCATTGGCCACAAATATTCCAAGATAAGCAACCATGTACGAGATAAGATTCAGAGTAAAAATTAAATACTCTTTGAACTTTGCCCAGTTTACGGTGATCTGACTATTACGTTGGTTAATCTCATCTAGAACCATTTGTAGACTGGTTATTCCACCAATCTTTTGAGAGAGTCCTTCAGTTAATTTGGAGATAATGTGCAAACACTCATTGAAGGAGATGAATAAAATAACCGAGATCATCATCCTTTTGATGATTTTAATAACATCGGGACTATTCTCTCCAAATTTAAAATACTCAAGAAGAATGCAAAAACTGGTAAAGGGTGCAAGCAATATCCAGTAGAGCGTATCGATATTCCCTTTTAGCTCGCGACAGACCTCTGGTATCCAATCATACATAGATACACCTCGTTTGTTTTGGTTAATGTTATGTTAGAGTTTTAAATTGCAATTAATTAATATTAATAAGACTAAACAAATATAAAATACTTGAAACAGTTCGACCGATAACTGATGATCGATCAAAGAAAAATTCAAAAAAATACCTATTGTAATTTAGGTAGATGAAAATCATTTTTAGGATTTAAGTTACCTCCTTTCATATCGATCTTTATTTTGTCATAATGTTCTGCCGCTTCCTTGCCCTCTTTACTCTTTACGCCCATCATTTCACTCTGTAATTTGAGTAATTGCCCATTGATTTTTAGCAATTGAGTGAGTGTATGGAGAATTTGCGAATTGATCTGCACATTCATACGGGCCGCTCCCTTGGGACTTGCACTTTCACTTTGGAGAAGTAATTTTTTAGAGTTCTCCTCTTGAGTAACTGCATATTGTGAAAGATTGCTGGCCATAGTGATACTTTCTGCTACCGTTTTATCGTGCAGTTCAAACATTTTATTATCAGTACTATTACTTTTCATATCTCCATAGATGGATTTTATATTTCTATAGGCATTCTCAAAATTCCTAATCTCTTGCAACACCTTCTCATCCTTAATAGGCATAGTTTTTAACAACCCATAAGCATTATCTAATCCGCGATTTAAAGTCATAATCAATTCCTCATTATGCTTTCCTTGCTCTAAAATACTTTTTAGCTTTTGATACTGTTTAATATTTTCTGATAGAATTTGCGCTAAGTATGGAATCTGGGTCGCGCTATCGAAAAAAGCATAAGATTTTGCTATGGGGATAAGGTTAATAATAAAAACAATTAAAATCGTAAAAACAAAAAATAATACTCTAATAAAGCACCTCCTGATTATCATTCAATGACATTTTTATATTTTGGAAGCTAACAACTTAAACACTTCCACCTTCGACAAATGAGGATTAGATTCCTTTACCTCACTAATCTTAACTTTATCGAGAGGATCAGTAGTACAGATCCAGTAACTAAGTGGGTCTGGTTCTAGCATAACTATTGAAGAGTTTTGGTCTTGAATATAATAGAGTTCTGCATACGATCCTTTCTCTTGTCTAAGAGATTTTATTATCTCAATCTCAACATCTTTTAGATCAAGAATCTCTTGAAACTCTTTCCAATCAATCCCTCTTTGCTTTAAAATGATTCTACTCGGAGTATTTTGTAATACAGCTTTTGCGATCTCTGGCTTACCAAGGAAGTCACAGATATTTTGAGAGATTGACCAAATCCCGGCCCCAAATTTTCTGAAAGTTCTGTACGCCTCTACTGCAAAGTTTGCTCCACTTTCAGTTTCAAATAATCGCCAACTCTCATCTAAAATTAGCAGATACTTTTGTTTTGGATCTTTTGTGGCCTCTCTTTTAAAAAAGTCTGTGAGTAGAAATAAAAACACATTTTGTAATTCAGGATAAACATCTAATCCCTTTAACTCTATCGCCACTAAATCTGATGCCAAGGAAACATTACTTTGTCCATCCAACATTTTTCCGTAAGCACTTTTACCAGTCCACGAGTACAACACTTGAGAATAATTTTTTAAGTTTGGTGATTCGTGCTTAAGTAATACCTCCCTGAAATCAGAAAGAGTGGGTGTAGAACCAGTAATATCAGCATATACTTTGAAGATGGCCTCCTCTAAGTAGGCCTTATCCAATTTTGGTAATCCCGTAAATTTATTTTCACTCAAGATATTTTCCAAAACCGCCAGGATCAATTTTACTTTTGAGGGAGATGGTTCTGTTGCTCCTTCTTCCATATCAAAGAGATTAACACAAATTCCTGAATCCATATTCACATCAATGAATTGCCCCTCTAAGCATTCCACTAAATTTTGTGATGAGGCCCCATTATCAATCCAAACAATTTTTGGTTTCGGTTTTTGCCCCATGAACATCAAGATCATTTGCGCCAGGAAAAAACTTTTCCCACTTCCTGAGCTACCCACTACCAGACCATTCCAGTTCGGAAGTTTAGGATCAAAGGGATCGATTCCAACTAATGAGCGATAGCGATTAGCAAACAAACATACCGGCAAATCATTTCCACTCCAATGTGAGTAGATGGGAAATAAATGTGCAAGATTGCTACTCTTCATTTTGTTTGATCTAATTGAATTTTTACCAGCAGAGGCCCCTGGCCAACTATTAACAAAAATCTCAAATGCCGGATAGGTTTCTAGAATTCCATCACTCTGACCAAGCTCCTTAAAACTTCTAAGCACCTCAAAAGATTTTTCCTCCAATTCACTCCAGTCTTTACTCCAAATAATAACAGTAACATCTGTAGAAACAATTTTTTCAGTACTCTCTAACAACTCAGTAATCAGTGATTCTAAATGACCAATTTTCGATTCAGATTCTAAATCTTTTAACTGACTTCCTTCATTAGAAAATGAGTGAGTAACCCTTCTCTTTAATTTTAATCTATCCATCTCTTTTTTTTGATCAAGCATCTCAATACTAACTGACAACCAAAAGTTAAAAGGCATTTTCAACAGGTGCTCAATCATCGTTGCATAAGTAATCTCAGGCAAAGTTTTCAAAGTAATTACTTGAAAATAATAATCACCAATACG
>JADGAM010000126.1 GCA_015232015.1 Oligoflexia bacterium | reverse complement strand
AACGTTGGACAAAATAAAAAGTAAAATTAATTATTTATTCTATGAAACCAGGTAAGTATCAACATTATAAAGGCAACTTCTATGAGGTTATCGGCGTGGCACATCATAGAGAAACCTTGGAAGAACTAGTCGTTTATCGCGCCTTGTATAATCATGAGATTTATGGAGATAATTCGCTGTGGGTGCGACCCAAAAAGATGTTTCTTGAAACAGTGGTTGTTGATGGAAAAGAAGTCCTACGATTCACGCCGATAAATAATTAATTTTACTTTTTACATCGTCTAACAAAGAATATCCGGCCCAAAAATTTTTCACTCCCAAATTTTTCTATCGCTATGTTTCAGAAAAACTTTGGATGATGCCGAAATATTAGATGAAATCTGAAGAAAGGCCCTATATATTTTTTTCATGTTTTATGGCCTCATTAATCAATCTGGACTTGCCGACTCTCCTTCGACCATAGATAACAATTAATTGTGCTTTCGATTTATCTTTTAATCGTTGATTAATTTGATTTAATTCATGTTCTCTACCGACAAACATTATTTATTCCTTCGTTCTTCGTGTTTCTTTTTATTATTTAGTTATGAACTTATATTAATTGCAGAGGCATTGAACCATTGGGCAAACAGAGTGTCAAACTTATTGTATGCCCAATGGTTGGGCACACTTAAATGTCTTAAAATTGTTTGCTCAATAACTTTTTTGCATATGTCTTCAATAAATCAAATTAATAATGGAGTATTTTAGGTTAGTATTATTTTTTCATGTTTAAGATTAAAAATATTAAATAATATTATATAGTAATTAAATATATTGAATTAAGTTTGGGTATACATTTTATTACACGTAAGGGTATACTAGATAATATGAAAGTATTATTTTTATTTTTCACAAGTTTCTTGTCGTTATTTTTATCCTCTACTATGTTGAGTGTGAACACTCTGTATGCAAATGAGTTTTCATTTTTTTCACTTGCAACAGGGCCAATTGGTTTGCCTGAACATGTTATAGCTTTTATTGCGGTTATTGCTGTGATGATGATATTTGGTTTAGTTTATAGAATGGAATTATCTGCTAAAAATGGAAATTTAATTCCCAATAAGGCAATAACTCCCGGCAATCTTATTGAGCTGGTAGGAGAAATAATATACGGACAATGCAAGTCTATCATAGGCGAAAAAGAGGGACCGAAACACTTCTCTTTTATTGCTTCTTTATTTTTAATAATTTTATTCAGCAATTTGATTGGACTCATTCCTGGTTTTATTCCACCATCATCAAATATGAATACAACCTTTGCACTGGGTGCGATTTCATTTATATACTACACAGTTTATGGTTGTAAAAAACAAGGAATAATAAATTACTTAAAACACTTCATGGGACCACTTTGGTATGCGGCCATATTATTATTTCCCATAGAATTAGTTTCAGATTTTGTACGTCCTCTTACATTAGCAGTACGCTTGAGAGGGAATATGTTTGGTGATCATATGGTTCTTGGCGTGTTCACCTTTTTGGTTCCGTATGTAGTACCAATGATATTTTTGGCCTTTGGATTATTAGTAAGTGTCGTTCAAAGTTTTGTATTCTGCATATTAACTATGGTCTACATTTCTATGGCCAAAGGACATGATCACGAAGAGCATGAAGGACATAAAGATAAGCATGAGCACGAACATAAGCACGGTTAAATTTTTTATAATTGTAATATTCAATTAAGATAAAAAGGGTGTGGAAAATGAGAATTATTATTTCGATTTTGTCTTTGGTTGCCTTAGCAACTCTTTCAATTGCAGCAGCGCTTGCATCTGATGGAGGTGCAGCTACTACAGCAGCAACGGCGGCAGCTGGTACATTCACTTTAGTTACAGAAAAAGCTTTTATGGGCGCATTTGCAGTTGTAGGTGTTGGTATTGCAGCAGCTGGAGGCGGAGTTGGTCAAGGATTAATTGCCTCTAAAGCACTGGAAGGGATTTCAAGAAACCCTGCCGCTATCGATAAGATTTTTACTCCTATGATTTTAACAATTGCGTTTGTTGAATCACTAGTTATCTTTACCATTGTTACAATCTTCTTAGTAAAATAAAAAAATTGATTTTTTTTGCAAACTGTTTTTAATTTTCTCTAGAGGATTCCTGCAAATTTTATAGATTCATTTTTAAACCAGCACCAATTGGAAATAGGAACTGGCCTTTTTTAGTATTAAGAAGATCATTCTTTCCTTTAGGAAATAGAATGTTGAAATCTAATGGATAACTACTTATACTTTTTGCCCAAGGTACAGGAAGCTTACCTTTGAAATTTTTATTTCCATAAAGTACTTCAGCAATTCCGTCTCCCTCAGTGCCTGGCAACCAGGCCATAACTAAAGCATCCCAATCATTTATTTGATCAGTAATGATTCTTGGTCTTCCAAATATCATTATGGTTATTACTGGAATTTTCTTTTTCCTCTGTAATTCTTTTACTTGATTAAGGGTGGCCATGTTTTCAGCAAGTGCTAGCCCATCGCTAATACCAAGATAAGCATCATCACCTTTTCCTTCGGCATAACTTTTTTCTCCTATTAATATGACAATTGCATCTAAATCAGCACTCTCTTTTGCTTTAGAGAAATCAGTTATAATTGTTCCGTTATTTTCTTGAGCAATTTGATTGAAACCATCAAGAATAGTTTTTCCAACTAACAGAGAATTTGGCACTTCACTACCCTGCCAACTTAAGGTCCATCCTCCACTTTGAATGGCCAGATTATTGGCCGCTCTTCCTGTTATAAATATTTTTGCCTTTTTTGAAAGTGGTAACACATTTTTTTCATTTTTAAGAAGAACAAGAGAATCACTAACTGCTCGCTTAGCAATTTGACGATGTTTTTCTTTTTTTGATTCAAAAGTAAAAGAATTTTGTTTGCCTAGTGGATATTCAAAAAGATCCATTTCAAATTTCACTCTTAAAATTCTTGAAACAGCATCATTTATTCGAGTTTCATTTATCTCTCCATTTTTCACAGCGCTTACGATATGCTCAAGTGCCTCTTTCCACTTAAATGGTTCCATCAACATATCAAGACCAGCATTGATACCTTCAACGATTTGTTGATGATAGGTTTTATCTGGTATTTGATGAATGCCTTCCCAATCAGAGATAACAAAACCTTTAAATGCAAGTTCTCCTTTAAGAATTCCTTTAATCAAATTTTCATTTTGATGATTTTTAATTCCATTCAAACTGCCAAATGAAATCATGACTGTTCTTGGGTTATATGGCATGGCCTTTATATATGGAAGTAGATGAATTGATCTCAATTCAGCATCACTAATTATTGAGTTACCTTGATCAATGGGATAATTATTATCGCCAGTTCCCCACTGAGAGGCACCATCTGCTACAAAGTGCTTAATAGAAACGGCCATTCCATAATCTTCTTGCAATGTACGAATGAAAGGAATTGCTAATTTGCTTACAATGTATGGATCAGAAGAATAACTTTCATAATAACGACCCCAACGAGCATCTTTACCCACGGCCACACAAGGAGCAAAATTCCAAGTCACTCCAGTCTCAAGCATCTCTTCAGCTGTAACTTTTGCGACATCTTTCATAAGAAGAGGATCGTTGGCGGCACCTAATCCAATATTGTGAGGTAGAATAACCGCGCCACCCACATTATTGTGGCCATGAACTGCATCTGCTCCATAGATAAGAGGAATGCCAAGTCTGCTTGACATGGATGCTTGTTGAAATGAAAAGATCATTTTTTTCCATTCAGATGGTTGATTTATTGTAGGAACAGATCCACCACCACTTAATACTGAGCCAATATTATATTTTTTTAGATCTTCTAAAGTAACAGCTGCTCTCTCTGCTTGAACCATTTGAGCGGCCTTCTCTTCTAATGTCATTGACGATAGAATGCTTTGAACTTTTTGTTCAATTTGTTCGGATTGTTCAATTTGTTCAAAAGGTTTAGAATTTTTTGACATGGATTTGGCCCACGAATTGTCTGCATTTGAAAATACAGATAGGATAGAAGTGAAAAACAAAAATAAAAATAAATTTAATAAGTTTTTAGTAACTCGCATTTTTGATTCTCCTTGATAGTTAATCACTGTCGCTTTCGCGCCAGCGACTAGTTAATAAAAATAAAATGTCTTTACAATTTGGAAATGAAAGATTTCAAATTGTAGTTAGATTATTTTACTTTGACAATCAAGGATTATTAAATCATTAGAATGATTGCATTACAGTTTTTTCGCTAAATTATTCATTCGCTAGCAGGGAACTCTTCTCAATTTGTGAATTCAAATAAGTGATTGAGTTCATACTTGAGTGAAGACATTACAAATGCTATCATTGGTAAAAAACATGGGAGGCAAAGATTAAATATATATCTTATAGTCAGCATATGCATAAGCTTTTTGGAGTAAGAGTATTTAAAGTTGCCGCAGATACATATTTAAGTTGTCCCAATAGAGATGGAAAAAAAGGAGTTGGTGGTTGTACATTTTGCGATGATGTTGGTTCTTCTTCTCGTACTCAAAAAAAAGCAACAGTCAGAGAACAAATATTAAATAATATAAATTTTAGGGGCAATCAAAAAGGGAAACCTAAAAAATTTATTGTTCACTTTCAATCTTTTACTAACACCTATGCTGACATTGCAATCTTAAAAAATCTTTATGATCAAACAATAGATTTACATCAAGATATTGTTGGAATTTCCATCTCCACTAGATCAGATGCTCTTGATTTTGAAAAATTAAAATTAATTGATAGTTATAGAAAAATTTTCCCTTATGTTTGCATAGAAATAGGTATGCAATCAATCTATGATAAGACTTTAAATTTTTATAATCGACAAGAGACCCATAATGATTTTTTAAATGCATACAACATGATTACAACTCATTTTCCGCTTCTTGATGTAGCACTACATGTGATCTTAGGATCATGTACTGAGACTTATGAAGATATTATGAATATGGCCTCATATTTAAATAAAGAATTAAATGTCAAAGGTGTGAAATTACATTTGCTGGCAGTTTTGAAAAAGACAAAACTTCATGAAATTTACAATAATAATGCCATTGTGGAGGCCGATATTGATAATGCTGATAGAGGTAAAGCAGTTAAAGATTATGATTTAATTTCTACTTCAGAAAAAGCAGTACAATTAATTGCAAATTTTATTAAGAGATTGCCCGCTAATTGCGTGATTCATCGTTTAGCAGGCCACGGAAATGCTCATCAAATTGTATATCCAAGTTGGTTGGTCGAAGAAAAAGACCGCTTGGCCTTACGAGTGAAACAATATTTGGAAATAAATTAACTATAATTGGCCATATCTGAGAGGTAGTTTCGGGTATTTTTAATAAAAAAAAGAATTCTATCCAAAGACGTAAGATAATGCTAGTATAATTTTTGTTTAAGTTTTGGTCTTAAATTGAGTCCTCGGACATAGTGTCCATGTCCTCTTTAATGACCGCCTTGGCCTTAAGGAGGTATTATGGGTAAGAAACTTTACGTAGGAAATTTATCATTTTCAATCACAGATCAAAATTTGATCGACACATTTTCAGAGTGTGGAACTGTTGAATCAGTAAAATTAATTACTGATAGAGACACTGGAAGAAGCAAAGGTTTTGGTTTCGTAGAAATGTCTTCAGATGCTGAAGCAAAAGCTGCAATTGAAAAATTTAATGGCGTTGAAAATGAAGGACGCCCAATGACTGTTAATGAAGCTCGTCCAGCTGAATCCCGCTCTGGTAGCGGCGGTGGTTGGGGTGGTGGTCGTGATCGCGGTGGTGATCGTGGCGGTAGTAGCGGTGGCAATAGAGGTGGTAGAGGCGGCGGAGGCGGAAGACGCTTCTAATTTTAATTTAAACTTTTCAAGTTTTAAATTAATAGAATGATAATGTGGCGAAAAGGCCATAAGTCCTTTCGCCATTTCCTTCAGAATAATAAGCAGGAAGGACATTCCAACTCTCTATAAAAGAATTTTTCTGCTTATCTTTATTATCTTTCTTTTCAATCCTTCCATATTTGGAAGAAACTTTTCCAAATACATATCCCATAGCAATTCCTAGGGGATAATCACTAATCCAATGAACTCTATTGTTCACCATCTGCAATCCAAGAAGAGTACACCAGGTAAATCCTATTGGTAGAATGTAAGAACGGTAATCAGGATAATTTTCACTAATCACTGTAAAAGTCATGGAAGTCACCATCAAATGACCGGTAGGCATGGCATCGTACTTAGAGGTATCGTTATTATAAGTTGAGAAGCTAGGAAACATTCTCCAACTACCCTTCTCTTTTGATTTTCGATAGGGACTTTCTCTCCCAAAACTTCTCTTAAAAATTTGATTAACGATAGTTGAAGAAATCATGCCGTGAAAGATTTGATTACCAGTTTGTATTGCTCGGTTGTCGTTTATGCTTAAACCAGTAAGTAGAAATCCAGTACCAATGAATGTATGCATCCAACCATCACCTAGAAAGTACATTGCGGAACCGGCCTCTGTTGGGCCACGAAAAATGCTTATGTTGTTTTTTTTAACTACGGTGGTAGTTTTATCTTCGTTACCAAGTCCAAGATCGCGTCCCCATCTACCCACTTCATTTAAAATTTTTTCATCGAATACATACAAAACTACTGTTGAGCTAATTATGCCTCCCCAGACCCACAAAGTCTCTGGTTTAGTATTGAAAGACATTTTCCAAGCACTGACCATGGTAGATGGTACATTGGTGATAAAATCAAACATCTTTGGCCTTTCAAATTCTATAGGCGCAGCTTTATTTGAAGGTTTATCGGAGGGTTGTTCAGACATTTTATCTGCATCTGCGGCCATCGTTATTGTAGAAAAAGAACATAAGAACAGAAATAAATTTAAACTAAAGATAATTTTTTTCATAAATTAAGTTTATCCCGATAATAAGAATAAAAATTTTAATAATTTAATTTAACTAATGTAATTTAAAATATTACAGGAATCAATACAGGAATCAATATTAGAATCAGAATTTATAGGAGTAACTAATCATTGCTCCATTGTCAGAAGTTGGTAAAATTAAAATTGTAGGGATAGCGGTTTTATTTTTGTTTTTATTTACATCTTTATCTTCATTACTATCATGCAAATAACATATTCCTAAACCATAGCTTAAACCCAGTGTTGCACCAGCAATCACATCATGAAGCCAATGACGATTATCATTGATTCTACTGTAACTTGCAAAAGTGGCCAAAGCATAAGAAAATGTTCCCCAATACCAGGCGTGTTTTTGAGCAACTACGGCAGCAAAAGCAAATGCAGTTGTTGAATGACCCGAGGGAAATGAGTTTCTAGTATCAGTGTCTGGGCGTTTTTCTCGAATAGTATATTTTAGTACATTTACCATTGCTCCAGAATATAGAGTAGCAAATAACATTTGAGTGGCGTTATCAATTGCTGTTGAATTTTTAGCAATGAGCCCATATCCTCCTGCGGCCACAAAGTAGAGAGCATTGGGAAATAATTGCCCGACGTAATCACCGTAAATAGAAGTGTGCCCTAGAGGTTTATGCTTGATACTCTCTGCTTGCAAAGGAACAGAGGTATTATTTCTAAATAAGTATATGAGTGAGGTTAGAGTTGATCCAATGATAAGTGGTTCTCTGGCCTTTGTAGTAACAGGAGAGATAAGTTCATCGACAAATCCTTTGGCTGTAGTAAATCCATGGGCCGTAGAAGTATAAATAATTAAGAAGGTACAGAAGGCTAAAAAGGGAAAAAAAAGTTTAGTTAAAATATTAAATCTAATTTTTTGTTTCATTTTTTAGTCTTTAGTCTGAAATTAATTAATTCTAATAGCATTGAGAAAATAGATAAAAATGTAATTGATGATTTTCCTCTAGCTCTCTCGATTAAAGGTACGGGTAATTCTATAAATTTAATTTTCAATTGTTGCAAATGATATACAATATTTGCATCGACTAACCATCCACAAGCAGTAATATTAATATTTTTATAAACTTCTTTAGGTAGTAATTTGAATGCAGAATTTACTACTTTTACTTTGAGTCCTAGAATTAATTTGGTTAATAAGTTAAATACAAATGATTGAATTTTTCTACGGCGAGAACGATCATCAATATTTCTATAACTTAAAATTGCTAAAGGAACTTTTTTATCGCTTCTATTTTCATATGCCTCCACTGCTGGTCTTAATTTTTCTATGGGAAAAGGCATATCGGGTGCCATAATTAGCGCCATGTCTTTTGAAGCAATTTGAAAACCACATTTTATTGCAGATCCATAACCTTTTTTGGCCCCTTCATGATGAACTTTTATTATAATATTTTTTAATGAAAATTTTTCTTTTAGCTGATCACAAATTGTAGAGGAGTTATCGCTACTCCCACTTTCAACAATCACTATTTCAAAATCTTTAAAGTTATTTTTTAGATAAGTTGATGTTTGAGTAACTGCATATTCAATATTTTCAGATTCATTGTATACAGGAATAATTATAGAGACAGAAGTGGATTTTTTTTCATTCATAAAATTGTCTCAATTTCTTTTTCTCTTTTTTCCTTTTTTGCTTCGATTAATTCATCCAATATATCAATGTAATTTTTTGTTATTTTTAGATCATAAATTTCTTTTAATTTCTGGTTGTTTCCAATAGAAAAATTGATTACGCCGCTGCTTTCATCAATAATATCTAATCTGTGAAGGTGAAATTTTTTTTGTAAATAATCAATAGCGTTTTTTGCTGTAATACCGATAGAAGATGAAACGTTATAAATCTCCCCATGTTTACCCTTAAATATTATTGCTTCTAAGGCCGGAATTACATCAGTTGTATGTAAATAATCTCTTGTTTGATAAAGTGATCTTACAGTAATTTCAGGTTGATTGCTTTGATTGTTTAGAGATAAAAATTTTCCTACTATAAGAGGAAAAAAGAAATCTTCTGTCATGTCTTTATTAACAATGTTAAAAACTCGAGCAATTTTAATTGAGATTTTTTGTTGAAGATGGTTGCAATTTGAAATTGATTTTGCAAATTCATTAAAGATTAAAGTTTGTAATAGTTTTGTTTCTCCATATGCTGATGTTGGAGTGGTATCGTCTTTTTCAGTGATTGATTGCTCGCTATCTTTTGTGCCATATTCAGCAGCAGAGCCAACATGTAAAAACGAAAGTTTTTCATTGCTACAAGAAAGATATTTCTTTAGTATTGAACAAATGTTTAATGCGATTTTTGGATTAGTGTAATAAAGTTCATTTCCATTTGTTGGAAACATTTGCGCCATTAGATTAATTATTATATCTGGTTTTTTTTCTAATAAAACTTCTAATATTTTATCATGGCATTTTAGATCAAGGATATTATAGTCGTAGAAGTTGCCAAAATTGCAGCTTTGAACGCTATTATTGTTGGTGCGATCAATACCTATAATTTCAAAATTGGATTCAGATTCAGTAGATATATTATATTTATTATATTTTTTGTTATGAAAGTAGGATGTGATTTGCCGACCTAAAAAACCATTATTTCCTAAAATTAAGATCTTCATTATTTCAAAAGAACCTTTTTGTATTCTTCAAATTCTTCAGAGGCCATATTGTAATCTTCGAAACGACCAATATCTCTCCAATAACCTTCGAATGGCATTACTGAAACGTTTTTCTTAAGTTTGAGCAAATCTATCATTAGGCGATCAAAGCCATAAAATTGGTTAGGAGGGATATAATCAGTAATTTCTTTGTGGGCCATATAAATACCCATACTAACACTAAAACTTAGTACTGGTTTTTCTTTAAAGTTAGTTAATTTTCCAGTGCTATCGTATTCTATAATACCAAGTTCACTACTAATATTTTTTTTACAGCATGAAATTGTAAAAAGATTATTGTTATCTTGATGAAAATTGTAGAAGGAATTGAAATTTAAATCGGATAAAACATCACCGTTCATCACTAAAAAATTATCAGGAAGGTCTCGAATTCTTTTTAATGGTCCCATTGTTCCCATAGGGATTTCTTCAAATGTATAATCAATTTTTATACCCCATTTTTTCCCGTTACCAAAAAAGGTTTCAAGTAATTCTGCTAAATGATTTACAGAAAGAGTTATGTGATCAAAACCATAGTGTATTAGTTGTCTAATGACTATTTCAAGAATTGGAGTATCGCCTAAAGGCATTAGTGGTTTGGGAAAGGTGATGGAAAATGGCCTAAGGCGAGACCCTTTTCCTCCTGCTAAAATGATTGCTCTTTTATTCATATGTTTTTTCTGTCTTGGTTTTTTATTTTTATTTTTACTTTTACTTTTACTTAATGTGTAATTTTATAAGTTGTAGATGTTACCCTTATAGCGTTGTAAATTTTCTTCTTTTCTAAACCATTCAATACTTTCTTTAATCCCTTCTTGTATTGAGAAAGTTGGTTGCCACCTAGTAAGTTTTTTAAGCTTTTCATTTGAACCAAGTAAACGGTAAACTTCACTATTAGTTGGCCTTAGTCTCTTGTCATCAACTTTAATTTTGGCCTTAGGGTTAATTTCATTAATTAATAAACTTGCTAATTCACCTATAGAAATTTCTTTTTGAGTGGCGATATTTATCTCTTCACCGATAGTTGCATCGGCCGCGGAAGCAATTTTTAAAAATCCCAGAGCAGTATCTTTTACATATACAAAATCTCTTGTAGAGCTAAGCTCTCCTAATGAAATTTCATTTACACCTTGAAGTAGTTGAGTAATTATGGTGGGAATAACTGCTCGAGCAGATTGACGAGGGCCAAAGGTATTAAAAGGTCTTACAATAGTCACAGGTAAATCGAAAGATAAACGAAAGGACTCGGCCAATTTATCTGCTGCAATTTTTGTAGCACTATATGGGGATTGACCTTGAAGTGGATGGTTTTCGTCTATAGGTACATATCTAGCAGTTCCGTAAACTTCAGAGGTGGAAGTAACTAAAATCCTTTTTGTTTTTAATTCTTTTGTTGCTAGTAAAATATTTAGTGTACCTTTTGTGTTGGTATCAACATATGCTTCTGGAGAGTAGTAGCTGTATGGAATAGCAATTAGGGCCGCTAAGTGAAAAACAATGTCAATACCTTCTAGAGCATCTTTTACTCTCTTATAATCACGGATATCACCATGAAAAAAATCAATTTTATTTTTTATTTCGGGTGAAAAAGTATCGGCCCATCCCCAGTTGTTAAATGAATTATAGAAGACAAATGCTCTTACATTAACATTAGCGTTCAAGGAAACTAACTGTTCAACTAGGTGACTCCCTATAAAACCATCAGCACCAGTAACTAAAACATTTTTGTTTTTGAAGTAATTTTTTAAATTGTCCATAGTTGTTTTCTATCACCTCTTTAATTTGCAGTCTACCTACCATTTTCTATAATATTGAGATATAAATTATTTAAAATTGATCGCTTTTGTGGCCTTGTGGTGGCCTTGTGGCGCAGAGGAGAATATGTGAAAGGAATAATACACAGGTATTTGGGGGCCAATTTTGTAATCCCATTCGTAGTAAGTGCGTGTGCTTCCATTGGATTTTTATTAATTTTTCAATTCTTAACTATCACCAGATTAATTGTAAATAAAAATGTAAAATTTGCACTTATTGGAGAAATGGTACTTTACATGGTACTGTCATTTTTGCCATTAGCTATTCCGTTAGCAGTTTTATTTGCCAGTATCTATTCTTTAAATAAATTAAGTTCTGACTCTGAATTATTGGCCATGCGTTCATTCGGACATTCTTTGGTTAAAATGTTCTTACCTTTTGTTTTCATATCTTTAATGATTGCGTCCGCTCTTTACTCATTACACATGAATTTTATTCCTTCCTCTGAATCTAAACTTAAAGTCATATTAGCATCATTAGCAACAAAAGGAGTTTTAACTGATATAAAACCATCTCAATTTTTTACGGATATCCCTAACATAACCATTTACGCAGAAAAAGTTGCAAACGAAGGTAAATTATTAACCAATGTGTTTATGAATATTCGAGAGGATACAGAAAAGGAGAAATCAAAGGAAAAGATTATTATGGCCCGTCAAGGGATGCTTTTTGATATGTCACCAAATGCATATACGGGGAATTTTAAATTAAAATTGATTGAAGGGAATATAGTTCAAATTACAAAAGAGAATTATGAGAATAAAGAAAACAAAGAAAATAATGTCAGGCTTAGTGGTGATATGGAAAAAATCATCTTTAAAGAATATCTGTATCCATTGCCTAAAACAAAATTGATACAAGGTTTTAGTGCTAAAGACAGTATGAGAAGTACAACTGAACTCTATTATATACTTAAAGAGTATTGTTCCAAAGGTAGAAAACTTTTTTCTTTAGATAAAGAAATCGAAATGGTTAGAACTGAATTGGAATTTTACACTAGAATAAATAATTCTTTTC
>JADGAM010000125.1:554-12504 GCA_015232015.1 Oligoflexia bacterium | reverse complement strand
AGATTGCCAACCCGGGAGGAAATGAAAGTCTACCGGCATATCCCAATAAGAAAGCAATCGCCAAGGCCATAGGAGTGGTAGTTGCATCCTACTTTAGTGAGAAATCATTAAAGCAACGGCATATAAGTGGGGAGGGAGATAAAGTGTTTAGCGAGAAACCCTTTATGCCAGTTTTGCTGCAAAAAATGGTGGGAGAAAAAGCTGATCAAGTTGTCTATTCGGGCGTAATGTACAGTGGCCAAGCGGAGGGTGTGCGAATTCAAATTGCGCCCGGACATGGAGAATTGATTGTAAACAGTAAAGCGCCTTTTGATACTTTTTATGTAAGCAACCATAACCTAGTTCGTGCCAAAATTGGAAAAAAAACTATCCGCTTAGTATCGAAGCGAGGGGTATTAGTAGAAAAAAATAATTCACTAAAATTACGAGATAACCCATCAGTAAGCAATGAGGTGGCATTGGGAATTGCGGAAGTTGGAAGATTGATAGAGCAACATTATGGACGGCCAATGGATGTTGAATTTGTCTATCAAGCTGGAGTTTTAAATCTCGTGCAGGCCAGGCCGATTCCAATAGGGGATTCCAAAAAGATAAATCCCTCCACTATCTCTCCAAGTAAAATCCAAGAACTAATCACTAAAAAAGCAGTATTTTTGCCGGCGGAAGTTATCTCGGAGGGGGCCTTTGCCAGCAAAGTAATTACCAAACCAGAAGAAGAACTAATTATCAGTGATAATATTGGTGCAGCATTGGAAGAATATTTGAAACAAAAAGATTCTAAACTAAAAGCAGTCATTGTTAGGGCCCCCGCCCCTTCAACTTCTCATGAGGCGGCCCAATTTAATGCTAAGGCAATTCCGGTACTCTATATACCCGACACCACTAAAATCCCGAGTGGGGGGACGGGAACTCAATGTTTGGTAGTAGATCCTCAGGGAGGACGAGTAGTGGATTTATCGGCCTTGGAGGCAAGTGAACGAACAGAAAAATTTTTACAACAAAATTTTATTCAAGAGGGGATGTTTACTTTTCCGCTTAAGAGTTTAACCCTTTCCAGTTTAGACTTTAAATCAATACCTTTGGAGTTAAGAGAAAATGTAAAAATTTTATTAGACAAGGTCTGTGTGGTTCCCGCCACTAGTAAAACTAAACAGCAAACGGTGACAGATTCCACTAAAAAAGCAATCGAAAAACTTAAAATTGCTAAACGGGGAGATAACAATCCTGATGCCTATAAAAGTCTGTGTAGTTTTATTAGCAAGGCCAAACATACTCAAAATCGGGATCTTCTCCTGCATACAGTAGTAACAGCAGCGGAAATTTATAATGGTCTGGAGGCCTTCAAAAAATCGCAAGCAAAACCCACCCAGAGGGAATTTTTATCTTCAGTCTCTCTCCTCGAGTCGCTATTTTCCTTGGAGACCAGAGAGTGGGCCACTAGTAAAAAAGAAGATGCGGCGATAAAGACCATGATTAAAGATAAAGATCTAGATGTCGAAAGTAAGGACTATTTTAAATCCTTTTACCTGGCCAATAAAATTGCCTTAACTGATCCCGTGGCCAAGAGATGGACTAGCTTTGCTTTAGAAATTTGCAAGGACCCCAAGCGCCGAAGAGAGTTGGCCAACGAATTAAAATATTTTATTGATTTAGGGATGGGATCTGACTTTATCAATAAAATATTTGCGGAAGCTGATGAAAAGATGACTGCTACCCAATTGATGGATAGTTTTACTACTATGATAATTCCATTAAAAAAACGTTTAGATGAACTAGAACTAAGTAAACATCGAGCAACCATAGAATCTCATAAAAATCTTATTAGCGAATGGAGTAATCCCGATAAGTTCGAAAAAAGATTTTCACTTTTTAGTAAAGAGATAGGTAACTTGATAAGCAAACTTAATCTCAATGAAAAAGATAATCCTTTGGTAAAAAAAGCAGTTCTAAGGGCCGTGCAAGAGATGACGGAAGTTATTGATCAAACTATTAAGTCATTAAAAGGCAATGCCAACTATGACAAAAATTTACAAGTAAAAAGATTTTCCAAGCTCCTAGAGATTTATCATCAATTAATGCACAAATGGGTAGAGAAAATTCCGCCGGTGATGTTTGAAAAATGGAGCAAATTTGTTGATGATATTTCCGAGTATAATACCCAAGAGGGTATGTTAAAGAATATCAGTGATACTTTTAATGCTTTAAAAAATAAAGATGATCCAAAACAACTAAATAGCTCCAATGGCTTTTCAGTGGCATCCGCAAGAGTAGGAACTTCTGCTTCATTTCGAAGACAATTTATGGATAAGAAAGATGAGATAACTTTAGAAGATTTATTCTCTTTAATGCATCAAAATATTCTTTTTAGCACGGCCACTCTCATCCGCGACTCTCAAATTGCAGAAAAAAATCTGCCGAACAAATTAAAAGGCCTGATGGATTCACTCTCAAAAATGGAATTTTCAGTTGGAAGGTCTTTAGAGAAGGGAAAAGCAGAATTGATGAACCTACAGCATGTTTACCCCTCTCCAATTATTAACCTTGAATACAATCTTCCCTTGAGAAATCATAGTGCCAAGCTATTCATAGATTATGATACTCATAAAGAAAGTTTTAAAATTAAAATGGATCTTTATGGAGAAAATTGGAGATCTCGGATGAATACCATCACATACATTGCCAATAGGGAAGCAAAATATCTTAAGTCGCTAAATAAAGAAAAATTCTCTTATAATTCTCGCTCCAAATCGCTATCCATAGATTGGCACTTTGATAAAGCAATTAATCCAGAATATCTAAGTGAGGTGGTTGCAGACTACGCCTCCATGACCACTTTGATGCCATCAGAGGATGCGGCCCACACTCAGCTCATTAAAAGAATTACTTCCAAGGTGATTAAGGCGATTAAAGAAGGCGCTGATGAAGTAGCAGAGTTATCTAATTTATTGGCCTCTTTTAGTGTCCTCGAACTTATGAAAGCAGCAGGTGAAAATGGTCACATTAAACTAGTAGAACTATTAGTAGCTGCTGCTGAAAAGGACAAAAGAATCGATCTTGCCGTTAATGATAATGAGGTCTTTATGGTGGCCGCTCAAAAAGGTCACAGCGAAGTTGTAAAGTTATTGTTAGCTGCTGCTGAAAAGGATAAAAGAATTGATCCTGCTGCTGATAATAATGTGGCCATTCGATTGGCCGCTGAAAATGGTCACACTGAAGTTGTAAAGTTATTGTTAGCTGCTGCTGAAAGGGATGAAAGAATTGATCCTGCTGCCAACAATAATTATGCTCTTAGAAATGCAGCTGAAAATGGTCACACTGAAGTTGTAAAGTTATTGTTAGCTGCTGCTGAAAGGGATGAAAGAATTAATCCTGCTGCCAACAATAATTATGCTCTTAGAAATGCAGCTGAAAGTGGTCACACTGAAGTAGTAAAGTTATTGTTGGCCGCTGCTGAAAGGGACGAAAGAATTAATCCTACTGCCAACAATAATTATGCTCTCATAATGTCCGCTAAAAGGGGTCACAGTGAAGTTGCTAAATTACTACTCGTTCATCCTAAAATTAGTAGAGAAGTTGTTCTACAACTAACAAAAGAAAAAGAAAATGTAAGATTGGAAAAATTTTTAACTTCACTGGTTACTGATTTTAATAAAAGCACATTATCAACAGCAGATCTAAGTAAATTTGATGTAACTACTATTAAGGCCGTTGCTAAAATTGGATTAGGTGATAAGGCCGCCTTTAGTAAGCTTTATGATTTTTATCTCTCGATAATAAAGAATAAAAAAACAGATTTTTATCCTCTTTTGGAAGAAATGTTGGCCCTTTCTCCAGAATTGAGCAGGATGGTGATTGAAAGATATAGTAGTGATAAAAAGAATATTAGTTTTAACGGAGACAATAGTTTGGAAATAAATCAAACAGATGTAAACTACATTACCCTTTCTCATAGCAATCTATTTAAATTAGTATCTTCACTTATCGCTCCGACCACGGCAGTCACTTCTACCTCATCTTCTTTAGTAGAAGAGTGTGCTTTAAAAAAAACAAGTGGCCAAAATTTGTCACCTATACTAATACCGATTGCCGGCCTTGAAACAGCAGTAAAGAAATGTGAAGGGCCAAAAAAATGAATACCAACATTTCATAGTTGTAGAGAGGGATCATATTCAATATTATGATAAACTTTCAATACATCATCATCGTCTTCTAAAGCAGAAATGAGTTTCATTATCTGTGTAAACTCTTCTTGGTTAATTTTTTTAAATGTTAAAGGAATTCTTTCAAGACCGGCCTCATCGACTACGATTTTTAGTTCCTCAAATTTTTTTTGAAGTGATCCAAATTTTTCCATTGAAGCAGTGACCGTAATATCTCCCGATTCGAATTCAATATCCTCCGCCCCTGCATCGATCATCGCCATCGTAAAATCATTTTCATCAATATCATCTTGCTTTAATTCAAAGACCGCCTTACGTTCAAAGATAAATTGCAGACACCCATCTTTTCCAATATCTCCTCCGTACTTTTTAAAGAATGGTCTAAGGTTTCCAATAGTTCTGGCCACATTATTTGTTGAGGCCTCAATAAATATGGCAACTCCACTAGGACCATATCCTTCGTAAGTAATATCTTCGTAATCATCACCCTCATTGCTAAGTCCCTTTTTAATTGCTCGATCAATATTATCTTTTGGAACATTACATGTACGGCATTTTTGTAAAACCATCCTAAGCATAAAATTAGCTTCAGGATCACCTCCAGACCTTTTTACCACTGAAGTTATTTCTTTTAAAAGTTTCGTGTAAACTTGGCTTCTTTGTTTATCCATCGAAGCTTTCTTGTCTTTAATGTTGGCCCATTTTCTTCCCATACTAGATCCTCATAAATTTAGTAATTTGATATTTATTGTTCACTATATTATTATCAATTATGTATTCTAGATTTTCTTATTTTATTTTATTTTGAATCAATATCATAGTAATATCAGTATAAAACGACAGATGATTTTGGTAAACTCATCTATTGATTTCTCTTTCATTTTTCTTTCATTTCCTACAACTATGAAGGTCACCCTTTTCAATACTATAGTTTTTTAAAAAATTATCAAAAATTTGTTTGGATTTATTAGAGCTACTTGGATTAGAATGAACAGTTTTTATTAGAGCTGTTCCTTTAATTGGATCTATGTCCAGATATTCTTTATTACTATTTTCATATAGACCAACATCAATAGAATATAATAGTTTATCTTTTTCTAACGTATCTATAGTGATTTCATTCTTAATTGTATGTCCTCTTATTTGAGAAAACTTGGAACAAAATTTACTAACCGCCCCACTCTCACTTTTTAATCTATTCCAAAAAATACCATATCGTTGAGAGTAGATTACATGGTCATGATCATTAGAGAAAGCACCATAAACAAGCTCAGTGTTAAGCCATTTTGTTATGTTTGTTGCAGTTACAACGACTGGTTTTTTTCCAAAAATACAACTAAAGCAGGTAGAACTTGATTCATCAGCAAATGCTTCACAAACCTCATCAGAAATTCCAGCATGTGTTACTACAATATCTTCTTTATTATTTTTAAAATCAAATGCAGCAACAATATTTCCTTGTTCAATATCTTTTTTAAGTTGTTTTGATTTTTCTAAAACCAAAGGAGTAAATATTTTTTCAATGAAATACAATGCATCTTTATTTAGTAAATCTTCTTTTGATATCAATGTATTAACCCATTCACATGTTTTAAAATCATCGGAAGTTTTATTAAACCATGAGCAGGCACCATTCAAAATTAAATTTCTAAAATCTTTTTTAAAAATTAGTAGTTCGTGATTTCCCAGTAAACGAATTACTTTTCCCTGGCCATTTTTAATTGCTTGAGCTTGTAGATACGAAACATAGTTATATGTTTCCCAGCTATATTCCCCTCTATCAATATAATCTCCAACAAAAATAAGACAATGGTTTTTTTCACCTATCCAATTACCATCTTTGTCAATATATCCATCTAATAAATTAATTATTTCATGTCCCATACCATGAAGGTCACCAATTACTCTATATCCGTTAGCACAAGTATTTTTTTCCTCGGCAAAAACGTTTAAAAAAAACAAAATATATACTGTAATAAAAATAATTATTTTTTTGTTTACTATCTTCCCTATCATAGGTTACTCCCTTCAAAAGTTAATTTTAAAATTGTTAGTGGCAATCGCCATCCTCATAATCGTCCTTGTTATAATTGCAATTTTAACAAATTCATTTTTAATAACATTAAATATTTACAACTATTTCTTTTAAGCTTTAATTATTAGTTATTTAACTCTTATGAAAAAAATTAATGGAATAATTTTGTGATAATTTTTAGAGGCATAATTTTTTTATTATTTTATTTTTTTATTTATAGTCATTTTTTATTTAGAATTAAGTTTCTATTCCCAGTAAAGAATCTGCTGCTATATTAAATAATTTTTCAAGACCTTGTTGAGTTTTCTTAGAATCAAATTTTGGAGACCACATCTCTTCAGACAAGGAATCACTAATAGTAAATGCCGACGCTACTTCAATCTTTTTATAGTCGCCAACAGCAAACAGTGCTGATGCCTCCATATCAACTGTTAAAATACCTTTTTTTTGATAACTTTCTACCTTTCCAATAGTTTCTCGGTAGGGAGCATCTGTTGTCCAACCTGCACCTACAGTATGTGCTATTTTTAATTTTTCACAATTAAATATTAATTCTTTTGTTAATTTTTGCGAAGGAAATGCAAATTGATTATTATTTTTTATTCCCTCCAAATAATGAAATGAGGTTCCCTCCTCTCTCAGTGCTTTATCGATAATTACAATTTCTCCTATATCAATATCTTTTTGAAGAGAACCTGCAGAGCCAACTGATATTATTTTTTTAGCTCCTAAAGTACATAATACCTCCATAACTAAGGCGGCCATAGGTGCCCCTATTCCAAACTCTGCGGCCACACCTATTCGAATATTTTTGTAAGTAAAATAGTATAAATTTGCTCCCATAAAGCTTATTTTCTCAGTATCAAAATTATCTCTCACAAAACTTATAAAACCTCTTTGGTAACTCATTATAAATAATTCTGATGATGAAAAGTCAGAGATCTTTTTTGCAGATTTTACATACTTGATGTTTTTTTCTGCCGTTACTAAAGGTTCTGTATTAAAATCAGGTTTGATTTGATAGTTATTTTTTACATTCATTTTTTTTAATTTTTTTTCTAATTTTTTATAATTTTTTCTAATTTTTATTAAATATTGATAAATAAAATTATTTGCTGTTTTAATTTTTTCCAAGCATCTACTCCTATTGCATTTTCATCAACAATTAAATGCTTTGGTATCTTTTGTTTTTTTAATGTAGCATCCTTTTTAATCTCTTGAAAACTCCATTTTGTTAACGTATTTTTTTTAATAAATTCTTTGGTATTTTCAAAACTTATTAATTCATCCTGTGAATCCATTAATACTAATGTAGATATATTAATATCTCTAGACTTAGATGATAATTTGTTTTCATTTTCTTCTAGAATATTAAATAGTGCCTTATATTCAGCAATTGTTGTGCTATCTTTATATCTGTATTCTGGATGATTTCTACTTGAAATATTAAACTCTTCTCCGAAAATATAGAAAGCTTTTATTAATTTTGTATACCATCTTAAAGTTATCGCAGGGGCCAACAAAATCATTTTATCAAAAATTCTATCTTCATTTTTTACACTTCTTATTAGATCAAAACCAAGGGCGGCCCCTAGAGAGTAACCAAC
Organism: Oligoflexia bacterium; assembly: GCA_015232015.1. Taxonomy (GTDB): domain Bacteria; phylum Bdellovibrionota; class Bacteriovoracia; order Bacteriovoracales; family Bacteriovoracaceae; genus JADFZW01. The sequence goes on along the minus strand of JADGAM010000125.1, from coordinate 4,702 downwards.
AAAAATAAATTTCATTTTTTTATTTTCTCTTTCATTTTTTCTCATTAAATCTTTACTAAGTTCATAACCATCTTGCACTCTCTTTTTCCATTCCTTAAATATTTCTTCATTCAAGTTTTCTTCGTTTGATTTTTTATTTATATCAATAGACAAATCAATTTTAACAACAATAATATTTTCTTCAATTGAAAAATTTGGGCCGGCCCAGAAATCATGTCCTCCATGTCCACTATAATCTATAATTGAACGACCTTGATTAAACATATTTTTTAAATCATTAGTTTCTGTTTTATGAGTTATGGCATATAGCTTGTCGCCACCTTTTATGTTGGTCTCAGGGAAATTTCCAACATAGTTTTTTGATGGAGAAGAGGTGTAGTTGTCTATAACGTAATTATGAGTTCCCTCTGCTATCTCATAACGATCATCGGTTGCTACCCAAGAAGATGATTTTATCCAAGATAAATCATTCATAGTAACTTTTTGGTATTTAATAATTTTAGAAACAACAACTTTTAATTCTTCTGGATTAGCAACTGCAAGTCTACTTACAAATATATCGATACCACCAATATCTGTTGTATAATCATCTTTATCTATAGAAGCATAAAAGTGATCAGTGGCCTGCGAACCTGCTCCACCAGCAGACCCATTATATGTAGGAACATCAGATACATCACCAATGATAACCATATAACTTGGACGAGTAGTAGCATTACTATATAGACTTTTTACATACGCACGTAATTTAACATCTGTTGTTCCTATCTCTGAGATATTTTTACTAATTACATTGTATCCCAGTTGCCGTTTTAATTTTAAATAATCAAGAAGAGCAGAAGTATTGGCAAATTTACTTCCATAAACTACAAACAATGTATCTTTAAATGAACCTGATGCCGTCTCAATATTGGAATTCGAATCTAAATCTTTTGGGTTGCCAAAATTTATTCCGCTATTGTTATTAAAAACTAACTTCGAAAGAAGTTTATTAAAGCTATATGAATTATCAAGTTTTGATTTAAATTTCTTTAAATTAAAATTAACTTTAAAATTTTCATTTATATACAATTCTTTTTTTAACGGATTATATTTAACAGGATAAATTTCAATTAATGCTAATTTTTTACCTCTAACAGAAATTATATTTTTTATCTTATAATTTTCACTAGGGTATATTTGAGAAGTATTATAGAAATTTTTATTAATTACAAATTTGGCCTTCTCTAATTCACCAGCGCGTTTTATAACTGAAGGTAGTACAGGAACAACCATATCTGCATCTGCAAATTGAGCAAGATCAAATTTTTGAAATTTAGAAATATCAATATTACCAAGATCGATATTTATTTCATTAGTATTACCACCAAACTCAATCCATCTTTTAATAACGGGTAATTTTGGTAACCCTATCTCAGTTGTATAGGTGTTATCTTTTGCAGTTAGATTTACCTCAGCAAACTTGGTTCCTAAGAAACCCTCTTTTTCAGCGTTTATGGGATTTACTTTGTTTATATCAATAACATTAATTTTGGCGGCAATAGAAAATTTATCTCTGGCGGTTAGATTTTTTTCGAAAGAATTAGTAATCACATTACTATTTTCATTGCTATTATTGTAAACATCTCCTTTGGTAGAATACCATGTTGCAAATGCCGAAACAGAAAGAAACAGGCATAATACAAACGTCAATGAAAATTGTGATAAAAGAAACACGCATCCCTTCATTAGGCCTCCTCATTTACCAATTATATATTAAAATAACCTCACAAGAGCTTTGTGAAATTTTCCATTGGTAATTATAATATTTTTCTCGCACATGTTTGTACTTTTTTTTTAATAAGATCATAATTTTATTTCTAAAGTATGTTAACAAGATCTTTGATGTTGATCTAGCAAGTTTTTGAGTAAAAATATTTAATTTTCTTACATCTCGCTCTCTTGACTTTTCTTTCATGATTTTAAATCTTCAAATAATATTAAATTTTTTATGTAGTCATTCAATCATCAGCTTTCAGCTCTTGCAATCAGCTGAGGGCAAAAACTGAAAGTTGATGACTGACGGCCGATAGCGCTTTGAAAACCAATTAGTGAGTAAGGAATGGGAACTTAATAAGTTACATATTTTATTCATAGTAGACTGTTATGATTTACTATTCTAAGAGCATGTTAGACCTGAAATCAGTATAACCAATAAAGCAAGGTCGTGTTAAAACATTTTTTGTGTTAAAATAAAAATATAGGACTAATTTTTAGGATTTTTTAATGAGCGATGATGTGTTAAAAACAAAAAATAATTATAGATGGATTTCATTACACATTAGTAACATTGAACCAGATATTGAACTTCCAGCACCCATATATTTTTTTATCAATGGAAAATTTATAGAATTTAAGCAAAAGGGTGATATTTTACCTAGTGAAAAATATGAACAACTAATTTTAAGAAAACTTCCATATTTTTTTATTGCTGCCAATAGCATAGATGTTTTTGATCAGTGGATAGAAAAAATTCGAATAAATAATTTAGAGTCTATTGCAGTAAATGCAGGTCTTGAAAATAAGGAATTAATTACACTAAAACAAGTTATTAAAGGACATATCGCTCGTGTTTTTTCTGGTGATATGAGCGATAAAGCAATATCTAGTGTAACATGGGAAACAAGGTCATTTGTAAAAATTATTGGAGAAAGTCCTGTTGCTGATGTTAGCTTTGTAAAAATGTCAGAATCATCAAGAAATATTGTTGAACATTCAGTTAATGTAGCAATCCTCTCAGTATATTTGGCCCACCATTTAGGTTACAAACAATTAAAAATTTTAGAAAGTATTTTTTTAGGCGGACTATTTCATGATATTGGAAAGACTACTTTAGATGTTCAATACTATGAAGAACATAATCTTGATGTTTTAAAACAAAAACTTAAGGAACATCCAATAATTGGACGACAAGCACTGCAAAGTAATATTCAAATTGGAGAAGAAGTCTTGCGAATTATAGAGGAGCACCATGAGCATAATGATGGGAGCGGATACCCCTACGAAAAAAGAGGAGCTCAACTATATGATCTATCAAAATTAGTTTCCATTGCTGATGCTTTTGATAATTATGTTAAAAATTGTCCAGGAAATTTAACAGAAAAGAGTTTATTTGCTATTCAACAACTTGAAAAAGATAATGGAAATATTTTTGATCCTCAAAAACTACTCAAGGCCATCCGCGCCCTAAGACTTGGAATCAAATAAAAGTGTATTTTTTACATACATAAGTATATTTTTTTCACTATATAATATTTTTTAATAAAATTTTGTTAACAAAGCATATGTGTTCAAGTTAATTAAAAATCACAAATGCAGATGCAAATGTGTTTTTTATAATAAAAAAATAGAGGAACCAATGTCAAACGATACTAAAAATCAAACTAATCAAATAAACAATAATGATAAAGATAATCTTTTACATTTCCCAGTTAGGCTTACAAAAAAAACCCTGAATATGCTCAGACAAAATCGCCTAAATAACTCAAGTGAAACCTCTCCTGATGTTTCCACAACTAATAGTTCATCTCTCGATGAATTTAATTTAAATTTCTACAAAAAATACTTAGAAACTCTTACAGATGAAGATCTTATTAATGAAAGTAATCACATTTCAACAAAGCTTGATCTTACCTCTGAAAATGAAACTGAATCTCTCTTAATAGAAAAAAAAATTTCAAATACTAATATCACTAACTACAAAATAGATAATGATCAAGCAATTCTAATGGCCAATCTTATTTTGGAAGAACTTTCTAAAAGAATAGTCAAGTAAATTAACTCCATTGTAAACTTCTATAATCGTGAGTAATAAGTCTAGCTAAAAGAGAAATCTTTGATTCTGAACCATACCCTAAAATCGTACAAAGAATTTTAATCTTTTCAGTAGTCTCTTCATCATCACACGGGGAAGAAGAAAGTAGTCTTAAAAGAAATACAATATTGTATGCAAAATTGGAAACATACTTGTCTATAGCTTCAAACATCTCTTTATTATTATCAACAAAAGCACATCCAATATCTTTTGAAAACAACTCTCCAATAGAAGTAATTTGACCGGCCCTCCTAATTGTACGCGCTCTTGTACGAAAAATACTTCTATTACGCTC
>JADGAM010000125.1:0-544 GCA_015232015.1 Oligoflexia bacterium | reverse complement strand
ATTTAAATTTATCGCTTGAAGTTTGCTCAAATCATCACTTTTAACCACTGGCATTTCTGGAATATCAATTACTGTTCCAATAATATTTATAGTAGGTAAATTAGGTAGATTTGAAACAAGAACACCACCTTTAGAGATATTTGAAAGTTGGGCCTTGAACACATGGCCTTCATCTTCGTAAAGGATCATTGTCCTTATTGGTGCTCGCAAGTGTTTTCGCTGAAATTTCTTTGGAGTTTCAGTCATAAAGATTTTTTCCTACAACAATTTACTGGCTATTTCTGAAAGTTCTGAACGTTCACCACAGGTTAAAGTGACATGTGCTACACAATTTTGATCTTTCAATCGATCAATTATATAGGATAATCCATTGTTAATTGAATCCAAATAAGGATTATCAATTTGATCACAGTCTCCGGCCAAAATGATTTTTGACCCTTCTGAAACTCTAGTTACTATAGTTTTCACCTCGTGAGGAGAAAGGTTTTGTGCCTCGTCTATAATAAAATATTGTGATGGAATTGATCTACCACGAATATATGTT
>JADGAM010000124.1 GCA_015232015.1 Oligoflexia bacterium | reverse complement strand
CTAATTTTTTCTCCCTTAATTAAAGAAGTTATATTTTGAATATATCTCGCAATATAATTTTCATAGGAACGATCATCTACAAGACTTAAGGAATCTCTAAGATGTTGATCAAAAATATCTAACTCATTATCTGTGATAAAAGAATAAACATTATTTGCAAAATAATCTTTTCGTTTTTTATTAATTCCTGCTGCTATCATTTCAACATCTACAAAAATATTGCAGGCACTTTTTATTGCCTTAATTGCGGCATTCACAGCATCTCTATGAAAGTATAAAATATTTTTATACTCAAAATCCCCTGTAGTATGAATTACTCTCCTTGTAACTTCCCATTCAGGGGATTTAAAATCATATGCAAAATCTAATTGTGCTACCTCTTGTTCGATAATTTGAAAACTAGCACTTTCAATATCTCTTCCTGATTTATTTAATTGTTCAAATACCAATTTATTCTCCTTTATAAAAGGCCAACAGGTTTCCGCTATAATCTAAAAAATAAACATGAATATTAATGTCAGATTTTATATTTTTAATTCGAGCAACCATTGCCTCATGAGCTTTTTTTGCAATTAATAGAGGCAAACCATCAATGCCATTTTCCTTTGTTATCTCTAAAACTTCTCTGGCAGTATTGGCCCCTTTAATTTTGTTTATTAATTCACTATTATCATTACTGTCATTACTGTCATTACTATCATTCAACAACGAACTAACCAACTTTGCTAAAAAATGAGTATCGATATCAGATTCATTTACATGAGTTAAAAGATTATTATCAATATTTGCAATCTTGGAAAGCTTTCCCATCATAGCTACTAAGTGAATTACCTCCACTCTTTTTACTTTTTGATTATCATTGGCCACTAAATCTATTGAGTATTGAAGGAAATCTGCCACCTGAATAAAAAACTCATCTCGTCCATTTAGATGTTGTAATTGATTTAATTTTTTTGCATAAAATTCAGTTCTCCCTCCAGTGGTAAAAACTAATTCTTTGCAATCACTAGAAGTACCACCAAAAGTATAAGCGACACTTAATGAACTGCTAATACACTCTTTATAAGCATCAACTGAATAAGGCATCACTAGTCCTGTTATTCCTAGTATTGAAATTCCACCAACAAGACCTAATCTTTCATTTATTGTTTTTTTTGCTAGTTCCTCTCCCTCTGGTACACTTATAATAACTTTCACCGAAGTATTAATAGAACTAGTTAATTCTTGTTCAATTAACTCTTTAATATGTTTTTTAGGAATTGGATTAATGGCCCATGAACCGACTTCTAAACCTAAACCACTCTTTGTAACCTTAGCAACGCCTACCCCACCCTCAATTTCAATAGTTCTATTAATGGTTGAATGAGTAAATAATATTACCTCTGCTACAATCTCTGCTCCTATTGTACAATCATAATCACTATTATATGGCTTAATTATGCTTGCAATAGCTCTACTACAATTATCACTATCGCTGTCATTGCTGTCAATTCTATCAATGCTATCAATCACCTCTAATTTATTAATTTTAAAGTTCCACTCCCTCTCACAAGGTAAGACGATTGTTATTTCAGTAAATGATTTCTTATTTATTAAAAAGCGTAATGCCGCTACAGCGGCAGCCGCCGCACAAGCACCCGTAGTTGGACCATATACAACTTGATTAACTTGTTTAGAATTAGACACGATCACTTTTGTTCTCCATCTTGCAAATGGCCGCACTTAAATGATCCATCCATATTCTAACAATATTTTCATTTTCGGCCAGTCCCTTCATAATAGAGATTCCCTCTATACCGGCCTCTCTTAAAATTGATTTTAAAGAATCTTTTTCCTCTGAATCCATATCGTTTATTATGTGATCACCTACTACAGACATATATGGAATTAAGTATGCTCTCTTTATGCCTTTCTCTACACACTCTCCAATAACCGAATTAACATCTGGTTCGCCTTCCACTGTAGTTAAAAATGCATTCTTATCTAATTTTGTTAGTTGATGTTGAATAGCGGTGTAGGCAAGTCCACTATAATGATCACTTCCATGAGCAAAAAATATAACAGCATCATCAGCACTTCTCTCTAAAGGCAATGAAGATAATAAATATTTATTTACTTTATCAATATCATTTAAGGAAGTGATAAGAGGCAATCCTAATGCCAATGAAAAATTAAATCTATTATTCGAAAAGGATAAAATGGTATCTCTTAAAGCATTAAATTCAAATCCAGCAATTACATGTAGCGATTGAACTATTACTTCGTTAAATTTATCTTCAAAAAATTTATTAAGGGCCTCCAGAGGTGAGTCAATTAAACAATTAGAATTAGACTGTGCTTTAAGTTTTTCTCTAACAATTTTTGAACTATAGGCCCATCTAATTTCATATGTAGGAAACATTTTTCGTTCCTTCTCTTGTGAAGAAAATGCTCATTGCGCTTGGGAATAGGTACTCCCAAATGTTACCAGTAAAATTCCTTTTTTCCTCTCCATGATAGGTAACTCCATTAAACTCCATTAAATAATTAATAATTTTATTTATCTCTTTCGAGACCATTTTTCAATTTCAATTTATGATTTATAATTTGATAGATGATTTTTTTTAGAATTTTAATTGAAAGAGTTTGTTATCTAATTCTTCAATATCTTGTTGATTGATAAAAACATCCTCGTCTAACTTATCCAGCTCAGGAGTTTTTTTAATATTTTCCATAGTGATTTCACTATCCTCATAGCTTGTTTTACCACCTTTAATCATTTTATTTAAATCTGGCCAAAGTAAATATGATAAAATATTTGTACAGGCCAAAGCATCATATTGTCTGCAGGCCATTTCACTATATTTTCTGAATCTGTCATAATCATCTAGCATCAAAGATGTGTATGCAAATAATATATTAATCTCTCGCGGTAAAGAACCATTTAAAATTCCCTCTAGTTTTATTAAATTTTCTTTTGCCTCTTTAAAATTTCCTCGCCTCACATCGAATGCCGTTAGTAAAGATAATCTCTCCACTCTTTTTTCTATTTTCTTTGGTAATTTTTTTGTTAATAATTGTCCCTCTTCCCACTTCTTTAAGATCCAGGCCAAAGGGACGGCCCGTTCAACTGCATTTAACGAATTAATCTTTTTCTTTAAGGCCAATTGAAAATATCCATAGGCAATTTCAAATTTTTTATCTTCTAAAACAATGTTACCTAAAATATTTTCTCTATTGGCACTATTTATTCCATCTAAAAAATTTTGCGCCATTTTTTTATCTTTTAATCTGTAATACATAAAGCCTAATAACTCTCTTATCTTTTTATCTTTATAAAAATCATCATGAACACCCTCAAGTGCTGATACGATAATCTCTTCTCTATTTAAATAAAGTCCTAATTTAAGCCAAATCTTTAACTCTTCATCTGTCGAAGCATTTAAATCAAAGTCTTTAATCAATGAATCCTTTTTTTCGATGGAAATAAAAGATATAAGAGATTTAACCCATAAAAAATCATTTATTGAATATTGGTGAGTATTACGATAACAAATGGAAAACTCTTTTTGTGCCTCTTCAATTCGATGAAGAAACATTAATGATTGCACAATTATCAAACAATTTTTTTTATACTGAACACTACTTAAAAAAATTGATGAACGTAGTATATTTAAGGCCGATTCATATTCACCCTTAATAAAATGAATTATTGCCAAATATTTATATCTAACCACATTTAGCATACGTGCCCTGGTTTTAAACTTCAATAAATCTTGTTGAGCATCTGATAGATTGCCATTTATTATTTTGGTTTTTATTTCAATTAGTATTTTTAATTCTTGACCATATGATGATAGATTTTTTTTGTCTAATTCCTCTGCGGCCGCATCTTCATTTATCTCTTCTTCTAATAAAGACTCAGAATAAACATTACTAGCATTTGATAAAAAAATTATAAAAATAAAAATAAAAATTTTAATATTTTGAATGTTCATATTTACAACGATAAATTTAACGTTTTTTAATACCGATACCGATGTTGATACTGATATTGATATTAATACTGATACCAGTATTAAACTATCGTCTTATTTCTATTAAATTTTAGAAAAAAATAAAAATGAAAAGTTATTTATTGTCCTTATTATATTTGACCATTTTCATTACAAATATTAACTATGCTTTAGCACTAGTGCCAGTTGATAGTCTTATTCTGGGGGCCAATGATTCTGATGTAAGTACGAACACTATTGATCCACTAAATTATGTCTTCAACTATAAATTTGATCCATCCGAGAAAAATGAAAAAAAACAAATAATGTATTTTTATTCTCTAATTTTAGGAAGTTACAAACTAGAAAATTATTGCAAAAAACAATTATATCCAAATTACTATTCAAAAGAACAATTGATGGTTGTTGAGAGATCCCTTCTCGCGACTCTTCAATTTATTGGTTTAGATCTTTCTATCAGGGCCATAGCTTCTTATGCAAAAGCATTAGAATTTAGTGAAGAGGAATATAAAAACTTAACCACTCGTTTGATTAATAACTATTGCAGTTCCAATGTTACAGTTGTTTCTCTACGGCAAATTAAAGAAAATTTACTATCGAAATTTATTAATAGTGAAAAATCAGATTACATACTTCCCGATTTTTCAATAAATCATTATTTCCCTCCTAATATAGACAAACGAATAAATATTACTGTGGCCAAAGAACAAGAGCTTTTACGCACAATAAAACTCTTTCGTTCCTTTTGTAGCTGGGATGGTAACCTAGACAATCTTCGATTACTAGTTCCACTTGTAAAAAATACTATTATTATGTCTTTTGTAATAGAGCAATTAAGTGGCATTCAAAGTAGTTGGAATAATGTAAGTAAAAAATTCAACTCTGTTTCCGCCAATAATACCATTCAAATCATTTGCGAAAATTTAATTTGTAGACCTCCTATTGATAAAAACTCATTTTATAAAAATTTTCCTCGTTCTCTTGGAGGAAAAGATATTGAGGAGGATTTGAAAATCGTTTATTGCAATAACTTACAAGATGTAAAATATACATATAATAATCAAGAACCCCATGTTAAAAAATGGATTAACAATCAAACCATCGAAGATGAAAATTTTCTTATCTCTCAATTTCTATCTTTGTTAACTAGTGTTCCTGATCCTATAGGAAGAGTACAAAATTACTCTGAATTAAAAGAGGTATTACGAAGTTCTTTAGATAATGATTGGGATATATGGGCCCAAAAGGCAACTAATACCTTTGTAACTGATTTACTATACGAAGAATCAATGACCATTGAAGTTATTCCCAATAGTAAATTAATAGATAAAAATGCTTTTCATGATATCTCCTATAACTCGTTATTAAAAGGCCACTCTTTCTCTGATATAAAAAAAATGGATAAATATACAAAAGAGATTAAAAAACATTTTCAAATAGCATTTGATATAAATCTAGGAGAATTTGATCGCACTTTACAGGTGAACGGTAAAATTGAAACTCATTACAAATTATTTTTACCTGAATCATTTTTAAGTTGGTTTCAACATGAGTGGTTTCTATACGCGCATCCAAAATATAAAGAAAAAAGAAATAAATTAAGAGAAGTGCTGCAAAATGCTCTTGTGCCACAGATAATTGATATGCGAAAAAAATTTTTAATTGCTCCATGGGAGGGTAATCTGCAATACTTAATTGCAAGTGAAATAATTGATCGCTTAGAAGATGAACTTTGCCCTAAGCTACAACGTATATCCGATAAAAATATTGAGATCACTATAATTTTTCATTATGGTATTTGGGCCTTAAAATATATTAACTATCGCTTTAATTCACTTCATGGTAATCATCAGATCGACAACTAACTAACAGCTAGTAACTAATTGTTGGACATAACAATATAATTTAAGATAAAAATACCTATGGGCAAAAAAAAAATAATTAAAAAAAATAGCAAAATTGATAAAGTTGATAAAATTAATAAAGCAGAAGAGATTGAAGAAATTGATAATAATGGTGAAGTTGAAACTGACATTGATGATATTATAGAAAATAGTGGCATTAACAATGATAGTGAAAATGATAATGAAAATGAATGGGGCGACTCCTCTTTTTCTGATATAGCTATAGCGGAGGATGATCTTGGCCGTGATCTTGATCTTGACCTTGATAATGACAAATTTTTACCTCTAGTAAAAGATGCTTTTGAAAAAAATGCCCTTACCATTTATAAAGGTGATGGCAAAAGAGATCCTCTTACCTCTTATCTAAATGAAATACAACGATACAAATTACTCTCCATCGAACAAGAACGTGCATTAACCAAAGCGCTCCAAGAAACTGGAGATATTGAAATTGCCAAACGTTTAGTGGAAGCAAATTTAAGATTAGTAGTGAAAATTGCAATGGAATATAGACATGCATACCACAACCTTATGGATCTAATTCAAGAGGGAAACATTGGTCTAATGAAAGCAGTCTCTAAATTTGACCCTGATAAAGGCGCAAAATTATCCTACTACTCTAGTTGGTGGATAAGATCATATATTTTGAAATTTATTCTCGATAATTTTAGATTGATAAAAATTGGAACTACTAGCGAACAAAAAAAGCTTTTTTATAATTTATTGAAAGAGAAGGAGCGTTTGACCAATATGGGAATTAACCCTCATACAAAACTTCTCTCTGAAAACCTTGGAGTCTCTGAAAAATCTGTGGCCATAATGGATAATCGTTTAAGCTCTCAAGGAATGGAGCTTTCTATAGATAAACCAATCTATGATGATCAAGGAGGGCAAGTCTCACTTGCTGATACACTTCAATCAAAAGATGCGACCATGGATGAGAGTCTAGCAGATACTCAAGGACTCGCCATTCTTAAAAAACATTTACAAGATTTCTTAAAAACACTCAAAGAGCGAGATAGAATAATTTTTAAGAAGAGACTTCTCTCTGAGGTTCCTCCCTCCCTTCAAAGCATTGCTGACGAATATGGTGTAACGCGCGAACGTATCAGACAAGTAGAAGAGCGACTGATTAAAAAATTAAAGGTTTACATGTCAGAATTTATTCGCTAATGATAATTAATAGTTACTTTTAACTCGGATATAATATAAAGGGGTTTTTATTTTACATCTGGGTTAATGGACAATGGAGAAAAAAATGGTAGAAACTACCCCGAACAACACAACAGGCACGCTTAGCTTAAAAGAGCAACGAGCAGAAATTATCAAAAAATTTTCAAGAAAAGAAAACGATACCGCCTCTCCAGAGGTTCAGGTCGCTCTTCTAACCCACAGGATAAACTATCTTGCAACTCATTTCGAACAACATAAAAAAGATTACCACTCTAAAAGAGGCCTTTTACAAATGATTGGCGAAAGAAAAGCATTATTAAAATATCTCTCTAGAAAAAATGATCAACGTTATAAAGATCTTATTAAAGAATTAGGATTAAGAAAGTAAAGAAAGTAAAAAGAAAGTAATTAAAATTAGCTATTCAAATATAAAAGCATTTAAACATTAAAAAAAGGATCTCTTTAAAATAAGGTTTAACCCTTTTTAAAGAGGTCCTTTTTTTTTATATAGTTTTGTTTAAAAGAAAAAGAAAAGATAAAAAAAGAAAACGAAAAAAGAAAACGGAGAAAAAAAATGAACGAAAACAAAAAAGAATTTAACTATAACTTTGGTGGAAAAAATATCACCATAGAAACTGGCAGATTGGCCAAACAGGCCGATGGTGCAGTTTTAATATCTTGTGAAGGCACGCAACTGTTGGCCACTGTGGTATCCTCAAAAACAGTCTCTGAAGAACAAGATTTCTTTCCTCTTCTAGTAGATTACAAAGAAAAATTCTATGCCGCTGGAAAATTTTTAGGTGGCTTTAATAAACGTGAAGGAAGACCAAGTAACGCTGAAATATTGCTAATGAGAATGGTAGATCGCCCCTTCAGACCACTATTTCCTGAGGGCTATAACTACGAAACAATAATTCAAATGACAGTTCACTCGTATGATCCTAAGGCAGATCCTGAGGTTTTAGCAGGTATTGGTGCCGCTGCCGCCTTAGCCATCTCTGATGTTCCATTTAATGGACCAGCAGGTTTTTGCAAGGTAGGCCGAATTAATGGCCAATTTGTTTTAAATCCAATGCAAGATGAGTGGGAAAAGTCAGACCTTGAAATGGTTGTAGCAGGATCAAAAGAAGCAATCCTTATGACCGAAGGAGAGGCATCAGAGTTATCAGAAGAGACGATGTTAGATGCTATCATGTTTGCACACCAGCACATTCAAGGACTTTGTGATTTCATAAGTAGTATTGCAAAAGAAGTAGGAAAAACTAAAAGAGAGTTTACTCCAGTAATTCCTAATCACAAGTTAATGGACAAATTATTTCATGACTTTGAAGCTGATGCTAAAGCGTGTTTACAAGTTCATCATAAATTATCAAGACAAAACGCAATTGCGGCGATGGAAGAAAAGATCATTAAAACTATTGTTGAAAAACCAGAAGATTTTGGTTTAACTGCAGAAGACAAAATCTCTAAAAAAGCTCACTCTGCTGTAGATGAATTAATGTATAAACTAATGAGAAAAGATATTTTAGATAACAAGCGTAGAATTGGAGACAGAAAATTAACAGAAGTGCGTCCTATAGAAACTGAAACAAATGTTTTAAGAAAAGTTCATGGATCATCTCTTTTTACTAGAGGAGAAACTCAAGTAATGGCGGCGGTGACCATTGGTGGAAAAGATGGCGAGCAGTTAGTAGATGCAGTTCCAGGACTTAGTTATCTACATTTTTATCTTCACTATACATTTGCTCCATATTGCGTAGGTGAGGCCCGTGGATATAAAGGAGTTGGTAGACGAGAAGTTGGACACGGTAATCTTGCGGAGAGAGCATTAAGAAAAGCATTACCAACAAAGAAAGAGTTTCCTTATTCTATTAGAGTTGCTTGTGAAGTTACAGAGTCAAATGGTTCATCATCAATGGGTTCAATCTGCTCTGGCTCCATGGCCTTAATGGATGCAGGAGTTCCTATGCGTGCGCCTGTTGCAGGAGTGGCCATGGGTCTTATCAAAGAAAATGATGATGTTAATTCGAAATTTGTAATCTTAACCGACATCTTAGGCGATGAAGATCATCTAGGAGATATGGATTTTAAAGTAGCAGGAACTTCAAAGGGAATTACCGCTATACAAATGGATATAAAAGTAAAAGGTATTACTCGAGAAATTTTACATCAAGCTCTTAATCAGGCCCATGATGGTCGAATTCACATTCTCGGAGAGATGAGTAAAACTGTATCTTCTCATAGAAAAGAGTTAAAAGACGGAGTACCAAGAATTGGTACAGTAAAAATTGCTCCTGACAAGATTGGCGCTCTAATTGGTCCTTCTGGAAAAAATATCAAAGGACTACAAGAAGAATTTAAAGTTACAGTAGAAGTTGATGAAGAAGGTGTTGTAAAAGTTATTAGTGCTGACACAAAAGCAATTAAAGAGGCCATAGAAGTTATAGATCTACAAATAAATGGGCCAGAACTTGGAAAAGATTATGATGCTGTTGTTGTTTCAATTAAAGAGTATGGGGCATTTGTAGATATTGCTTCAAATGTTTCAGGGTTATTACACGTCTCGGAGATTGCAAATGAGAGAGTAAACAATGTAGAAGATTATCTCTCTGTAGGAGATAATGTTAAAGTAAAAGTTGTGGAAGTTGATCGTTTCGGTAAAATAAAATTATCAGCAAAGGCCATCACTGCTATTACTAAAAAGAGTCCAAAAAAATAAATTTTATGGAAATAAAAGTTAAAACTCTCTCTCACTATGATAAAGCTCTTCCCTTACCCAGCTATCAAACTATTGGTTCGGTAGGAGCTGATGTTCACGCGCAGCTTGCACATTTAGAATTAAAGGATAAAAAATTGGTAATTAAACCAGGGGAACGGGTTCTAATTCCAACCGCCATATGTTTTGAAATTCCTCATGGATATGAGATTCAAGTACGCCCGCGCTCAGGACTATCACTTAAAAGTAGTTTGTTAATTGTAAATTCTCCTGGAACCATCGATTCCGATTACAGAGGAGAATTGCAAATTATCATGGGAAATTTTGGTGATCAAGATGCGATAATTAAGCATGGGGATCGTGTGGCCCAGCTAGTAGTCTCTCCTATCATTCGTGCTTCTTTTATCTTAAGTGATGAGTTATCCAAAACTAAACGTAGCGAAGGCGGCATGGGACATACTGGTGATTAATTAGACTAAAATGATAAGGGACATCTTGATTAATAGCGTTCTTTAAGAAGATAGTTTAAAAGGCTTAAAGCACCTAAGTGAGAGTAGCGATATTTCTTTTGCAAATTATCTAATGTATTATTAATCTCTTTACGATTGTTTTCACTTAAAGCATTGTTTCTCTTTTGCTCAGGGTCTTCAATCTCATCCATATAAAAAACTAAATTTTTAGCAATATTTTGAATCACTTTTTTCTGCTCTTCTCTAAATGATTCTTTTAAAGTGCGTACGATATCTGCAAAAACATCTGTGTATATTATCTTTTTATTTGGATGATCGAGTGAATATGCTCCTAAGCTAGTCATCATATGAGATCTAAAATTTTCAGGAGATTCTCTTAGCTTAATATTATTTTCAAACTCTTTTATAAAATACATATCCACATCTTCATAACGACCAGTAATACTACTTCTAATTTTTTCTCCCTTAATTAAAGAAGTTATATTTTGAATATATCTCGCAATATAATTTTCATAGGAACGATCATCTACAAGACTTAAGGAATCTCTAAGATGTTGATCAAAAATATCTAACTCATAATCTTTTAATAACTCAATAAATCTTGAGGGATTTGTAAAATCTCCTTGAGGGGCAATATTTAAAAAGTCATACTCATTTTTTCGCTCTATAAATTTAGTTAAAAACTCTAAAAGCTCCACGAAAGAAATATTTCTATATTTGGAAGCTACTTCATAGAGAATTTGTTTAATTTCTCTAGGAGAAACACCAAATTTTCCTTCATAAATATTTTCATTTTCAAATTCACGAGCAATATCTTTTATACTAACTTTTAGTATTTTTTTCTCTTCTGAATCCAAACGATCAGGAACTAAATCGCGGGCCAATAGCAGTGCCTTTTCAAGTGGATTAAGAGTTGGCGCAATCTCTGATAACTTTTTATCCTTAAAATTTTTAGAGAGTGAGGGCCTAAGTCTTGTCATTACCGCCCACAAACAAAGTACTTCTAAGGCCTGGGGTTCAAAGATAGTTTTATTTTTTACAGCATTTAATTGTTCAAAATAGATTTTCATCTCTTCATCTGCATTTAAAAGGTATGGAACCTTTATAAAATTAAATCTTCCTCTGAAAGAAAAGAAATCAGGGTGTTGTTTAAATGCAGATAAGTGAATTTCATTAGAAGTTCCAATAAAGAAAATATCTAGTTCAGTTAAAATTCCTTGCATATTTATGGTTTTGGATTCCATACTCATAATTAAATATTTAAAGGCATCGAGTGGGCGCTTTAAGAGATCTGAAAACTCCAAAACCCCTCTATTGGCCATAACATTTTCCCCTTGCACACTAAAGAGATTTAATGATTGCAAGCTTGGAGGTAAACTGGCCAAACGCTTATCCATGGTTATCTGTTGCATATGTAAATCAACATGCAATTGAGGTTCAATGGTCACCGCACCCACAGAGTAGCGCTTACTAATTAAAAAACGCTCAACTCTAATATGCTTTAATACTTCTGCATAATCACCTTGATAACTCTTTAAAAGAGCATCAAAAATCATTCTATTTCTCTTACAAATATCGCTGGTATATAAATAGGTTTTTTTAATCATCTCCAAGTCAGAAGCATTATTACCTAGTAACCTCTCTAACATTTTTTGACGATGCTCTAGAGGGATTAATAGTAGTGGGTGGTCTCGTAAATCTGAAGTTAAAATTGAACTAATATCTTTATCTTCGAGATGAGCATAACTTTTTAAAATGCTTTCTTTAACTTGCCTACTGGCCGCCAGCCCCAACGTCCCTTTTACAAATGAATCAATTGGAAAAATCCAACTAAAAGTATAGAGTGCCCCCGCATCTGTTTTAGAGTAATCTTCAGCACCCTCCATTAATTTTCTAACAATGCTACTTTTTGCTGAACCATTAGGTCCTACTAGAAGAAGAAACTTATTATTAAATCCTTCCTCTATAAAATTTTGTAAATTAAGATAAATTTGCTCCTCAATTCTATTTTGTCCATATACTGCCGTGGAATTATTGCAACTTCTAAGAAACAATGTAAAAAAACCATTCTCATCACGTCCAAAATGATCAAACATATCTTTAAGATATTTACATGTTGGTCTACATTGCTCTCTAGGTTTTCTCTCTACAATATTTAAATACTCATCAAAAGATAGGATTTCATTAAATGCTTCTTGCTCTCTATTTGCTTTTTGAATCCATTCCATTCTCTTCCCCTTAAATAAAAATTACACGTCATTTA
>JADGAM010000123.1:10660-12524 GCA_015232015.1 Oligoflexia bacterium | reverse complement strand
AATACCTTTCAATCGATCTGCATGGATAATGTTGAAATAACCAAAGGCTCTGGTGATTTGGAGTATGTTTTTGAAATTGTCGATCAGTCATGGCTTGATAGCAAGATTCAAAATCGAGCTTTTGAAAGTATGGCCGAAAATACCTCCCTCGAAACAATACGGAACACTCTTAAACGCAGTGGTACTGATCTTGTGACAGAAATTAGGAATAACTCCAAAGGGATGATATTGGTAACATTGAAGTTGAAAAAATATTATTCAGCAATCAATGAAGGTAAATCCAAATTAAGTTCCTATGCACAAGAGTTGCTCGGTGGTGATAAAAAAGATTTAATCAGTTTTTTCAATGCCTGTGGCGCTTACTATGTCCGTTCACTGGTGAGAGTCTCCACCTTTCATGCTTTTTTAACTTTTGATAAGGCAAACTCTGAAAATAGTGCAACTTTTAAGGCGGAGTTCAAATCGGAGATAGAGAAAAGAGTTATTGGAATTCATGGACAAGATATTTTGTCCCAAAATGCCGATCAGCAGTTTAACCAAAAGGCCGAAGAAAAACATTTAAAAATTTACATTAACGGGATTGGGTTAAATAATGATTCATTGGAAAACTTGCTGGCAACAGATATTGAAAGTTTTCGTCAGTCCATTAATAATGCGCTTAAAGCTTTGAAAAGCAGTGATGTCGGCAGAGTTGTTAGCATGGAAATTGCCCCATGGACAGACAATCTTGCCTTTCAAATTAATATTGGAGTAACATTTACTAACAATGATCCTGATAAACCTCAAGAGGCCTGGCTTAGCAAAATTTATCAGGAACAAAATGCGGAATTTATCACTCATGTGGAAAGAGTACGCAAATTTTTAATGGCCACCTATCAACAGGTTTTAAGTTGTAAAACCGACTTGGAATTAAATTGGGGCGAAAATCTTCAAAATATTCTTTTTAAAAATTTAGCAGACTCATCTCCTGAGAATTCTGCTAAATCTGGACAGTGGATAAAGGATGAATTAGTTAAGAGTAGAGATTTTTTAAAGACCAAGCATGAACAACTACTTAAGGGAATAATCGGTTGTTATGACTTTATTAAATCTGCCAATAATCTTTCTTCAGATTTTTATTACAATTTTACCCCATGTCAGAAATTGGAGGAGAAGTTAGTGGCACCTACACGTCTAGATGTTTTAAATTACTGTATGCCGGTATTTCACTCAGTAGTGAAGCCAAATTAAAATTTATAAACAGTTTTTTTGTAAAGTTTACTGGAATGATAGCCTGCTAAAGGTTATAGGTATATTAATTTTTTACTAGGAGTCTCTATGCAATTTTATTCTATGAAATTCGCAACTGTTTTCTTGGTTCTCTCATTAGTGCTAACAGGAGGTGCAACCTCTTTGCCTTCTGTTGCTGGTGTTACGACCATTAATGATTCGCGTTTAGAGGATATTAATAACACCCCAAATATCGGAAGAGGATATTCTCCATCAACAAATACCTACCAATCGTATTGTATGGATGAGGTAGTTCTTACCAAACCAACAATGGATTTTGAATACACTTTTGAAGATGTTAGTAGTGCATCTTCCAGCAGTACTTCAAGTTCAACTAGTGTAGAAGCAAATGCAAAATATAAGTTTCTGAGTGTAAGCATAAAAGCAGATAGTACTACGCAATCTGGTACAACTGAAAAGAGACAAATGCTTTTAGCAACAATCAAAGCTAAAAAGTATTATTCAGCAATGAATGAGGCCAAATCAAAATTGTCAGGAATGGCAGCTGAACTATTGAAAGGGAAAGATAAGGATTTAGTAAGTTTTTTTAATGCTTGCGGTCCTTATTATATAAAATCTCTTACCCGCTCATCAA
>JADGAM010000123.1:9745-10650 GCA_015232015.1 Oligoflexia bacterium | reverse complement strand
TTTTTATGCTCTTTTAACATTTAAGGAAACTTCAGATACTACAAGTGGATCTTTCTCTGCCTCATTACAAGCAAGTATGAGAAGCTTTGTGGCAAGTGGTGGTATAAACGCAACTCACTCTAGAAGTTTTAACTCGCAAGCATCTTCTAGAAATTTAAAAATATATATAAATGCTGTAGGTATAGATCCTGAGATGATGCAAGGGATGCTGGCAACAGATATGGAATCATTTAAGGCCGCTATTCTTAAGGCAGCTGAGGCCATTAAAGGCGACGATGTTGGCCGTGTAGTTGGAATGGAAATTTCTCCTTGGAGTGAACATTTAGGATTTCAAAATGCTATGGGATTACCAAGCACTACTGAGGTTCCTCCTTGGCTGGCAAAAGTTTATGAAGAGGTTAATGGTGATTTTATATCGCAAGTAGGGAGAGTTCGTAAGTTCACATTATCAAATTATTATACTGCAAGAAATTGTTTACAGGCATTAGAAGAAGGTTCATGGACTACAAAGGGTGATTGGAGAACTTCTACAAAATTTGTAAATCTATTAAAGTATGAAGTAGATTCAGAAATGACAGGGGGAAAATTAGAGGGATTTTTAAAAGTACTTACTGCTGAACCTCCAAAACCTCAGAATTCAAATTCCACTCCTGCCACTTCAAGTACCAATACTACTCCAACTCCAGAGCTATATGAGCCTATTAAAGATGATGAAGGAAACATGAATTTAATGGTTAAGCATAGTAAAATTGTAAAAAATGCCAGGAGATGTTTCGAAAAATTAGCTGGTGAGACAGGTTATATTGGAGTTAGACCATATTATGATATTACTGAATGTACAGAAATAGTTCAGGAACTATTTATAATGCCTCATCCTGTTTTAAGTAAATATTGTATGCCAACAA
>JADGAM010000123.1:0-9713 GCA_015232015.1 Oligoflexia bacterium | reverse complement strand
ATTTTTTTAACTTTAAATTAGTGCGAGTGCCAAGTGATCATATAAACTAATTATTTTATTTAAATATTAATTTATAAAAGATCTTGGCACTTTTCACTGTAAGAAAATGAGGTTTTTTGAATTACAATTGGAGTGAAACTTATGCGATATTTATTTATTATGTTTTTTACAGTTTTTACTTTATCTATATTAAGCACAAGAGAAGCAGCTGCAGAAGTTCAGCAACTTTCCTGTCAAGGAAACATAAACATTAAAGAGTGTTTATCCAAAATAATTAATCAGTTTAATGGATTGCTACTTGAAAAAAATAATGAAATTGCAACTTTGAAGCAGGAGATTTCAGCTTTAAAAACAAAAATTGATCCTTTAGATGCTGTGGCCAAGTTAAAATCCTTTAAATTGGATGGGGACAAAAATACATTTTATCCTGTATGGTTTGCTGATAATTGCTGGTTTGATGGAGAGACAAGGCTAAATATTAGCAGAAGCAGTATTCATACAGATGAAAGAAGTGCTGGAAGTTTAAATGCACGCTTTGTATCTCATAGTTCGGCCTGGGGGCATGGCTCTCAATTTTTAGAGGCATCATTGGAACAGTCAAATGGAGATAGAGGACCTTTTATTGGAAATTTTGAAATGCCATTTTATCCTGCAGGAATGGTAGTTTGGTTGAGAGGTGGTGGATTAACCTATTACTATAAATCAAGTTGTGTTAACACTAATGCTTTTTTTGATTTGAACAAGAAGTTTTGTTTTTATGACAATGATCCTCTTCATCCAGAGTATGCAGTGTGCTTTGATAAAATTACAACTGTTTCTGCCAGCGCAACAAACAGTATAGGACAAGGATGGAAGCGCTATTGATTATATTCCAATTTAATAGGGGAAGAATTTATTCATAAAATAAAATATTAATTATTCAAGAGTAGAGAGATTAAAATGAAAAAAATTAAAAGGGCATTCGCTATTACTATTATATTATTTAATATGATAAGTATTTGTTCAGCGGCAGAGCTTTGCCCAGATGGAGTAGCAATTAAGGAATGTGTGAAACAACTAAGAGCTAAACTTGTTGAAGTAGAGGCCAGAATAAATGAGACTCAACAAATCTCTGCCCCCAAAGTTATTTCAGATCCAAATGTCACCGTAGTTAGACGTTTAAGTGTTCTTAGTTTTGTCCATCCAGAAGGAGCTAGCTATCCATCTGGTCCAGATGCAAAGGCATGGTATCACATTTTAACACCTATAAGAGTCAAAGGTAGCGAGATGTTTCGCTACGATCTTCATGGATATGCTTATTGGGATTCTTATCCCATCGATCTTACTTGGGTTGGGTATGCGTATAGTGGTTCAGATGATTTTATAAAAACATCTGCCGTTGATCACAATAACTTTGCATTAAAAGATCCAAATTTTAAAGTATCAATGTATAAAACTACAAAGGGATTTCTTGTATTAAAGTTTGGCCCGATGTCAAATTACTACAACAGTTTTAGCTTAGACTATCAGAGTGGTTCTACCGGTGAGCAAATAGGAACAGATCATGCAAATAAAAATTATCGTGTAGTGCTTTCTAATGATGATACAACTTTGACTAATCTTTAATTATAAATAAGAGAAAAGGATTAATTATGATTAAGAAAATACAAAATATCTCAAGTTTAATTTTTTGTTTAATACTAGTGGGGATAGTCTCACAACTTGGTGTATCTGTTACTTATGCCAATGATCTATGCAACAAAGAAGGGCAGACCCTTAAAGATTGTGTCAAAGAGATCAGAGAGCAAAACAGACAAGCTATAGCAACAGCTATTTGTTATAGCTCCTTCTCCTCCCCTGAAGCGACAACTGTTGCAGGAACTCCTGTACCAGGATTGCCAAAACCTGAGACAAGCGGGCATTCAATAATTTTACGAGTTTTACCAAATAATAATACTGATCTTAACCAAGAATGCCACAAAATTAATGATGGTTGGGGAGCTAGAGGTGTTGTAAAGAGTAATTACTGGC
Organism: Oligoflexia bacterium; assembly: GCA_015232015.1. Taxonomy (GTDB): domain Bacteria; phylum Bdellovibrionota; class Bacteriovoracia; order Bacteriovoracales; family Bacteriovoracaceae; genus JADFZW01. Next base: position 7,703 of record JADGAM010000123.1, on the reverse strand, counting down.
ATCAAAATTGTGGATCTGACATTGCTAATGGCGCATATGGTGGAGGTTATACCTCTTTTGTTTCGAGAAATTATTTTGAATCAAATAGAAATATTTATTCTTTGTGCAACTCAGAAAATGCCTATATCTGTTGCAGTCCTCTTTACTAGATTTGAAATAAACAAGCTATTAAGTTTAATATAAGTGCAAAAATATAATTTTAAAAACTAAATTTAAGGGAGTGTTAAGAGATGAAAAAATTTAAAACATGTAAGAGTTCATTATTAGGATTAAGTTTATTGCTAGCAATTTTAGTTAATCTTCCTACATTATCTTTTTCTTTTGCAGCATCCAATGCAGTAAAAAATATTAATGGAAATAAAAATTTTGTTGATATTAATTGGAGTGAGCGAGCAAAAGAGATGGAGGAGATGGCATCTGAAATTAAAAAAATTAAATTACTTGAAAATGCCGTTTTGGAACTTAAAAATCAAGTCAATGCCCAAAATGTAATTATTGAAAAATATGTTCTGCAAGTTAATTCGTTAGAAAAAAAAGTTTCACCAATGCTTGAAACATATTCTCCCGCTAAAACAATTCGAATAGAGGGAGATGCCAATATCTACTATCCTGTTTGGTTTGCAGAAAATATAGCTTGCTGGAATGATGGAGAAAGCAGATTGCAAATAGCAAAAGCTAATGTCCATGCAGACGGGCAATGGTCTGGGTCGATGATCTCTCGTTTTGTTTTTCATAGCTCGATGTGGGGTCATGGCTCAAACTATCTAGAAGCAGCACTAGAAGCAACTTCAGGTAATAAAGCACCCTATGTTGCAGATTTTGAAATGCCATTTTATCCTGCAGGAGTGGTGGTATGGCTTAAGGGCGGCGGCGAAACTTATAGCTACAAATCCAACTGTCCTATAACTGCAACTGCTGATTTGGAAAAACCAATAGTATTATATGAGAACGCAGATCATCCAGAATATAGAGTTGTGAAAAATAGCATTAATAAAATCAGTGAAAAAGTTATGAGTAGTTTAGGTAAAGGCTGGACACGTTTTCCATACTAGTCTAAGAGGCACTTGAGAGGAGCATGAAATGAAAAAAATTGTTGAATTACAGATTTTAATTGTGGCCTTTTTAATGTTTATTAATTGGCCGGTAGCAAATGCACTAGAAAATATTAGTTGTGGCAATAAGACTGTCAAGGACTGTCTTAATAGTGTGATTGACAAGTTAAATGAAGTGATTACTGAAAATAATACATTAAAACAAAAACTGGCCGCCACCACTAGTTATAATGTATCTCCAGATGATTTTATTCAGATGGCAGATAATAGTGGTGCATGGACTAATGTTTCTGGAATGGTTAAAGAGTTTGATCTACCTTTAAATGCTAAGGTTCTTATGCTTTATTCCCTAACTCTTTCTTCGACTGAAACGGCGACTGGTGCCTGGGTTGCAACTAGATTGGTTGTAGATGGTAGGCCACTATTAACATCTGGCAGGCATGTTCAACCACTGCCCTCTGCAGATGTAAGAGAAAGTACCGACGTATTACTTGCGTCCCAAGATATGATGAATCTGTCAGCTGGTCATCATAAAGTAGAGCTACAATGGCGTGGTAATGGTGGCAAGTGGTCACAATATGCTAGCAGCTGGTATGATGTTTACGGAGGAGTAGGAGGAAGAACGCTATCACTTGTGGTATTACCGGAATAAATAAATATTATCTTCAAAAACTATTGTGATTACGATTTTTGTTAGAAAACCCAAAGGAGATTTATTATGAAAAAATTAATTCTATTATCAATTCTAGCTTCTCTATCTTTTACTTATGTTGCAAAAGCAGCAGATCCTGCTCCAGCTATTATTGGCGCTGGCAATGATGTGAAAATTGTAGTGGGAGATAAGGAAACTTTATTACTTAAAACACTTGCTGATCTTCAGAATCAGATTACTACTTTACAAGAAACAATTAAACAACAAAAAAAGGATTTAACTAGCGCAGACACAGCATTAGAAGAAAAGCTAAATGCTAAGATTGATGGTTTTAAAATTCCTCAAATGCAGCAAGATCTAAACTATGTTAAAACACAAGTTACAGGTCCATTTAAGCGACGAGGCATGTAGTTTTTTCATTATGTGCAATCTATCACCTGGCATACTCTAAATAATCGTTCCAAAAAATATTTAGAGTATGCTTTTTAGATCAAACTATTTCATATTTTATTAAGAAAGGAAATATTTCCTTAGAGAGATGAGTATGTTGAAAATTTATTTAATAATATTATTTGTAATTTTTGTAAATAGCAGTTTTGCAGATGTAACTCAAGTTGATTGTCGAAATGGTAATATCACTATTAAAGAATGTCTCTCTAAAATCATAACTAATTTCAATACTCTTTTGGATGAAAAGAACATCCTACAACAAAAAGTAGGTGCTTTAGAAGGAATTAAAGAGGTTATGCAGGCCAATTCCAATGGTGGCCAAGGAAACTATATTGGAATTTTTAAAAATACCGGATCACTTCCACTCAGCAAATGGAATTTTATTGGAGAAAAAACGGAATAAAACATATTGGTCCTATGGACCAATATGTTCATAAAATTTTTCAACTTGCAGGAAGTGTGTTAATGAAAATTGTAAGCAAACAACATGAAGAGATTTTTGAATTAAAGAATCGCTAAATAATACTTAGGAGAATTAAACAAATGAAAATATTTTATTTTTTACTTTCGCTATTAACACTTTCAAACCTTGCCATGTCATTTGCCGCTGATGACCCTTGTACAGGTGATAGTGCAACCGTGAAGAGTTGTTTGAAATCAATTCGTGATCGAGTTATCTCACTAGAGCGCGAAGTGGCCAATTTCAAAGAGGCCCAACGTTATGGTTTTATCGTCTTTAACAGCGTGGCCAATGGTGCAGCAGTAAGTGATATCAGCAGTGATGCTAATACTCACAACTTTTGGAAAATATTATACAATGATCGATTTAAAATGAAAGGTAATTGCATGCTAGGACCATCTGCCAATTTAAATAGCAATTGTTACAATCCTCAACTTTATAAGTTAGGCCCGGCGATATACACCGATGTGGTAGAAGATGTTAATGGAAAAATTGTTGTAATGTTTAGCGCCTCTGCTGATGGGATTGATGAGACTACAATGAAGTTGACTAATTCACAATTTCTCAGTGGTGATTCTGCTCTATACGTGAGTCAATTTGCTAGTGGTTGGTCCTCAGTGGATACAGCTACATCATATGATAATGATCCTTGGGATCGCAATTGTGCTGTAGAGTATGGAGCAACCCAATACTATAGTGCCTGTTGGCTTTATAATATTGGCTCGGATGCAGGGAGTTATGAAGGAAGCTCTAATAATTCTGATTCGAATTGGGGCCCACATTTGCATGGACCTACTCTTGATAACTTGGGGCTAGCACGCGGTAGCGATACATCCAAATATGTACGTGTAAAGAGAATTACTCGTTATGTTCTTCCAAAAAAATAAGAAATTTTATTTAATCCTCAAATTTTAACTTTATCCTACAGCTCTCCGATAAATTCCCACAATTTGGGGTGTGCTGGCGACAAATTCTATCTTACTTGATCTTCTAGTTTTTTCGTAAAAAATTTTGCTTGATAAACATCTTAACCCTCGCATAACATCAGCTTAAAAAAAAAGATTTGGAAGCAGGAGGAACTATGATATTGGGGGAATCACTTCCATTTATTGAGGATTTTTTGGAATCTGTAAACGAAGGGCTAAATAGCATTGATAAAACATTACCTCTTAGTCATTTACAAAAAAGATTTTTAGCATTTTGTTTAATGGGTATTTTAGTGACAAATAGCATCTGCTGGTCAAAATTTTTTAGAGCGAGTTTAGGGCAATATCCAATAAAGGCCCTCTCCTGGATGTTTAGGAGATCTAAAATGTTTTGGGATAAATTTATTTTTGTTGGTATTACTCTCATCTTAGAGAAATATGGGGTTAATTCTGGAGTCTTAATTTTGGATGATACAGATAGACCACGATCCAAAAACACTTCCAGAGTTTTTAAAGTTCACAAGATCTTTGACAAAAAGACAGGTGGATATTTCAGAGGCCAATGTATCGTATTTTTAGTGCTGGTAACTAACAAGATTACAATTCCAGTAGGGTTTCGCTTCTATCATCCTGACCCAGTTTTAAGTCAGCGGGAAAAAGACGATGAGAAATTAAAAAAAGCAGGAATACCCAAAAAAGAGCGCCCTCCGTGTCCTGAACGCAATCCACAGTATCCTAGTAAGGCCCAACTAGCACAAGATCTAGTAAAGAAATTCAATGGATGTTTTCCAAAATTTGATGTCAAATCAGTTATTGCAGATGCTTTTTATTGTTCTGGTGAGTTTATAGGTGGAGTTCAGAAAACATACCCCAAAACACAAATTATTTCTCAATTGAAAAAGAATCAATTAATCCATCATCAAGGGAAAATAATATCCGTAGAGGAATATTTCAGAAGACATCCTGGAGTTGAACAAACGATATCAATTAGAGGACAAGCACCAGTTAAAGTTTGTATGTGTGGGGCCCGCTTAAAAGTTGATTCTCACTCAAAAAAACGATTTGTAGTTGCCTTAAAATATGAAGGCGAAGATGAATACAGATATATAGTGGCCAGTGATCTTTGTTGGAGAATGAATGATATTGTACAGACCTATACCTTACGTTGGCTAGTGGAAGTTTTTATTGAAGACTGGAAAAATTATGAAGGATGGAGAGAGCTTAAGCTTCAGTACGTTGAAGGATCAGAGCGTGCTGTGATTCTGAGTCTGTTGCTCGATTACTCTCTCCTCCTTCACCAATTTCAACAAGGCCTTATTGAAAATAACCTACCAGCTTGTACAGTTGGCAGTCTTATTAGGCGATGTAAAGTGGATGCTTTTGTGCAATTTATTCTTAATATATTAGAGATGGAGGAACCAGAAAAATTTCTGAAGAATATTGAAAGTGGAGTTAAAGAGATATATCAACTTCAACCTTCTGAAAAACACATGAACAGTAGGGATTTAGGAAGGATGGAACCGACTCCACATTTGAAATACAAGGCAAAAGTAAGAAAAACAGAATTAGAAACGGAGGAAATTCCGTTGGCAGCATAACAAATTTTTTTGTCAATTAGAAAAAACTAGAAGATCGAGTCTTATTGAAATTATAAATACTATTCAAAATGAAAATTTTATTTTATATAAGTTCCAATGATGAGCAAAATAATAAAAACAATTCAGGCCTACTACCATTATCTTAATTTAGCGTTGATTGAGATATACCTTTATTATTCCTCACCATTTCCTCTGTTTATACTTTTAAGCAAGATTGCTTTGGCCCATCGGAAAATTAGAAATATATGGTCGGAAAACTCCAAAGGAAGAAAACCATTAGATCAAAAAACTATTGATCTAATTTTAGAGATGAAGAAATTAAATCCAACTTGGGGAGGTCAACGAATTTCAGATGAGTTGGCAAAAATTGGATATAAGGTCTCCAAAAAAACTGTTCTGAAATATTTAGAGATCAATGGTCATCACAGGCCACAGAACTATAAACCTCTAAGCTGGACCGAGTTTTTTAATAATCACAAATTTAAGATAGGAATTGATTTCACATCTATTATATCATTTTGGGGTCATCAATTATTTATCTTTGTTATTTTGGATTTAGATACTCGGAAACTACTTTGCATCAGTGCAACTTTTAGTCCTCATGCCGAATGGATAAAACAACAATTTAGAAATGCTTTTCTTGATTTGAATGAGTATCCCACGCTATGTATTTGTGATCGAGATAAAATATTTTCAGGATGGTTTATTAAAATGATGGAGGACTATTTCAATATAGAAGTGATGCAAATCCCGATAAAATCTCCAGAAAAAAATGGCAGGGTCGAAAGATTTCATCTCTCTCTTAAACGTGAGGCATTTACAAATGTTGTAACCATTAATCTGTTACAAACAATAAAAATCTGTAGAGAGTATCAGCAGTATTACAATAATCATCGTCCACATCAAGGTTTAAATGGAAAAATCCCCTATGAAAATCAACATCCATCAAATAAAAATATTGTGTCTTTTACAAAAATGAATCATCTCGGCGGTAAAATAATTTCTTTTGAACCAAAAAAACATTTAGTGGCCTAAAGTCGCCAGCACAGATCTCCTTGGTAGCACTCTATACAATGCTGCCAACTAAAATTGCGATTATAACTGGGACGACAATTCTTGCTTTTAATTCATCAATGGATTCTCCATTTTTTATAGCAGCAAGATCAGTCATTAATTCCTCATTGGAAGGATTTCTTCCAATAGAATTTTGGTATGCTTGATTAATACTATTTACTATCGGTTGAAGTATGGAATTTCGCAAATTTTCATTGGTGGTATTTTCAAAAAATCTGTCTCTTATCCAAGCAAGCTCTGCCTCAGTTGCACTACGATGATGATACTCTAAATATAAACTTTTTCCGTATTGTATAAAAGATTCATAAGCAACAAAATAATTTACTAGATTGATCTCAAATTCCTTCTGACGAGTTCTTGCCCAATTCCAATCATCCATTGCATTGCTTACTATGGTATAGTAACCGGCAACATCGGCCATACATAGTGGGTAGTGAATCGGCATGTCTAGCAATGGAAGTTGTTTTTTGCACGCTTTTTCAAGGCCCTCCCTCCATACGCTATCACACCTAGCTTTACTCTGACTAAGATCCATATAACAGCGATCATGTGAATTACAGACTTCAGTAAAGAAAACTTTTCGAAGGTAGCTATCTGGAACACGTTCTTCAGTCACAATTGGTCCAGATCTTGATGGTCCACATCCATTCACATTCTCAAAGTATGGATAATTTGCATCAGAAAAACCAAGCGGTTTCATGGCATTATTTATCAACTCTGGGGATAATCCCCCAGGAATTAACGGAATGGCCAGCGCAATATTGCTTATCAAACAAGCAAGTACAAGTATAATATTTTTAACTAAGGACATAATAATTTCTCCAATTCTTCCAGAGATTTTCTAGTCTCTAATCTTTATATAAACGATTCCTGATTTATTGGTATCATCTAAGTTCCATGTTTGAAGACAGTATGAACCCTCATTAAAAATAGCTTCGTTAATTTCGACATCTACAATTTTTTTTGCAATAAAAGCAGTTAATAAAGTTGAGTACCAACCTTTACATATTTCTCTTTTTCCCAAATCGCTATCTGCAATATTACAAATTCCCTTAGCTGTTCCATAGTTAGCAAGGTTAATAAAAACAATTCCATTTGATTTAATTGCAACCTCCGCAACCTTGGCCGTACAAGGTCTTGCAAAGACTTGTGTGGCGCTCATTAAAAACAAAGTAAAAATTATTGCTAATTTTTTTACTAATGACATAAAATAAATCTCCCTTGAATTAAAGCTGGCAACAGCACAGCTGATTGATAATGAAAAAGAAGTACATCCCTTTTGCTTTTTAGTCAACAAAACAAAATAATTTCAGCGATTACGAAACAATGCCAATTAAAAGCAAGAAAAGAGTCGCCTTCGGCTCCTGACTTTAAGAATTACAATGCAAAATCTAAGTCCAATGCAAGTTGAGTCCATTTGCTTTCATTAATTTTATCAGCAAATTTTCTTGGATCAGTTATATCTGCTTTTTCTAACGATAAACGTACTTT
>JADGAM010000122.1:7609-12661 GCA_015232015.1 Oligoflexia bacterium | reverse complement strand
CAGTGGTTCTATTCCGTTTTAGTTTGATTACTATTATTAATGGTAAGTGGTTTCCCATTTATTTAAGCATCCCAGAGTAAATTACTACTGATTCAATGCCAGCAAATGGAATTTCCCATAGTAGGAACAAAATCTCGCCCTTCGGGCTCGGGAACCTGTCCTTACTAAAATACAAAACATAGCTGCTCACTTTGCAGATTTAAAAATGCATCAACTAGTTTATAATTTTTTATAACAATTTGATCTTCTATTGGTGGCGGAACTCCGTACTCCTTTAACTCTAAAAAAATATCATAAATCACTCCATATTTTTTTGACCAAATTTTAGTAACTTCTAATTCGCTACTACAATATGAACATTTTCTTGGATCTTTTGCCCATTTCCAATTACCTACGGCGTAGGCAATAAATGAATCATCACTATTAAGTTTCCTGCCTATTTTTTTCAAACCATCATTAATCTCTTTTACATGTTTTCGATAGCTGGATGAATGTTGAAGACCAAAATACTCTATACGATGAAAAGATTTTGGCAAAATTTGTTGAGCCAACCGTCCAATAAAATTCATTATATCACATGAAGTGGTCACTTGCTTACGAGTACGATGGTCCTTATATTTGTAAACAATCTTGTCCTTCTCAAAATCGCATTCAAGTATAGAGGCAATGGAAATAGAAGGCTTTGATACATACTTGGCCAAATATTTAACCAAATATTTCATTTTATGAGGAACATCTCCCTTCTTGAAATTATTCACAAACCCTTTTGGGTGAATCTTGTAAAGCTTTTTTACTAATGCAAGCGTCTCCGAGGAAGAATCAAAAGATTTAATCATTTCCAACAAGTGGTACTGCCATTTTTTAGGTAATAGTTTTTTATATTTAAAGTAAGGCAGATCAACCCATTTACCAGTTGTCGGATCAATTCCTCCGGCCATAACAATAATATGCAAATGAGGATTATAGTGTCCTGCTCTACCTGCGGTATGAAGAACTACCAAACATCCTATCTTCAAATTTTTAATACCAGTAACATGACGGAATATATCTTCAATATAATCTTTTGCTAGTCTAATAAACCGCTTATACAAGTCACCTTTAATTCTGTTTCTATAAAATAGTGTTCTTAACTTCATAGGAATTGTTAATATTAGATGCCGATATATTATTCCTGAATGTAACTTGCCCATGATTTCTTAAATGAAATCGTTGGAACTTTTTCTGGAGCAATGAATGCAAAACTTATTTTTACAGGAAAACCCGACTTTGTGAAAACCACTCCCACAATTCATGCATCTGTATTCTACATAACCAAACTGCGGATCTCTACACTGAATAACTTTTTCTACTACTGAACTGTAATATTCCGTTGCATAGCTGGGGTATTTTGATTTAAATTTATCCCATCCATATTTCAAAATCTGAATAAATATGTTATCAGTTTTTATAATCACAAATTAAATTTAAGCAAAGAATATCTAACATGACAAAATTCAACTTAACAAAAGTAGATCCTTCAAAACTTAGCAATGAAATTATTGAATTCGGCCCTATAGAATGTATGGAATGCGAATTTGATGGACCGATACCTATTGATTACTTTTTAGTAACTCCCGAAATAGAAACAGAAAAAGATGATCAAGAAGTTCAGTTACTTATTGAACAACAACTTGGTTATAAATCATTTAATGGAATTGGTTGTGGTATGGAGGATGGAAATTTGATTAGTGTATGTCGATGTCCCAAGTGCGGATCTGAGGATATATTTCAAGATTTTTAATATTTGACTAAAAATTTAGGTCTAATATCCGACTGAATCAAATTTTCCCATTCTATCAAGAAATAGACAACTTTTCTTATTGGAACAAGGATATGAATATAAGGTTTTAATGGAATGATTGTTTTTATTTTGGAAGATATTTAAAAACTCATATTTGCCCATCTGTATTTTGATGGAATCAAATGAGAACAAAGTTTTAAGGCAAAGACTCCTTTTCAACAAGTAAACCGATCCTCACATAAATTTTCATTTTCCGATTGAACTTTACTACAACAGCGTACAGAGTACTAGCTTTTTTTGCTTTTCTAGTTAAACTGGCATCTCCCCTGGGTAGAAATACTAAATGATCAAGTTTAGCACATTTCATGCATAGAGGAGAATTTAATTCTAAATATAAAAGTTCTCCTTTATTTATTGTTTGAGGGCATTTGCTACATTTTGAATCAGTCAAAATTTCATATACAACTAGTTCATCTGTATTTGTTTGACTATTTGATCCACTAGAAGATTTTTTATTTTTTCCATTTTTTAAATCGGGAGAAACATAGTGGATGCGATATGCTTTTTCAATATCAGGATCACCACTCTTACAAAATCTTAACTCTTGAGAGGCATCCCTAGTTCTAACTCTATAAACAGTTTCACTTGGGTTTAGAGATTTTTCCTGGGCCCACTTTCTAAAACAAGACATAGCAAAGGATATTTTGTTAAGGTTGGTCTGAATTATTGATTCCAGGAACGGAATCGCTCCTTTTTTCCATTGACGAAAGTTTGAGTAATTCAACCATCCTATTCCAAAAAATATGTCGATTGCTGAAACATATTTTTGTTTGTATAAAATTTCCTCGGCCACACTAATTATTTTTTTTTGTAATTCTTTTTCTTTGTTTGTCATAAGTTTTAAATCTTACTAGTCTGTCTTTCAATAAAGAAAGGAAACTTCGGTTAATTATCTTTATATTACGCTTTTACTTAGTTCGTATGCAATATTTGAACTTGGTATTCTCATAATACTTTCTTCTGCAGTTCCAAAACTTAATAAATTTATACTACCATACCAAACAAGTTTTTGATCGATTATTGCAAATTTTTGATGGATATTTGATTTGAAAACCAAATTGACTCCAATGTTTTTTAAAATAGCGTGAACTTGTTCTAGTGCTTTTTGGTCTTTGTCTTTAAAATCTGAGAGAGGTCTTGTTATCACAGTCACTTTTATTTGTTTGTTGGATAATGCTGAATTTAAGTATTGAAGCATCTGAGTAAGACGTTTTTTACCAACAAATGGACTTACTATCAATATCTCTCGGGTGGCATTAATGAGATCATTGCTATAAACAGGTAAAAAATTATTCTTATCAAAAATAATATCTACGGCACATGCAGTTTGGGCCGCATTTTCAATAAAACATTCTCCTTTTGCTCTATAACCATTAGAAGCATATCCATTTAGTCTTTTGTTATACATTTTTTCTAGCATTCGAATTTGGATATCAATGTAATCATATATTTGAACTTCTTTTTTGTTATTATACAATCTATGAAGGCGACCAGCATATTGATCAAGTGTTCCCTTCCATGAGATAGGCATTGCTAAAAATAAAGTGTCTAATCTTGGGAAGTCAAATCCTTCTCCTATATATTTACCAGTAGCTACTAAAATCACTTGTTTGCCTTCCGGTAGATCAGATATTTGTGTTAAAAGTTTTGTTGTTTCCTTAGTGCCCATTCCCCCTGTTAAAGTTATCACATCTCTAACTTGTTCCTTTAATTTTTTTGCAAGTAATTCCACATGGGCCGTTCTTTCACTTAAAACAAGACAATTTCGACCTTGCTCATAACTTCTTATTACATCATCAACAATAAATTGATTTCGTAATTCGTTTATAGTTATCTCAGCATAAATTTCTTGTATGGATGTTTCTTTATTACCTTCAAACGCTTCAAACACAGGTAACCTGAAATTTGTAAATCTGGGGATTATAAAATGTTCAAAAGGTCGCAGCTGTGCCTGCTTTTTAGCATCAACTTTATATCTAATCGGTCCACATTGCATGAAAATAATTGGATGGTGGCCTTCTTTTCTTATAGGTGTAGCTGTTAGTCCATATACATATTTAGCATTTATATTTTTAAGAACTTGTTCAAAACTAAATGCAGGTACATGATGGCACTCATCTACAATAACCAAACCATAATTTTTCACAAATTCCTTTATTTCTCCTTTGCTATTTATTGATTGCATTATTGCCACCTCTATTACACTACTCAAACAATTTTTTCCTGCTCCTATTTGACCAATGATTAAGTTTTGATCATTCAGTTGGGAATTTACCTCACTCGTTTTACAATCTTTAATTTTCTTTCTTCCACGCTTTTTTTTCGTTGGCAGTGTTGCTATTGTAAGCGATGGCAATTCCAATGCCGATTCATTATTTGCACCATTTTCACCTGTTACTTTACTTGAAGATATTCTTAAAAATACTGATAATCTATTTTTCCATTGAGAAAGCAACTGTTGCCGATGGACTAAAATCAAAGTGTTTATCTTTAATTCTGCGATCAATTTGGCGGCCACCACTGTTTTTCCAAAAGCGGTAGTGGCCGATAGGACTCCATTGTTATGTTTTATTAATTCCTTTATAGAATCAGTTTGTTCCTCTCTTAACTGACCAACAAACTCCACATCAATAACTTGACCAGAATTAGTTTTATCGATCCACTCACTATCAATATTAGATTGTTCAATCAAATTTTTTACATCAGATTCAAGACCTCTGGGAAGACACAGATAATCTTTTGTTTCATCCGAACAAGAGATTATTCTTGGTTTATTATATGTCGGCATACGCATTGCCTGTGTTTTGTAAAAATCTGGATTTTTAAATGCCGCCAATCGTTTAATTACATTTAGTGCCCTAGTCGAAAAGCATTCTTTTAAGATAAAAATCATATTTGATTTGATGATTGTCACTTTTTTTGGAAAGTCACTCTTTTTTAATTTTACCTCTGACTTGCTATAGTTTACTTCCCAGGGTTTTATATTGGAATGTTCTTCATTATCAATATCTTTTTTTAAGTGTCCTAATTCATTTCCAGGGGATAACCTAGCAATCAATTGTAAAACTGTTTCTTCTGAAAGTTTCTTTATTTCCTTCAAAAATTCCCATTGATCGGAATAAGGAATAAAATTTTCATCTACAAAAACGCTATTATTATTTTTTCTGGCCATACCTTCCAATGGCAATGCTATCAAATTTCCAAGTCCTCCC
>JADGAM010000122.1:650-7573 GCA_015232015.1 Oligoflexia bacterium | reverse complement strand
CTATCATATGAATTAAATTTAATTTGATGTCGCTTATTCATTGAGTAAGTGATTAGTGCTGCTCCTAATTTTCTAGCATTGGCAGCGGTTATTTCTTTTTCAAAAAAGAACCAAAGATGGGCCCCATTTCCTGAACGTGATCTCTCTACTGCAACTGGAATATTAAATTCCTTGCATGAAGCTCTTAGTATTGAGACATCATCTTGCCAGCATCCCTCATCAAAATCAATGGCCAAGAAATAGCATGTTTCATCAAGGCACATTGGATATATTCCAGCAATAAGATTATCGCTGTTTCGAAGATGTTTATCAATAACACTCTCATCTAATATTGCATAAGATTTATTTGAACATTTAGCACATTTTATTTTGGGTTTGTTACAAATACCTCTCTTCCATTCATTTAAACAAACAGGAGTGTAACCGGATTTCCCTTTGCTATTTTGCCATCTTTTGGCCCAGACATCAGTTCGTCCTCTGAATAGAGACATAAATAGATCAATTTTTTCCTTCGGATTACTACGTTTATTGATGATAGATGGTGCTAATAATTCTTTTGATGATTCAACTATGTTGGCAGAAGAGTTATCTGGTAATTCAGTTGTTAGTGCAGTTAGTGATTCAATTGCAATTTGTTCGTTTGTGAAGGCAATTTTATTAATTGCGAGAAGTTTTTTAAGTTTTTCATTTTCGATTTTTAAATCAACATTTTCGTCAATTACTTGCTGGTGTTTTTTCAGTAATTCTTCATAATCCATTAATTAATCCAAGGACTCTTAAGTGGTTATAACAGTATTGATAGGCACCTTACTGTTTTTTTAATTTTATTTCAAGACTATGAATAAGATTTTTATATACTTCATCAAAGTCTAGTTTTGTATTTCCACGAATTTCTGAAATGGCACTTATCCAACCTTTTTTCAATAGTTCTAAATTTATATTTGATAAATGTGCAGAAATATCTTCTGGTAACAGATCCCCTCTGTAAGTAAAAGTATTTTGTAACGCTAATGGTACTTGTCTTTTACTATTATTGGGTACTCCACGCCGTTTTTCTATCGATCTTGATTTAATTGTTAGCAAAAAAGATGAGTTGATCAAGGCCCTAGAAAATGTTTGTAAAAAAAATCCTATGTTTTTAAGGTTGAAGAAGACAAAAGAGCAGAAAGTAAAATCCCAAAAGGACACTATAAAATTTTTTACACCAGCGATCTTTCTGGTAAAGAAGCATACGTTTTAGTAGATCTTATTGAAGACTCATCTTTATATCCAATTATTATTGATACAGAAATAAGACTAATCTATTTTCAAGCAGAAACTCCCTATGCAAAAGTAAAAACTCCAAACATTAACGGAATTTTGGGTGATAAAATGACTGCTTTTGCTCCAAGAACAACAGGGATAAAACTCGGTACTAATAAAGAAATGGAGATCGCAAAACAACTTTTTGATGTTGCATCACTCTTTGATCACGCGGATAATTTTACAGAAGTAAAAAAATCTTTCGTTGCTGTTGCAGAAAAAGAGATAAAATATCGCGATTTAAAGATCGGCCATGAAGAAGTATTAATAGATTCTTTTAATGCCGCTATGATTATTGCATTTCAGGGTTCAATGGAAAAGGAAATTTATAATGAGCTACAAGAAGGAACAAAAAAATTAAAAGGATATATTTTTAATAATTTTGGTCATAGTGAAGTACATATTTGTGCTGCTAAAATAGCGTACCTTTCGCAAGCAATTCAAAAGGGAGTCGACAAAACAGTTGTGTCATTTAACAACGAAGATCTAAGCAAAGCAGAAATTAAAAATAAGGAATTTAGTAGATTAAACAAGATAAAAAAAATTTCTCCTGCGGCCTTTTATTATTGGAAGGCCGCTATTGATTTATTGACCGAATAGTGTTTTAAAAAGTATTAAATATGACAACAACAAAAATAATTGCCTTTGCTGCTTCAGCAGAACTTGAAATTAAAATCAAAAAATATGCAAAGGCCGAGAAAAAAACTGTTAATGAATATATTAGAGATACCATTTGCAAACATATTTTAATCACCAAGTTTAAAAATACCCATGAAAAAGTACGTAAAAAGATCAAATCAAAAAAATTAAAATCGTCTGTTGTTGACGATATCTTGAATACAGTAAGAAAAAAATCTCACTTGAGACAGTGGTAAATTTAAAACGATAAGAAAGACATGATAGTCTGCTTTTTGGAAAAAAAACTCTTACAATAATCCAAGATAATCTAATCCTAAATATCCACATTCTACATCTGTCAATTCTCCAGTTCTTAGGTGTTTTCTAAAATCCTCCAAAGTGACTTCTATAACATCAACAAATTCTGTATCATCTAATTTTTGTTCTTGAGTTTTTTGACAATTTGTGGCCACGAATACATATCTAATCATTGTTGAATACGCACAATCTAAACTTGTCCCAACAAATTTTAAATCGCCAGAATAACCAGTTTCTTCAAGTAATTCCCTCTTTGCAGCTTGCTTAGGTTCTTCTCCTTTTTCTATAACTCCACCTGGCATTTCAAATAATACTTTTTCTGGTCCTGGCCTAAATTGTTTTGCCAAAATAATTTTATTGTTTGTAGTAAAGACTAAAATACAAACTGCTGGTCCTTCGTGTTTCACATCAAAATCAACCACCTTACCATCTGGTAATTTAAATGTTCTTTTCAATAATTTTCTAAAACCGACCCTAAAGGGTTCCTCTTTAATTTTCTCCCAAATTTTTAAATATTTCATGAAATTCTGTCTTGTTTATTGTTCTGTTTAATGTTTAATAAATTGTTCTTAAAATTTGGGAACGGCCATTTTTGTCCTACCTACTCTAACAACCGCAAATCAGAATATTTCGTAATTACTCATGCTCTAATCCTGCAATCTTTAGTATTTCCGCTGGAACAAGTGGTTCCCCTTTGAAAAATTTATCATTTCCTTTTTTCCCTTGAGTTAAGGCCCATCTGTGAAGCCATGAGATACCACAACAACTATCAATAAAGCGATCATCGCTTAGATAGGCACTATCTTTTAAGGCCTCTTCAAGAGTGATAAATGAATAACCATCTTCTGTCATCATTTTTAACAGTGCTGGAAGACAATCAGAGTTTAATCGATTAGCGTGGATCAACTGTATGTGATCAATCCTTCTTCCAAAAAGTTCATCGGTATTTTTTTCAAAAAAGTGCTGTTTTGATTTCATGTATGGAATGTATGCTTTTGCAATTTCATCCATTTGGGCCTTGTTGTTAGCGGCGCACGCGATATCGTAAGCTTTAGCAAAAACCCACTCGGAATTATCAAAGGTGACAGGAGCGACTTTTTGTCCTCTGCCCTCCAAAAATCGTACAATTTCATCTCTAGTCTGAAGATCTTTTCCTGTATGAAGGTATGGGTGTCTAAAGTATCTTAATTTCAGACCATGATTAGCTAGTAACTTTCTAATCGTTTCCTCACCTCTGACAACATCATCTTTGTACTCGGAGGCGGAAGTCTTGTTTAAGCTTTTATGAGAGTAAGTGTGATTGCCCAACTCTACTCCCGCATCCAACCACCGATTTAAAATACTTATTCGTTCAACATCAAGGGAATCATTTACTATTAGGCCATCCTCATTTACAAAAGCAACTACTGGAACATTATACTCTTTGATGTGAGAAAGTATCTTATCCGTTATGGCCGCCATTTCTTTGTTTGTTACACTGGATGCAATGTTAAGTGGCAGATCATCCATTGTAATGGCCACTCTCTTATCTCCATTTTTTACAGAAGACAATGGGGTGTTACCTGATAAAGAGGAGCATCCATAACAAATGCTAATAAAAAAGAGAATCAGTATTGTGGACACGGCCAGTAATGGTGAATGTTGTTTTGCTTTCATTTTTTATCTCTATTGATCCCTAACAAAGGATAGGTAATTTAGTTACCATATAATTTCAAAAAGATCTCTCTAGTAAGTTTTAACCCAATAGCATCCTTCCTCTCAAAAATTTGCTCAAACCCAAATTTTAAAAATAGTTTTTGTGAAACAAGGTTATCAATTGCTATATCATCAAACATACATTTACCATTCATGTTCAAAAAGAAATGTCGTAGAAAAATAATCATCGCCTCTTTTGCATAACCTTGGCCCCTAAATTGATAAGCTATTTTTATATTAAAATTGGCCGTGCCATTCGCTCTATCAATATTGTGACAACTAATCTCACCAATAGGTTGATCATTTTTACTAAATATTATGCAGTAGTGATTCTTTTCACTACCAGGATAAACCATTTTTTCATACCATTTTAAAAATTTTTCATCAGTCATTACAATAGGTCCGCCAACTTCCTTCATTGATAAAGTGTCGGCCCACAACCATTTTATGAAGGACAATTCTTCTTTTAATGGTTTTCTTAAGTATATTTTCTGCCCCTGAATAGTATTTTCATTTTTATAGCATAATATTCCTGCACAAGCAGATATTTGTTGATAATTAATTTCAATACCTTTGTCATTTAGTTTTTGAGTCAACTCTTCTGCACAGAGGTAATGTTCATCTTCATCCCAATTGTTTTTGAAATTTATCTGAGCAGACTCATATTCTTGTTTGGATTCAAATCCTACATCAGCAATAATTATCATTCCATTAGCGTTCAAGTTATTTTTAATGGCCTTTTGAATAAAATCTATCTTTTGATTTGTATCAAGATGGTGAAAGAAGTAGCTTGATATAATTCTATCAAATTTTTGATTTGAAAAAGATCCCAAATACTCTTTAGAAATATCAACTTGTTCAAAAATGCCATTAGGAATTTTTGATTTTGCTTTTTCAAGCATTTCTTTTGAAAAGTCAATTCCGTAAATCAGGCAACCATTTTGGGCCAAATCGGACGCCAAAGTTCCAGTGCCAATACCAACATCTAATATTGTTAAATCTTTCGTCGGTTTTATTAATTCAATAAGAGAAAATAAAACTTTTTTATAACCGAAAAAAGGAAATTTATCTTCTTTTAAATTTTCATCATAGGTTTGGGCCCATTCATCGAATCCTTTATTATTTAACATATCCCAATTCCTCTTTTTATTATTTTATAAAAATATTTTTTAGTGTTATCGATTTTAGTTTTGGAGATAGAGAACCATGCCGGGTTCTTCATTGGAACATTGTTTGAATCCAAGTTTCTCATAAAATAGTTTGCCTTCATTTGAAGATATAAGTTTTAACATAAAAATATTTTTATTTTTGCAATAATTGATTAAGTCACGAACAAGTAACGTTCCTATTCCACTTCGTTTTAGTTCAGGTACAACCATAGTATCCACTAAAAGTGCGTAGGCCACACCGTCAGAGATCACTCTTGCAAGCCCAACAGGTTTGTTGCTCCTATATGCCACTATAGTTGCAAAACTACCAATAATGGCCTTTCTTATTATTACGTCATCTTCACCCCAGTGACACTGTCGGTATATCTCGAAAATATCTTTAAAAGGTTTGTCGTCCATCTGATTAAAGATCTTAGTCAATGTCTGGTACATAAGTGATCCATTTAAATATAAAGTAAAAAATAATTTTAGTGTAGTCGTAAAAATATAACCTTTAAAACTTTTTCTTCATTCTGGTTTATATTAATTCGTACTTGTTAAAAATTTTGAAGCGGACAATGGCCCAAATAGATATCAACTTTTCAAATTCTATTATTGAGGCCTTCTTTCGATCTTTCAAACACAACTATTGATTGTAAAACAATGACTGCTTGACAATAATAATAAATTAATCTCCTACATGTCTGCATATAAATTTCACAAAAACTTGGTTGCTGAATAATGCGAATGCCAGCGCTGCTACTGCTTGGATCAGCACTGGCATTCGCAATTTTATTTTCAAATGATTGAAATTCAGACCTATTATGTTTCTACAAACTCAATACATAAATTGTAATTTGTAGACATAATTCTACGTTATACATGGTTGCTTATCTCACATTTTTTATTTAAACAGCCTGGTGCTCTACTTAATCATCTTTCTCTTACAGTCAACCCATTGAAAAAACGTAGGCAAAGAAAATTTTTAAAAAGGAATTGACTTGTGTCAATTCTTAACGTAGAAAACAGTACTTTATTTGTAGAACATTATTTCTACAGTAAAACATTTTTAAAGCTCAGATAAACCCATAAATAAGCATATAAGCGGATTAACTGAAAATGACTGAACAAGTTTTAAAAAATAAAATCCTTGTTATCGAAGACGAAGAATACTTCAGAAAGTCTATCGTCAGACTATTATCACCAATGGCCTTGATAACAGAGGTATCTAATAAGGAAGATGCCTTACGTGAGTTACGAAGAAATTATTTCGATGCCGTTATAATTGATATAGATCTAAATGGAATTGTGGCCGGTTTTGATATCCTCACTGAATCAAAGAATAAGGGCCTATATTCAATCATGCTAACAGATAATAATAGCGATGAGTATATAACAAAGGCATACTCTATTGGCTGTGATCACTATCTTACCAAAGAACAGTCAGAACAAGTTTTAATTTTTATTATAAAGGAGAGGTTGTCGGTTGTGGGCGATGTAGTGAGTGCCGAGTTCTTTAAAAAGAATTATGTTACTCAAGATCAAACTTTAATTAGCGATATTATCTCTCTTAAAAAAAGATTAAAAAATGATCGTCCATTACTACTTCTGGGACCAACTGGAGTTGGTAAAACTAAATTGGCAGAACAAATTCATTTCATGCTTGGAGGAAATAAAGATAATTTTGTTTCCCTTAACATTGCATCCACTCCGGATAATCTTATTGAGAATGAACTTTTTGGTTATCACAAAGGAGCATTCGCAGGGGCCACAAAAGATAAAAAAGGGGTATTAGAAAAAGCAAATGGAGGAACACTATTTTTAGATGAAATAACCTGTATG
>JADGAM010000122.1:0-585 GCA_015232015.1 Oligoflexia bacterium | reverse complement strand
TTTTTCCTATTGGTACAACCAAAGGGATAGACGTAAAATTCAGATTAATTACTTCTACCAGTGAAGATATCTATCAACAAATTCAACAAGGTGCTTTCAGGGCCGATCTCCATTATCTTATTTGTGGAATAAGCATTAATATTCCCTCGTTGGCAGAACGTACGGCTGACATAAAATTACTCATAAAACATTTTTTAACTATAGGGTCAAGACAGGTTTCGTTCAGTAAAGAAGCAATTCGCTTAATGACTGAATACAGTTGGCCTGGAAATATTAGAGAGCTTAAATCTGTTGTTGAAGATCTTTCTCTGATCGAGGGTGGAGAAATCACCTCTGAAGATTTACCTGAACATATTCGCAAAAACAAACCACTACAATATGGCCAAATGGGCAGTAACAAATTGATTGGAACAGAACATATCAACTTTATCAAACAATATGGATTTATCAAGTTCTTGATGAAGATAGAATGCGATGCTGGTCTAGAAGTACAAAAACTATTTATAAACGATTCCGTTGGTGCCAGTAAATTCATGCAAGTATCACGTGCTTATTATTACAGAATACTTCAAAGAGGTAGAGATA
>JADGAM010000121.1:12175-12726 GCA_015232015.1 Oligoflexia bacterium | reverse complement strand
TATTAACTAAAACAAAATATTCCTTATTTAATTTTCTAATATCTTCAAAAATTTTCAAATCATCTGCCAATAATCCTTCTCTAATATCAACAACAAAAAGAATCAAATCTGATTCTATAGCAGAATCAAGTGCAAGCTTTCCTACCACTCCATAAAATAATTCATTAGCAATATCCCTATCTGATGGAGTTATGTGTGCTAATGTTTTTTTATTAACTTTCTTAATGGCATTTCTGGGATCATTTTCTTTTAACTCATCAATGTAAAAACCTCCCGTATCCACTAATATCGTTTGATATAATACACCTTTACTCTCAAAGGTTTTAAATCCATAATGCAAGTCTCTAGTCACACCTCTTGAGTTATGAGTTATTGCTAATTCTTGATTCCTCATTAAACGATTAAATATGGAACTCTTTCCAACATTTGGTCTTCCAATAATAGAGATAATCACCGTTTCATCAACAAAAACATCATTAACATCAACATCGTTTTCCATTTCCATTTCATTTTTCATATTTTACTCAAAATAAAAATATTATTTATTCAAC
>JADGAM010000121.1:0-12065 GCA_015232015.1 Oligoflexia bacterium | reverse complement strand
AAAAACTTTGCCTCCAACCATTTCTTCAATTTTCACTCTAGCAAGAGAACCTATTTCTTTAATGGTAGCTCCCTTACTGCCAACAACAATAGCTCTTTGAGATTGTCTATTTACTATTATAGTAGCTTCAATTCTGGCCACTACAGGAATCTTTTCATTCATTTTTACATTGTTTGCACTATTTACACTATCTGCATTATCTATCCTGCCTGTCTCCCTCTCTTCTATTGTAGAGTCAATTTCCTTATACTCATTAATTATAACTGCCAATTCATATGGAATTTCTTCTCTTAAAATATTAAATGCTTGTTCTCTTATGTACTCTGCTACAAAAAATCTTTCATTTTTATTAGACATTTGCCCTTTATTGTAAAGGTGGGGGCCGTTGGGTGCATTATCACAAATGGCCCCAACTAATTCATGCATTCCATCTCCATTCATTGAACTCACAACAAAATATTTACTCACATCTCCCAACTCATTTTTACAAATTTCTAAACACTTATCCTTAACAATTTGATCTGCACCCTCTAATAAATCACTTTTTGTAAATACTGGCCAAACATTCAGCTTATTGCTCTTATTAGTTTCATTATTTGTATTTCTTACAATATATGTATTTTTAAATTCTTTTAATTGTGTCTCAATGTTTTTTGATAAATCCAATAAAAGCAAATTTACATCTGTGCCTTCTCCACCATCTCTTGCTTCTTGATTCATTCTCACATTAATTTCTTGTGTTGATTTATGAAAACCTGGAGTATCTACTAAAATCACTTCTACTTTATCAATTGTAAAAATACAGTGAAAATGATTTCTTGTCGTTTGAGGTTTATGAGTGACTGCAGATAGATCTAATCCTATAAGGTAATTTATTAAAGAACTTTTACCAACATTAGGAACACCTATCACTCCAAGCATGATTGATTTGTTGTGTGGGTTTTGATTTGTAATCAACATAATATTATTAACTCCGCTTTAATTTTTTATTTAAATTTAAATGTAAAAATGATTTTTTTTTCTCTAGCGCTATTGTTGCAAGACGCTTATGAGCAATTTTTTTTGAATTTTCTTTAACACGTGCAATTTCTTTCCCACATATTAAGAGAGACATTTCAAAAGGAGGATTACCATTAACACCCGAGTTTATTAATTTATACTCAGGCATTAAGCCATAGGCCATAATCATTTCTTGTAATCGAGAAATTTCATCAAACTCTTTTAATAACTCCTCATTAAAAAGCAAATATGCTCCATGTTTTTCCCCTTCTAATAAAAATGTCAATACAATATCTTTTAAAGCGTTGTAGTCACATCCCAAATCCATATATATAGATGCAATAAGTGCCTCAACAACTTGTGCTAGCATTTTATCATTATCATTACATGAAACATTTTTATTTTTTAATTCCCCTTTTCCAATGAGTAACGTGCTACCTAAATCTAAGTATCGTCCTAATTTCGCCAAATGATTACCATTTACTAAAGCACTTCTAAATTTTGACAATATCCCTTCGCCTACATCAGGATATTTATTAAACAACTCATTGGAAATTATTGTAGCAAGAAGAGAATCTCCCAAAAATTCCAATCGTTCGTTGTCTAATATTTTAAAAATTTTGAACTCGTTCTTGAAAGATCGATGTGTCATTGCCTCGAATGGCCATGAAATTGACTTGAAATTGTATTGAATTTTTTTTTCTAGTTCTTTAAAAGATGGATGACTTGCGAATAATTCCAAAAGAGCAAACTCATTTAATTTTTCTTTCGTGATTTTCATATCAGCAATATGAAAAAATTCTGTGCCTGCTAGTGGTGATTTGCTTCCAAGAAATTGTAAAAAATCTTGAGATAAATTTTTATTTAAGTTCGAATTCAAAATATTACTCATAAATAAACCAAAAATAATTAAAAAATAATTAAAAAAATAATTAACGATATTTTCAAATAATAATTTTTCAAATTTCAAAAAATAATTTAGTATTACTCAGATTCAAGTTTTCAAACTAAACTAGCTGAAACGTAAAAATTGAAATTGCTAATACAGTAGTAATCACAGGAACTAGTTTATTTATCACCTTGACGCGTTCTTTGCAAGTAGATAAATTAAATTTGTTAATTAAAGCTAGTTTGAGATTGTCGAACTTAAACTGTTTACTGTAATATAATTTTTTTTAACATTATTGTTATTCGTAGATAATGAATTTGCCAAATTATCTCTTTCTTTCTTAGGTGTAAAATGAGTGATAGTACAAAAATTGAAAGTGATGTTGTTGTTACAATAAAAAATGATTTTATCTCGTTTCAAGACGATTTTTTCAAATCTTTAGAAAAAGCACAAAAGAGTACAAACACAATAAAAAATTATAAAACTGACCTCAATTGTTTTAACAATTTTCTTATCGAAAAAAGCAAAAATACTCTTATTCATGATTTTAACCCCATTAATGTTGAAGAATATGCCTTATATCTAGATAATAAATATCCTTCAAGCAACTCTAGACGACGTAGAGTTCAAACTTTAAGAATATTTTTTGATTTTCTTTTAAACAATAACGTCTTTAAAGAAAATCCAATAAAGAAAATTACTCCTTCTCCAAAATTTTTAGATATTCCACGCCCAACACCTCTTCCACATATCATTACTTTATGGAATCATTTGTTTAACGAAGGTCAAACTAATGATCTTTTCCAATCTTTGTTGTCTTATAGAAATTTAGTAATTTTTATTCTTGTGTATAGTGGAGGACTTAAAGTCTCCGAATTATCTCTTCTAAAGAAAGAACATCTTTTCTTAGGAAAAAATCCAAGAGTAATGGTGATTCCCCCTAAGAGAGACCCATATACAATTCCTCTTCACCCACTATTTAACCTAATACATGAGAAATATGTTAAGTTATTTTCTAGAGTGCAAAAAGAAACAAACAGTAATAATTTCTATGATCGCTTTGAGGAGGAGTTCAAAGAAGTGTTGTTTAATGCAAATCACTATAGAATTTTAGCAGGTGGAATCTCTCCTAGAGGTTTAGAAATTATCTTCGAAGAGTTAAGAAAGAAATTAAAAATTGAATTAACTCCCAAATCATTACGTCAATCATGCATCTTCAAATGGATTCATTTGAAATATCCTGAATCTCAAATAAAAGAATGGATGGGTGTAGCACCATCTTATTCATTAAAGACATATTATGAACTAGCTGAAAAACATCTCTATAATGAAAGTTTTATGGACCATGTTTCTTTATCGTAATAAAAATTTTTTATCTCTTTAGTTAATGGACATTTAAAATTAATCCCTACTGCCTTTAGGAATAATCTTTTATTTTTTGGTTGTTCTTGTTGATTACCCTCGGTTTCAGCGCTTCCAAGTATTTTGTTTAAATTAACAATTTTATAATCGGCAATGCTATCACTACTATTACTCCTATATAAAGAATCTCCCACAACAGAATGTCTTGCATATTTTAAATGTCTTCTGATTTGATGATACCTACCTGTTGTAATTCTCACTGCTAACATTGTAAATTTGGCATTTTCAAATTCAAATTTTTGCAAACATTTACAATGTGTTTCGGCATCTAAATTATCCAATTTATTATTCAAAGTAATTTCCGAAAGAGAAACATGACCATTAACAATTGCAATGTAATGTTTTTCTATCTGATGGTTTTTAAATAATTCAGATAGCAATGCTGCCGCCCTCTTAGTGTAGGCAAAAATCATTATACCAGATACCTCTAAATCAAGACGATGAATCAAAAATACAGATTTATTTTTTGTTTCTTTTTTAGCTATAATTTTTTTTTCAATTTCAATTTCAACCCATCTTAAAATAGAAATATGATCTCCAAATTTCGTTCCTTGGGAAAGAACTCCTGCCGGTTTATACCAAACTCCATAGTGCTCACATTCAAATATTGGAAATGGAGGAGTAGTCATTGTAGATTTTAATATCTTTTCATCGTAATACATTTCCACATAATCATTATGATGTAATTCCTTAGTTGCACGCCTAACTCTTGTCAGTGATCTACTATTTGCTAAATGCTTTTTGGCATTTCTTACCCATACTGCACCCGAAAGCATCACTTTTTTTACTGTGCTTTTTGAAAGACCTGTTTCGGCACAAATAAAATCAGCTATAGTAACTACAGAATTAACTACAGAAGTAATTACAGTGGGAGCTGCGATACTCGCTGTAGAATTAACTGCAGAGACTGTAGCTGTCTTAACATTTTGTCTGAATTCTTTTTTAAAAATAATTTTCTTGTTATTTTTTTTATTGGTGTCATTAACCATAGATGAAAAGATTAATAGAAAAGCTCTACATTTTCCACCTTAATTCTTTCTTGAGGAGTATTTCCTACAGGTAGACCTAAATCTTGATCTAAATGCCATCTATCAACAAAATATTCTTCTCTTTCAATGCGATAGTGTTTTATTCCTTCATCTACAGCATCCATTTTTTTCATCAATTCGGCCTGTATTTTAATATTTTCTTTTTTATCCCAAATCAGTTTATCTAAGTCATTTCTCTTTTCAATTTGTAATTGAGCAATTTTTTTATCATATATAGCGGCCATTTTAATCTCTTCCTGATGATGATTGACTAAATAGTTATTTATCTCATTCAATTGAGAAAGATAATCGCTTTTCATTTTAAGAAGAATAGCTCGATATTGAGAAGCATACATTATTCTTTCTTGAAGTATATCTGAAGTAAAATTAAGTTGAGTTCCAATACGAAATACATTATTTTCATCTTTCTTACATATTTTAATATTTGCAACATATATCGTTAAGTAATAATCCTCAACCCCTCTAACAAATGCCTCGCAAGCTTTATTTTGTTCTCTAATCTCTTTAAAAGTCAGTGCGTCTCCTGCTCGAAAAAATTTCACATTATTATTTTCCACTTTAATTTTATAAATATCGCCATTTTTATTTCTGTCAGTTATTCGGCCATAAAATTTACTGTAGTTTGTGTTAATATCTAAAAATGAATCAGGTTCAGCAGAAATTACTCCGTTATTTTTTAAATGTAACTCAGGTACACTGCTAGCAGCACTACTTAGCAATATATTTTTTTCATTGCTCCATGCTAATAGTATATAAAATAAAATTTTTACAGTTTGTTTCATAATTTTTAAAACTTTTAAAATGCAAATTTAATATCTAACACTTGTAACTGAATTCAATAATAATGTATTAATAAAAATATTTGAAATGCAGTTATTAATTATAATTATCCTACATAATCAAAAAATATTAAGTCTCATAAATATTTCCCCCTTGATATAGGGTTTTAATCTGAATATTGTTAGTAATAAAATTTAAATTTATTACTAAAGTTTTTTGCTTTATTAATATCCTTTTTAATACTTGTTAAGAGCATGTTGGGAATGGTGCAGATACTAGGAGCTTGAGGAGGAGATCCTGAGGCGTACCATTCGTACGTCGAGGGAGCCACTACGATGGCGACAACGTAGATGCATTATTTCCCAACATGCTCTAATATTCTTTAAATTCAATCAAGGGAGATTTTGTATGGAACTATTTATTGATACAGCTGACGTAGAAGAGATAAGGAAGGCAGCTGATTGGGGAATTATTGATGGCGTAACAACCAACCCTTCGTTAATGGCAAAAGCAGGAAGAAGTACCAAAGATGTAATTGCGGAGATAACATCAATAGTTGACGGTCCTATTTCTGCAGAAGTAATAGCAATTGAATCGAAGGCCATGATAGAAGAAGGAAGAATTCTTGCTGACATTCACCCAAATGTTGTAATTAAACTCCCCTTAACTATTGAAGGAATCAAAGCACTAAAGTGGTTTGCGGCCCATGATATTAAAACAAATCTTACATTAGCTTTCTCTCCTAATCAGGCACTTTTGGCGGCCAAATGTGGGGCCTCTTATATTTCTCCTTTCATTGGAAGATTAGACGATAATGGACATCACGGTATGGCCCTAATCGAAGAGATTAGAACTATATTTGACAATTATAATTTCACTACTAAAATTTTGGCGGCATCGATAAGATCACCTCAACATGTGAGAGAAGCAGCTTTGGCAGCTTCAGATGTGGCAACTGTTCCATTTAAAATTCTAAGAGATCTATTTTTTCATCCTCTAACTGATAAAGGAATAGAAACTTTTTTGAGTGATTATAAAAAAAGTTTAAGAGCATAGTGACCATCTTCACTCTTCACTCTTCACTCTTCACTATATTGATTAAAATATAAACTAAAACAACTGCCAATATTTTCTTTACTCTCTAACTCAATTCTACCTTGATGCTTGTGCACTATATGTTTAACAACTGCTAATCCAAGACCAAAACCGATCATATCATTAGACTTGGACAATGTAGTATTTATTGATTTAGAACGAGAAGTATTAACTTGATAGAAACGTTCAAATATCCTTTTTTGATGTAATAAAGGAATTCCAATTCCATCATCTTTAACTTTCAAAATAATAAAACCTTGTTGGTTGCTTTCCCATCTAATTTCAATTTTTCCATCTTCTCTAGTGTACTTATAGGCATTTTCCAACAAATTTTTTAAAACTAATTCAATCAACCCTTCGTCACCTTTCATTTCTTCTGCTAAAGGATCAATAAAAATATTTAGAGAGATATTTTTATATTGATAAATTTTTTTTAACTGCAAAGCAATATCTTCTGTTAATAAACATGTTGAAAAAATCTCTTTTTCAATTTTGTGTTTACCTTCGATATTTGATAATTGTAAAAGATCATCAAATAATTTAATCATTTTTTTTAAATTTATATCAATTCTTTCAAAATAATGACTACTTTTCTTCTTTAAATTTAAAAGCAATTCTTCATGATGTTCTTTTTTTGAATCTGCTACGTCTGGAAGAAGCGCTGATATCCCATTATTATTGAAAGCGTTTCGTCCAAGACCGAAACTGCTTTCATAGGAAAAATTTATACGATCCATATCTTGTTGAAAAACTTGCAACAAACCATTAATAGCACTCAAAGGGGTTTTTACCTCATGAGAAAAATTACTTATAAAATCCAATTTTATTTGCTCTATTTTCTTTCTTTCACTGATATCATGAAATACACCCATTGCTTGAATAGTAGTTTGTTCCTCTAATGTTTTTGCATTCTCAACATTTTTTAAATTAATAGGCGTAATTATTAGATCAAAATGAAGATGGTTATTATTTATTGTAATTGGTAGTAAAAGATCGTGAACGGAACAAACAATCCCTTCTGACAGAGTTTTTTTAAAAGCATTTTCAACTTGTTCATCGCGAATAATTTCCCATATGCAAATTCCTTTTTCAATCGAAGTAATTTTACTATGAAGAAAATTATCTTGAAAATTTTTGTTTGTGAAACATATAACACCATTAAAATTAATGGCAACAACACTATTAGTAGTTGACTCAAACAAGGCATTTAATTTTATATTTTCAGATCTAATTTGCTCAATTGTTTTATCGATGTTGTTTTCTGATTCGCTAAGCATTTGTTCCAATGATGGCCAATCATTATAATTTTGCATGAACACTATATTATTATTATTATCGTTATTATCCTTCTTATCCCTATTATCACTCTTATCCTCATTCCAAATGTTTTTTGTAAGAGAAAGAGAATCTAATGACTTTTTATTAATTTGATACATTTTATTTAAAATAATTTGTATTGAATCAGTAAATCTATATGCAAGCCATAAAATAAAAAGAGGACCTAACAAAACAAATGGAATTAGTACAATAATAATCCAACTATCAAAAATCTTAATTGCTCTATCCAGTTCTTTAAGAGGAATTGCAATTCTTAAAATAAATGGTTTTTTGCCGTAATCAATGTTAACCGCACTAGGGATAATATTGGTGCCAGCTATTTGCTTGTAATAAGAATCTGCTACATCGTCTGGACGAAGCGCTGACATCCCATTTTTATTAAAATCGTTTCGGCCTGAGGCGGCCGCCGCCCTTCCCCCGCTTTGGCCGAAACTGCTTTCATGGGAATTTACTATGATGGCCCCATAAAGCATATTAACAGACAACGTTTCACTGTAACGAACTACAAAAGCAATTTTTCCATTTTTAGCACTAATTACTTCTGATTTATCAAAAGGATTTTCAAATGCTAAATCATTTTGTCTCTCGTTATTACTATCACATACAATGTTACCATCCCATCCTATTACTGTTATTCTCACATTGTAATATTTTTGTTCATTTACGCTTGCACTTGATTTGCAAGCATTTTTGATATCATTGCCTCTCTCAAAAATATCTTTTAATAAATGAAGTTTTGTTAAAAGTTGTTCTTCTGTTTGTTTGACGATGATCTTTTTAAAATTAAAATGAGTAATGAGTATTAAAATAAAATATACAACAAAAAAGGTTGAAAATTGTATTAAGGTTATTTTTTTAAAAAAATGAAAAGGTAATTTATCAATAATCTGAGATGATGAACTAGTTGGTGATGTTGGTAATCTTGTACTCATAAAATTGTTCTATAACCTACCCCACGTACTGCCTCAATAAATGCAGCATGATCACCTAATTTTTTTCTTAAAGATACCATATGAGTATCAATCGTTCTATGAGTAACAGCAATATCATTTCCAACAATTGATTTCAGTAGCTTTGTACGAGTTAGGACTTTGCCTTTTGATTTAATAAGTTCACTCAATAATTTAAATTCCATTAAGGTAAGATTAAGCTCATCTTTGTCTTTGTAAACACGATGCTGACCTTGATCCAGAGTAATTGAATGAAAATTAAGTAATGAACTAGGAATAATATTTAATGATTTTTTTTCACTATTAATCGAATTAATGGCATGGATATCATCAATATTAGGCGAAATATTTTCAATATTTCTTCTAAGCAGGGCCCTTACTCTTGCCAATAATACGATCATATCAAATGGTTTAGTGACATAATCGTCTGCACCAGCATCCAATCCCCTCACTATATGTTCAGCGGTTGCCAAGGCAGTAAGCATAAGTATCGGAATATTTTGGGTTATTTTATTTTGACGTATTTTGCGACATACATCTATTCCTAAAATACCTGGAAGTAGAATATCTAAAATCAAAAAATCTGGAACAAGCGAACTATTTTTAAAATAACTAAGAAACATCTCCCCAGAGGAAAAAGATATTACATTGTATTCTTCATGTTCTTGCAAGTAAGTTGAAACTGCCTCTAAGATATCCTGATCATCCTCGACAATCATTATTTGTTTTATCTCTCTACTATCGGTATTAGTATTATCTAGCATAACTCTTCTTTGGTATATTCATATTGTTTTTGATGTCTGACATCTTTTCCTGATTCAAAGAATATTACATCCTCTGCAATATTGGTTGAATGATCAGCAATTCGTTCCAACCTTGCAGACATGTGGATAATATTATAAGCTTGATCAAAATTCAAATCCTCATATTGAGAGTAAGTATAGGTAATATGTTTATTCAACTCATTTATTACTTGATCTCTTTTAATCACCTCATTGGCCAAATTAATATCTCCCATTACAAAAGCATCTATTGAATTTTTAAGCATAGAAATAGTTTCATTTGACATTTGTAATAACAATGATGTGTTTAAAATCATATTCTGACAATCTTTACCTATTTTCATTCTGGCACGCTTTATATTTAATGCTAAATCGCCAATCCTTTCCAAATCACCATTGATTTTCATGACTGACATTGCTAAACGTACATCCTCAGTAGAGCGCTCTTTTGAATTTACGAAATCAAAACACAATTGATCAATTAAAATATGAAATTTATTTATCTTTTGTTCAATATTCACAATATCTTCATAGAGAGAATCATCAAGTATGGACTCTTTAAGCATTTTCTCTACACTTTTGGCCATAGATAAAATTTGCTTTCGTAATATCTCGTTTGTTATTTTTTCCATCTTTTTCATCACCTCTTTCAGTAAAAAATATTCTCGCTAAATATTAGTAACCTATCGCTAAATATTAATAACCTATTTAACAATCTATTTAACAACCTAAAGATGTCCTAAAAATGGATTTATCAAATAGAAAAATAGGGTGGAAATTGTTGCACAAATTGGAATTGTTAAAATCCAGGCCCAAATAATATTTCCAACCAAACCCCATTTTACTGCTGATATACGGTGAGTGCTTCCAACTCCCATAATTGAAGTTGTAATTACATGGGTTGTACTCACGGGAATTCCAAAATGAGAGGCAGCAATAATTATGGAAGAAGCAGCTGTTTGAGCAGCAAAACCATGAATAGGTTTCATTTTCATAACTTTACTTCCCATTGTTCGAATAATTCTCCAACCTCCAAACATTGTTCCAAGTCCCATTGTCAAAGCACAAGCTGAAATAACTATGACTGGAACTTCAAAGCTTTCCAAATAATGAAAACTTAATAATGAAAGAGTAATAATCCCCATTGTCTTTTGAGCATCATTTGATCCATGACCAAATGCCATGAATGCTGCTGAAATCAATTGAAGTTTACGGAAGTATTTATTGACTGTATCTGGTCGAAAGTTAAAAAATATCCAAAGTAAAGAAAGCATAATTAAAAAACCCATAACAAAACCTAGTAATGGAGAAGTTATCATAGGCATTATTACTTTCGAATAAAGTCCATTTAAATTTACGGCCGTAATTCCTTTATCTGCGATGGATGGTCCAAGCAATCCTCCAATTAAAGCGTGAGAAGAGCTAGAAGGTAGACCATAAAACCAAGTAAAAAGATTCCATACAATTGCTCCACATAACGCTGAAAGAATTACAACTTGAGTAACTGCATTTGCATCTACAATACCGGAACCAATTGTCTTGGCCACATGTGTTCCAGAAAATGCTCCTATGAAATTAAAAAAAGCAGCAAAAATTATTGCCGCTTTAGGCGTAAGCACCTTAGTCGAAATAATAGTTGCCACGGCATTTGCAGCATCATGAAATCCATTAATGTACTCAAATATTAGAGCAAAAACTATTACTGTAATCAACATGTATAGGGCCATTTATTACCTCACTAATACTTATTAAAAATATCCTAAGGTAAAATTATAATCACTGATAGCTTTTTTGATAGTTAAGTGTAGGTTAAAAATGAAGCTCTATTAACCCAATGCCTACTTCTGAGAAAAACCAAAATTATTACATCTTCAGTGTTAACATCTTTATTTATTTTATTTAAATGTAAAATTTCTTTTTATAAATTCTCAAAAAAAAATAAAAATTTTGGCACAAAATGATATTTTCAACAATAAATAAAATATAAAGAAAAAATCTATTTGTATTTTTTCTTGACTAAACATACGACAAAAATATAGCATAACTTTATAGATCTTTATTGTTTGCTATTTAAAATGGGGGCGTAGTTAAGTTGGTTATAACGTCTGCCTGTCACGCAGAAGGCCGAGGGTTCAAGTCCCTTCGCTCCCGCCATTTTTCCAAATCGACAGTGTTCACAAACATATCGAACGATTTTTTGTTAATGATATTGCAAACTTGCACTATCAAGCGTCGGGTTCGATAATACCAAACTAATCAATTCTCTTTTTTCATCAGTCTCCATTAACGGAAACAACGTTGCCGCACTATTGGCACTTCCATCAACTTAATTCCTTCGATCATATAGCTCGTATTTGTGTTCCTGAGGGCATCTATTTGCCTGGAGATATTCTCCTGTTCTATTTCTATTTTCCACTCTGCCTTCTTACTCTCCCATTTGGCAGGTTCTAAAGTACCTCCAAGTTTATCAATGTATGATTGGTCGATATACGACTCAAGTTTTTTATACCGTGCGGTTAAAATGTTAAGCTGATTTTCCCGAAACTCCTGCTGGTAACTCTCCAGCAATGCCCTCCTTGTAAACTCGACAATGTCTGCAGAGAGTTTTTTTTTTGAAGGCCTCAAATATATTGCTCTTCGATTTTTTCCTCTCGGACGTAAGTGACATTGTTGCAAAAGCCTTTCCCATTAGTCCAATGGTAGTAGGTATAAGTTTTGCCTGATAGTTTTAGCTTTTGTTGTGCCGTTATTTGACTCCCAT
>JADGAM010000120.1 GCA_015232015.1 Oligoflexia bacterium | reverse complement strand
TGATTATAAAAAAGCTGAAAAAATTATTGATCTCAAAGGTGCATACGTGGCCCCAGGTTTTATTGATTCCCATGTACACATCGAAAGCTCTATGCTAACTCCCTTTGAATTTGCTAAGGCAATTGTTCCTCTTGGAACCACTAGTGCTATTGCTGATCCCCATGAGATTGCAAATGTTTTGGGTCAAGATGGAATTAAGTTTATGTTGGAATCCAGTAAAAATCACTTCATCTCATTTTATTTTATGTTACCTTCTTGTGTTCCCGCCACCCACTTAGAAACATCTGGATCCACTCTCAAAGCAAAAGATATTGAACCTTTTATAAATGAAAAATGGGTAAGAGGTATTGGGGAGGTAATGAATTTTCCGGGAGTAATAAATACTGATCAAGATCTTATGCAGAAATTAAGAATTTCTAAAAACAAAAGAGTAGATGGACATGCTCCAGGACTTATTGGATTAGATTTAAACGCATATATAGCTTCTGGAATATTATCTGATCATGAGTGTATTGATATATTTGAGGCCAAAGAAAAATTAGCTAAAGGAATGAAGATACTAATTCGTGAAGGTAGTGGCGCCAAAAATTTGGATACATTAATTAGTCTAGTAAATGATAAAAATTGTAGTCGCTTTTCTCTCTGTACAGACGATAGACATCCAGAAGATCTAATCGCCGGCCAACATATAAATTATAGTATAAAGAAGGCGATAAAATTAGGATTAGATCCAATCCTTGCTATTAAAATGGCAACTATTAATACTGCCGAACACTATAAGATTGATCGTAAAGGAGCAATTGTTCCTGGGTATTGGGCGGATCTTGTGATCTTTGATAATTTTAAAGACTTTAATATATTGAAAGTTTTTAGAAGTGGTCAATTGGTTGGAGAAAATAATGTATTTGTAGGAAAGGCCAAAAAAATTAAAACTTCACCTATAAGAGGTACTGTCAATGTTGGTTTTTTTGATTCAAACAAACTTAAAGTGAAAATTGAAAATAAAGATAAAAATAAAGATTTAAAGAAAAAGATTAGAGTTATTAAGTTAATAAAAAATCAAATCATTACAGAGGAAGAAATATATTCTCCTCTTAGCATTGAAAAAATTGGAGATACTCAATATATAAATGCTGATATAAAAAATGATATTTTAAAAATAGCAGTTGTAGAACGTCATTTGGCCTCGGGAAATGTCGGTGTTGCTTTTGTAAAAGGATTTGGATTAAAGAAAGGTGCCATCGCTTCTACTGTAGCTCATGACAGCCACAATATAATTATTGTGGGTACCAATGATAAAGATATGGAAATTGCTGTACGAACTTTAATTGAATATCAAGGAGGAGAGATTGCAGTTGTAGATGGTAAGGTAAAAGCAATTCTACCCTTACCTATTGCAGGCCTTATGTCTAAAGAGAATGTTCACAAGGTAACAAAGCAAAAACAAAAACTCATTAATGAAGTCTTAAAGATGGGTTCAAAGTTAGAAAATCCATTTATAACAATGTCTTTTCTGGCGCTTCCGGTTATTCCAAAATTAAAGATAACAGACCTAGGATTAGTAGACGTTGATAAATTTAATTTTGTGCCACTACAGATGGTTTAGTTCTTAGGGATCGTAGGACCGTTAAGTGACTCATCAATAAGAATATAAAAATTTTTATTTCTATATTCTTCATCGGCAGGACAAACCCATTTATCATATTTATTACAAAGATAATATTTGGCCACTGGTCTACTTATATTCCAACCTTCCCAACATTTTTTGGATATATATAGAGAATCACTTCCTAAATTGTCATTAAATTTTACTTGTACTGATATAGGATAAAGAAAATAAGTAAATTGCTCTTCAATATGTTTTTGTTTTAGGAATTTTAAAAAATCCCCAGAGGCACTAATGCATAATTGAGCAGCTTTATTATTTTTACCTTTATTTTTATCTTTATTTTTATTTGATTCTAATTCAGCATTTCCCGTTAATAATAATTCGATTATATCATTAACATCTTTCTTCTCATCACCACTAGTGTCTAATGGTAACGGAACATAAGCTTCCGGATAATAATTCTTAATTAAATAAATTGAGTGCATTACTGCAAAATCATATAATTTTAAATTTTTATTTCCCTTAGCATTCATGAAAAAATCATAGGGTAAATAGAGCAGTGGTAAACTAAATAATATAAGATAAGCAATTTTTACTTTTGAGGAATATTGATATTTTTTCAATTCTTTTAGTTCTTTTATTTTTAAGAAAATATAATCCATTCCCAAAGCAGAAAAAATCGCAGCAAAAGGCACTAATACGAGTGTTCTATTATCAAAATTTATTCCATTTGTAATTGTAGAATTAGTTAGCGGAAGAATAAGTGTTAAAATACCTATTATTTTTAAATAAGAATTATCATATATAAAATAAGTATAAAACAATCCAATTAAAAAACAAATCCCAATAACAAACGGGAGTAATGGTTGTGGATCTGAGGTATGTGAAGTAGCATTTTCATAAAAATATACTAAAAATGATTTTTGATATTTTTGAAAAAATGTCAAATCGTTATTTCCTTCTCCGTTATTTTTTTCTTTATTTTTTTCTTTATTTACCTCTTTAATTGTTATTTCATTTTTGTTAACTACATTTTTTTTAAATTGCTCAACAAAAGAAATCTTTCCCCAGGAATTAAAATCTTGAAAAATTACTTTATAATTTAAATAATATATCCTCGGTCCAACACCAATTAAAAAAAATATTAAAAAAATTATAGAAGTATTTATAACTCTTTTTTTTGAATAAATATTTTCTTTGATTAAGATAATAAAGGAAACAATTGTTGAAAATAAAATGATGGCCCAAATTGAGACGTGGAAATTAAAACTAAAACCTAAAATTATCGCCAAAAGAATATAATTTTTAATAGAATGGTTGATGTATAATCTATAAAGTTGAATTATAATAACAATACTTAATAATAAAGTTATAAGTAGCAATACCTCGCTTCGTGAAAAAAAAAGATGTTGCGGACTACAAATCATTACAAGCATCCCCAGCAGGGCCACGGTATTTTTTTTGGTAATTTTTAAAATAGCAATATAGATAAATATAATACTTAAAACACTAATTATAGCGGCAGGTATTCGGTAAGTTAAAACAGAGGGACCAAATATCTTATATGAGATTGAGGAAAATCCTAACATAACTCTACCCCAACCATAATATGGACCATTTCCAAAAATATTATGTTTTATTCCTTCCGCAACTTCTTGGGCCAACAAACCTCCATCTCTTACTGGATCCCAAGTGGACACAAAGGGGTAACTTTGAATAAAAATAAATCTAGTGATGATCGCTAAAAGCAAAAGCAAAAAAACAAATAATGAGTATTTATGGGGAATAGGGTAAAAGAAATTTATTCCTCTATTAATTACTCTTCTATAAATTAAAAAAATAAAAGGAAGGCAAATGGAACATAGATATATAAAAAAAAGATATATCTGTTCGAAGCGAAAGAAAGTAACCTGATATAAAATATGTGTAATTATAGCAAGTGAGATGGTAATCCAAAATATTTTCAATTCGTCTTTTCTATCAACGCCAATGAAATCATACCATTTCAAGCGCTAGCTCCAACATACGATTAAATGATTTTTCTCGCTCCTCAGATGTACATGCTTCATTGGTGATTAGATGATCACTTACAGTTAATATTGATAGTGCTTCAATATTATGTCTGGCGGCCAAAGTATAAAGCCCTGCTGTTTCCATTTCTATGGCCAAGACACCATATTTGGCCCAAATTTTCCAAGAATCACAAGGTTCATCATAAAATAAGTCGGTTGTAAAAACATTTCCCACATTAACCTTTATGCTCATTTCTTGGGCCTTTTGATATGCTTTTAAAAGTAAATTAAATGAGGCCACAGGAGAAAAATTCATTGATGGAAATATTCTACTATTTATATTTGTATCAGAAGAAGTTGCCTGTGCTAAAACAATATCTCTTATTTGCACATTCCTTTGTAAAGAACCACAAGAACCAATACGAATAATTTTTTTTACTTTATACTCTTGTATTAATTCATTAGCATAAATAGACATCGAAGGTATTCCCATTCCACTACCTTGAATTGAAACCTTTTTCCCTTTATAGCTTCCAGTATATCCAAACATACCTCTTACTTGATTGTAACAGATGGCATTTTGCAAATATTTATTCGCAATATATTGAGCGCGCATGGGATCTCCAGGCATTAAAACTATTTCGGAAATATCTCCAATTTTTGCAGCTATATGAATAGACATAAAAATTTTCCCCCCTTCAAAATAAAAATATAAAAATATAAAAATTTCTAATATGTTTTTTTTAAAACCTCATCTATGGTTGTCATTCCTTCCAATACTCTTCTTATTCCATTCATTTTAATTGTAACAAATTTACCTTTTAATTGCTCTTTAATTCTTGTTAAATCCGTATCAGGTCTAATTAAGTTTTTTATTTGATCATCATAGATAAGCATTTCGTAAACACTAACTCTATCAATATAACCTGTTTCATTACACTTTGGGCATCCTTTTGCTTTATATAAAGTTTTAGGTAGAGGAAAATCATATGGGTGAATAAAAGATTTCCACATATTTTCATCAACATTTGCTTGCTCTTTACAATGAGTACATAAAACTCTTATTAAACGTTGAGACATGATACAAATTAAAGTTGAGTTAAGTAAAAAAGAAGGAATTCCCAAATCAACTAATCTTGAAACAGTAGATATTGCATCGTTAGTATGTAATGTAGATAAAACTAAATGCCCAGTAAGAGATGCTTGAATGGCCATTTCTGCAGTTTCAGTATCTCTAATCTCTCCAACCATTATTATATTTGGGTCTTGTCTTAAAAATGCCCTAATGGTATTTGCAAATGTAACATCAATTTGAGTTTTAACTTGAACTTGATTTAGCATTGGATTTACTATTTCAATTGGGTCTTCAATAGTTGATATATTAATTTCTGGTTTTGCTAAATAATTTAAAGAGGTATGTAGGGTTGTTGTTTTACCTGATCCCGTTGGTCCTGTAACTAATATCAAACCAAATGGTCTTACAATTAATTCTTTCCATCTTTTTATATCTTCAGGAAAAAGGCCAAGATCTTCGAATGATTTACATTTAAATTGTGTCTCAAACTTTCTTAGCACCATCTTTTCACCATAGTAGGTAGGAATTGTTGATGCTCTTAAATCAACTTCTTTCTCTTCATTAAATTTAATTTTTATCCTTCCATCTTGAGGTCTTCTTTTTTCGTCTACTTTCATTTCAGCAATAATTTTTATCCTATTAATTAAGGCCCAAAAAATATCAAGGTCGAACTTGTAAACCATTCTCAAAACACCATCAATACGAAATTTTAATATACCAGTTTCTGCTTTTGGTTCAAAATGCATATCAGTTGCACGTTCTTCATCTGCAAATTTTAAAAACCAATTTACCATTTTAATTATATTTGAATCACTATCAGCAATATTCCGTTTAGATTTCGTATCTATTACAAATCCTTCTATTTCTGCTAATTTTCCACCATTTGAAATTACTTGTGATGCCTTTTCCATTAAATTAGAAAAATTTGTAGAAAGCTTTTTTGAAGTTATTAATTGCAAACATTCAATTATTTTTTCAGGGTTTGCAATTCTTGTAAAAACTTTTTTACTCAATTTATTTTGGATTTCATCAATCCAATCAATTTTAAAAGGATCTAAAACTGCAAAAATGATTTTATCATCTTGGATTTCAATAGGAATTATTTTTTCTTTTTCTAACATTGATAATGGAATTACTTTTAACATCATATCAAAATTAACAGTTTTTAAATCAAAGGACCAATATGATTTTCCACAATAAGAGGCAAACCATTTACTCAAATCTTCCATAGAAAGGAAAGCATCTTCTTTTCTTTTGTCTTTAATTCTATATTTTGCCAAAATAAGTAGAGGATGATTCCTGGTTTTATACTCTTCTTTATAGATATCTCGACATTCATCTTGAGTTATCATTTCACTTTTTTTTAATGCTTCTAAAATTTCCTTTAAATCCAATCTACGAATATTTTGATTGTTGATATTTTGTATGGCCATATTTTATTTTCCCCTTCCTATTAAATGGCAATTTAACTTTTTTAGTAAATTATATGGTCAGCTCCATAGTTTCATTGGAAAATTACAAATTTTGCATTAGGCATTTTAGCTTGCATTTCTGGAGTATACATTGCTTCTACTTGGGAATTTGTTAACTGATATTCCCCCTTAGTATTAAGTCTAATAATATATTCAGCAATAAAATTTCCTTTTGAAATACGATCAAAATATGCTCGATAACTATCAAATAATCGTTCCTCGTAAACAGCTCCCTCGGAATTTACAAAATTTGAAAAATTCGCATTATTCACATTATTAGTAGAATTGCTAGTAGGATTATTAGTCGAACTATTAGTAGCAGGAGCACTAGAATAATGATTATTTCCTGCTCTTAAATTAGGATTCATATGCGAGGCACCTGCAGGAATTGGATCGGCCACCACTACCATTCCAATATCACTTTGCGCTTGAATTTCTAATCTTACCTTAAGCACATCACCTACACTCCATTTTCCTTTTACTTTTTGTTGAAGAGGAATCAACACTTTTCTCATAAAAAATCCCGCAGCAATTTGTGATTTTAGCGGAATTGTTTGCCAAGAATTAATGGCCATCCAAGGATTTCCTGATCCTCTATGAGTAGAAGACAATATTTTATTTTTATCTGCTAATTTATCAATGGCCGACCAATTAAATATGTGAGATGGCGGATTTTTATTTTTATCATCATTCCATTTAGTAATATGAGACTCTTTTCCTAGCGAACTCCAAGTTTCTCCTGTTACTATTTCTGATTCAAAAATCTCTGAAAATCTCTTTAAGGCAATTACTCCCCAAGCATTGGCAGTTGTTAAATCCCAGTGCCCATGTTTTAATCTAGCTAATGATCCTTTTACTAATTTGGGAATTTCTGCTTTCCATTTTGGTACTGTAAGCACAATAGACAAAAATCGAAGTGCATTAACATCGGTGGAAGACATCATAAACCAAGAATTATCATAAGGAACTTGATTAAAAATAATAGTTGTTCCTTGATAACTTAATCTTGCTCGTAAAATATTTTCAGTCCTTTTTAAGTGTTTCTCTCTATCAACAACATTTTTATTCTTTAATAAAAATTCATACCAAGATAAAACAATTGGCATTGGCCATTTCTCGGGCATCAAATTAACAGAACTTAAAATATTTAAATTAGCTATGCTACTATTTATTATATATAATGCATTTAAAGCATCTATTTTGGCCCATTCTAGTACTTCTTTAGGATAATATTCAGGAAGTGCAATTCTTCCTTGAATAAAATCCTTTAACCCTTGCATGATTTTATTTTTAGATTCTAGGGGAATAGATATTCCTGCTTTATCAGTAATGTATACAAAATAATTAGTTAAAAAAATGTTCGTACAAAAAGTGCAAGATGGATAATATTTTAATAATCCCCTGTCAGATATGTATGAGGGTAATTCTTCCATTAATTTATCTACTTGCGTTTTATCATCTAAAGCTATCGTTCGTGAAAGTCTTTGTTCAAAACATGACCATGGATAGTTTTGCATATAAGAGTAAACTCCCTCTAATCCATTAATTAAATGTCTTTTAAAAATGACTTCTAACCCTCCCTCATTTTTTATTGCAGATTTATCTTTGTCCACCACTAATGAAAAATTTTGATTTTTATTAAGTTGTTCTAACAAAGATTGATAAATTGAAGGCGTTAATACCGGAAAAATTTGTTGAGTCTTTCTTAAACTATCTTTTAGATTATTTGTTTTTTTATCAACTACTTCTAATAAGTAGCTTAGTAATGGATGTGATGATGACGATGACAAAGAAGATGGTGATGAAGATGGTAATTTTGTTGGCACTCTTATCATAAAATCAATTTTTTTCACTTCATTTGGTGCTAAGGTTAAGGACAATTCTTTCTTGGGTAATAAATTAAATTTTTCTTCTTTGATCTTTGCAATTAATTGCATTTCCTTATCAGTATTATTTTTTAGAGTATAATTTATATCAAATGAATCCCCTAATCTTGCGATGGGAGCAATTCCTGCAAACACTAACAAATCTTGAGTGCTACTAAATTTTGTTGTTTGATTACTTCCAAATAAATCCGTACCCGAATAGGCCAAAGCAAATACTCTAAACTTAGTAATTGAATCATTAATGGTAAAATCAACAGTTGCCTCGCCATTACTATCAAGCTTAATTTTAGGATTATAATATAAAAGAGTATCAAATAACTCTCTGGTCCTGCTTTGACCGCCTCCACCCCCGCTAGGATAGGCCTTTTGTCCAAAGTGCCTTTTCCCAATAACTTCAGTTTGAGCAGTACATGTTCTTATAGCATATGACCGAGGGGGATACATCACATGCAATATATCCCAAGAGTCATTGGGTGCTAATTCTAATAATCCTTCATCTACAATAGCGATTGCTACTTCCGCATCTTTTAATACTTTGTCTTTTAATGTGCTTCCCTCAAAATCAGAAACTTTGATTTTTAATTCCCCTTTTTCTCTTACTTGATAAATATCTTTATCTGGAATAATATTAATTTTTAACTCTCTATCCTTATATCCCACTTCCACTTCCGTTAATCCCATTTTGTAAGCAGGTTTTGCTAAATCAACAGTAAAAGTAGTCTCTTTATCTTTATCTTTATCATTACTATTTTGCACCCGCCCTCGTACAACTAGAGTTGATATAAAAATATTGGGAACATACTCTTTTTTGATGGGAACTTCTATTATAGGATTTTCTCTTTCAATATGTTTTACAAAAGCATCAATAACTCCTTGATGTTCTAATGTAACTAATACTTCTGCTTCTTTAAATGGCATTTTAACTTGAACTTTAGCAACTTCACCAGGATTATATTTTTTCTTCTCCGGAATTAAATCAATGCGGTCATTATCTGTTACATCAAACCATTCATTTTCATAATTATAAATATTAACATAAGTATGTGCGATACTTTTATTATTATTTTCATCATAGGTTTCTGCTTCTACAATAATACTTCCTTCCTCCGGGGATATAATCTCACATTGATAATGTCCATTTTGATCACTAGTAATTTCACAATTTGTTTTTAAATCCTCATATTCTCTATGATGTTTATAAGCATAAAAACCACCTACTAAACGCTTACGATGGCTGTAAATATTTTCTTTATATAAAGAAATTCTTACTTTTGAATTTACTATCGCTTTGCCATGCAAATCAACAACCTTACCGCTGGCAATAATATTATTTTTCTTTTTTTCCATTTGCCATCCATTTTTAATTCCAATTAAACGTGATGCTGGATTGATTTTGAAATTGGTATGAATTGTTTGAATTTCTCCATTAGGATCATGGTAATCTAATTCTACAACTAGCGTTTGTGGTACATTTTTGCTTGCTAATGGACCCAATGTTAAATTAAACATTCCTTTATTATCCAATTTAAAATCAATATTTCTTACAATTCGTGAATTCTCTTTTTCCTGCAAATTTTGATCATTTTCATTCTCACCATCATTCTCGCCATCATTTTCTTTCTCATTAACCGTTTCTTTATTTAATTCCCCATTGGCCCAAACTAATTCATCTTCATTATATCGATTAAAGCTAGTAAAACTATTTTCCATATAATAACGAAGTTTCACTGGCAAACCAGCAATTCCTCCTCCACTTAAATATTGTATATAAATACTTAACGGTATTTCTTTAGATCTAATCATCTTC
Organism: Oligoflexia bacterium; assembly: GCA_015232015.1. Lineage (GTDB taxonomy): Bacteria > Bdellovibrionota > Bacteriovoracia > Bacteriovoracales > Bacteriovoracaceae > JADFZW01. The sequence goes on along the minus strand of JADGAM010000120.1, from coordinate 2,869 downwards.
TCAAATGTAATTGGAGATGTAATTGATACCGATGTTAAAGGAACTCGAAAATCTTCAACCATAAAATTTCCACTTACTTCATTATCAATCATAACGTCATAAGTTCCAAGTGCGGTATCTGCAGGAATTTTCCAAGATGATATTGCTTTCCCTTTAGAAACATCCCAAGTAATTTTCAATTGATATTTCTTATCGCTACCTTGATGAGTTATAGTAATTTCTGATGGTAGTTCATTTTGCTTTAAGTATTCCAAATCTCTCTCGCCAATTTGACGAGCAAAGTGATTCATAGAAACTGTTTCCCCTTTTTTTAATAATTTTCTATCAATTACCGTGTGAAAAATTTTTGAGGTATTTTTTCGGTAAGCACTGTTTATGTTGAAACGCCAGCTTTCGATGCCTCTATTCCATGATGTGTGAACAAAAGAGATATCTTTGTTATGTTCGACAAAAACAAATTCTCCACTATCATACTGATCATAGCTTTGAGCATTTTTTATCTGAATATTGTATCCAAATTTATTATTCCAGGTAAATTTACATTCTTTCTTATTTTCTGGATATTTTGCTATTTTAAAAGTTCCATCACTAGCAGTTACTCCCGATAATAAAAGATCGCCATCACAATCTCTTATTGTTATCTTTGCTCCCGCAACACTTTTCCCATCATTTAATGATGTTACCCATACAAGAGATGATTTTCCTTCTTCAGATTTTTTTAAGTGAACTGCTAAATTTGTAACCAATGCACTTGTGGCCACATACATACTTTTATTTACCCCCACCAAGTCCTCACTTAATAAAGCATTGCCTAGTAATTTACTATTAAGTTCTACAACATAAAAACCAATTTCTTTTAGGGGAATACCAATAACTTCATAACCACTCTTTGTCTCTTGAGGTACTGTAAATTTTTGAACTGTCGTTTGTTTGTCAATATTTTCCAATAATGGGGTTGCTCTATATTCAGAGACCTTCATATATTTTTGAGTTTCTTGCCATTCGTGCATTTGATAATTATGTTCCTTATGATAAGTGGCCCTTAACCAAAAAATAATTTTTTGAGATAATGCTTTTCCTAATTCTCCTCCTCCTGAAATATTTACCACCTCTGCTGAAATTTCAGGTATTTTAATTTTTTGAGATAACAATTCCTTTTCAACACTTCTTAAAGTTACAGGAAGTAGTGGAGCATTTTCTCCATACGCTTTTGCTTCTAGCATACCAAAAGCTGCAGAAAATTTAACTAAAGGAGAAAAAACGTTAGTCTTAATTGTTAAAGGAAATGAACTGACATTGTTTAATTTTCTTTTATTTATATCTTTTAGAGTCTTTGGTACTTCTAAAACCAAAGTAGTATTCTCCAAAAAAGGTCCTGGAAACTCTAACGAATTAAATTCCTTTGAATCTTTATTTTTTTTACTCTCTTTCTCCGATGACTTAATTTCCTTTGCTTTTATTGATAATTTATCATTTATTTTCAAAGTGATTGAATTGGCCATCTCCCAATTAATAGGAGATGTAAAACTTAAATATAGTGGAAAAAGTGGGTTACAAGAAGCATTGGCATTATCTCGAGTACACTTCATTTCTGCATAAAATTCTTTTTTAACTTTAAAATTTATTTCATAATCTGAACTTCGTTTCACACCAGATGCAGCAGTTATTCCACGTCCCCACACTAGTTTCACCTCAGTGTCTGCAGGAAACTGTCTATTTGTCTTAACTACAACTACTCTTGGTTCTAACTTCTTTAATTTTTTTTTGCGATCAACTTGAACGTTTCCATCGTATTCAGGATCATACAACCATCTTAAAAGAGTTGTTCTCTCCTTGCCAATCACTTCCACTAAAGATATTTTGTCATTTAGTCCCTCAACAACTAAATAAGAATTTTTAAAAAAACTCTTGTTATCAAATTTAGTATCTGCTACTAAAATAAAATATTGTTTTTCTTCTATTTCATGATGGGGATAATAATAAATTACATTTGGTCCGCCAGTGTTAAAATTGTAATTGGTTTTTCCAGAAATATTTTGCCCATTAAGATCTTTAAAGTTTTTATTTAATTCAAATGAACATTTACTGCCACCCTTTAGCCTATTTCTAAAATCTAGCACCCAAACTTTCTGATCACTCCATCTTGTAGTGAATGTTGTAACATTAAATTCATCATCCATTTCATGCTTTACAAGATTACTCTTATTATCATTATTCACATTACTCGCATCACTCGCATCACTCGCATTCATTTTTTTTATTTGAATATTATTTCCATTAACACAATTAATTTTAAAAGGGTCTTCGTGAAAAAATTGCGAACCAAATGGTATCATGGCATCTGAAAAATTCACTTGCACTTGCCCAATATCTATAACTTCCCCTTCAGGAAAAAATTTAACAACTGAAGCAGCTTCTGCTTCCATATTAAAATTAAAATAAATTTTTGAATCTATTAAAAATAAAGAGAAAAATATAAGAATCATTGAAACAGTTAGTAATAATTTTTTCATTATTTTCACTCCATAATTATATCATTATGATTATTCTCTACTGATTTTATATCAATCGTAGTATATTGAATATTAATTAATTAATTGTGATAGCTATAGTTAGGATAAACAAACATGATTAAAACTTTTGCATTTCTTGATTATATTGTATTTAAATTTTCTCTTTACTCTCTGGTGGTCGCTATATTTGCAATGCTTTCATTAACAATTTTTGCAATTATTATGCGACTATTTCATATCACCTCTCTGTGGATTGACCCTCTTGTCCGTCATCTTGTTTTTTTAAGTGCATTCTTAGGGGGAAGTTTGGCCATAAGTCGCAAGCAGCTAATTGCCATTGATATTGTAGCAAAATA
>JADGAM010000011.1 GCA_015232015.1 Oligoflexia bacterium | reverse complement strand
CTAATCCAGTTAAACCTCTATTCACCAGAGACACTAGAAATTCTCTCCAATGAATTTCTGCTTCTGATAGACCTACTGAAATACCGAGTACCTCTCTCTTTCCAGCTTTATTAATTCCTATCGCAATTAGTACTGGTAGTGAGATTACAATTCCATTATGTCTAATTTTTTCATAAATAGCGTCTAATAACAAATATCTCATTTGCCCTAATTGACGATTACGAAAATTGTATAGTTCGACATCTAACAACTTGGACAATCTAGATACTTGTGTTGAACTGATCTCCATACCACAAAGTTTTTCAGTTATCTCGGTCACCTTCCTAGTAGAAACTCCTGTAACGTACATTTCTGCTATTGCTAGCTTTAATGCTCGTTCTGATCTCATCCCTTTTTCTAGAGATTGAGGATAAAAACTAATCCCTCTTGCTTGTGGAATATCCAATGTAATTTTTCCCATTGATGTATTTATTGTTTTTTCCTTATAACCATTAGCATAACCGACCCTATCATCAACTCTTTCATAAGGTGATGCTTTTAAAGCTGAAGACCTCTCTATTTTCATTGCTTCATTCATAAGAGTAGTCATAACTTTCAACATTCCGCCTGTTCCTTCTTCTGTTAATGTTTTCAAAGCTTCACTTAAAATGTTATGATGTTTTTGATCATTTGTTGTTGGAAGTAATTCCATACTAAATTTCTCCTTTAAAAATATTTGGTGATATTCATAATGAGAATTTTAGAACACAAATGATCATTTTTAAAATTTCATCTAAACTTTCAAAAGTTGATCTCATTCGTCTGAAATATAATTTACAGAAAAGAATTTACACTACCGTATAGATCGTCATGTTTTAGTTATCGAGGAAGAATAATATATAGAATACTTGAAAAAAAAGTTGTAGTTGAAGTAGTAAAGATAACGGCCATCCACGATTACTCTAAGAAGAGGTGATTTAATGAAAAAATTTAAAGATGTTCTAAACGAAATAGATTCATCGGTAGTAACTATTGGGCAAGCAATTAGAGCATTAAGAAAAGGCGTTAATTTTACTCTAAAAGACATTGAAAACTTGTGTAAAGTAAAAGAGACGCATTTATCTGCAATTGAAAATGATCGCATGGAGTTGAGTTTAAATAATGCAAGGAAAATTGCTGCTGCCTTGGGTGTTCACCCGTCTACGATTCTCTTTCCTAATGATGAAGATATTCCTATGAAAGAAATTAATGTAATTGAAAAGAAAAGACAAAAACTTCTAAAGGAAAAAAGAAAATCAACCAGCAAAGTGGCATAATTTTTAAAAAAATTACTCTAATAACTTACTATGATAAAGATATTTTACGTAGGTGTTAAAAATAATAGCTTATCTGGTGATTTTTTGCAGGTAAGTGATAATTTCTTTAGTTGCTTTGTCTTTATTATCTTTCATCCAATTATCAAGAGCTAACTCTGTTAAATTTTTTCCACTGCTATTTTTAATTGCAAAGAGTTTTCTCATTACAGCTAGCGCATTAAGCGGATCTTTTACTCCATCAGCACTTATCTGCTTAGTAAAATCATCAATGACCTTCTTAATAGCATTGAGATTATGTTTAGTAATGTTGCTTTCAATTTGTGAAAATGCTCTAGATGCAAAAATATCTATGTAGTTGTTAAAATCTTTTTCTGCTAAGTATTTTCTTATTTCGGCAGCAGCTTCAGTTTTTCCTCTTGCCTCAGCAATCTCGAGAGCATTTTTGCCAGCGTCTGACCCAGAGGTTTCACGAGCATTCACTTCAATTCCTTGAACATTAAGCAAAGATTTAACTATGGAAGTTTCTCCATGATATGCGGCATAAGTTAATGGAGTTGCTCCATTATTGCTGTTAGCAGGATTAACATCGGCACCAAGTTTAATTAGTTCATCCACAAATATTTGTTTTAGGGAGGTATTTTTATTATTATTTTGAATGGCAATTAGTAAAGGAGTTCTATGCTTATATTCTTTATTCGCTTTTAAGTTGATATAACCAAGTGCTTCCTTAGGATTTGTCAATTTATAGGCCTCTAAGCGAGTAAAGATTTCTTTTTGTAAATCATCAACATCAGAAACCCAGGCCAAGGAGAGTAGAAGATTAGCATCGGAAACAAGCTGCTTATACTTAGGAGTATTTCCTAAAGTAATTATATCCTCATCTAACTTTACACCTGCTTTTACTAAAGCGTTTAAAATTTTCATACTCTTAATAATATTATCTTCACTATCTGTTTTGGTCCATTTAAGTACTGCTTGCTGAGCTAAGGAATTGCCATCTTTGTCTTTGCTAGTAAGTATAGTAGGGATGTCACTTTTATTTTTGAGTGATTGCACCTCCTTTAAGACATTTGTTACTTTATCTAAATCTTGAGCTGCAATCGCTAGTTCAAGGTCACCCGCAAGTTTTTGCGCCCAAAGATCTGGATGTTCCTTGTAATAGTTTTCTAGCAAGGAAACTACCTCTTTATGTCCCTGTAGAATTGCAGAATAAATGGGAGTATTACCATAACTACTTCGATTGTTAACGTTGGCCCCTGCTGCTAGAAACAAATCTACAATTTTCGAATGTCCATTTACTGAAGCTTCCATTAATGCGTTTACATTATTCTTATCGCCAGCATTTAAATAATCTTTTTTCTTTTGAGGATTCCATTGGTTCATCTGGGACAAAATTGTTTTTACCGTATTTTCGTCATTATAATAGGCGGCCCAAGATAATATGGTGGTAGCACTTTCATCACGATACTTGCGAAGTTCCATGTTTTCATCAAATGGCATTCCTGCTTTTAACAACCCTGCGATTACTTTATATTGAGGATTTTTCTCTTTATCTTGATTCTTATTTTTACTCGCAACCCAGGTATTCATTGCTTGCACTAGCATATTTTCTCCACTCTCATTGGTAAGAGCGAGCATTGCCTTTTTAAAATGTTCCTTGTCTCCATTTATGTCCATGCTCTTTGTTTTAAGGTCATCTAGTATTTGCGCTAATCCTGCAAAATCACTACTCTTAATTTTTTCGAAAATCTTAGCTTTGGCGGCCGCTAAAGCATTATCAAAGATTTTGCTTTTATAGGCCACACGTGCGTTCTCGTGAGTTTTATAATATTTATTTAAGAGCTCTTTAATGGCCTCATTTGATGCCAAATCTATAGCAGTTTGTCCAAGCTCATTAACTACATTTACATCGATAAGATCTTTGCTTTGAGGGTGATTAAGTAACAAATCTACTAATCCCGTATAACCATTATTAGCGGCCATCATTAAGAGGGTGTAGTCATTCTTCTTCTGAGAATTAATAAAAACATCACTTACTCTTCCAGAGTCTAAAATAATTTGCATAATCTCCTTTGGACGATTATCACCTGCAAACTCTTCTGTAATCAAATAATGAATAGCAAGATTTCCCTTATAATCCTCAGTATTTAACTTAATCGTATCTTTGCTGTTTTTATGATTAAGTAGTAACTTCACCATCTCTGGTTGCTTGTAAGCAATAGCACGGTAAAATTCATTCTCACTAAGTTCATTTTTAACATTAATTTTGGCATTATTATCTAACAAGAACTCTGCAACCTCTTTGCTCCCAAATTTAATTGCAGTTAAAAGTACACTAGTTCCCTGTTTACTTAGGGCATTTATATTTCCATCAACATGTTTGATAATCATCTTGAGTAATTCTAGATTATTGAATACTGCCGCTGAATGTATCAATGGAGATCCACTACTATCATTTTTATCTAGTTTTTGAGGCAAAGCACTTCCTTTATTTACTAACATTGCTATTATATTAGTGCTGGCCTTCTGTGCTTCACCTGCTGTTTCTGCTTTCGCCCACAGCTGGTACACTTGATCCATAATAGTTCCGGCAGAATCCTTATCTGCATTCTCATTTTGAACAATAATTTTTTGTATCTCTTCTTTGTTCATATTATCTAATATTTTTTTCACTTCTTTATCGTCTTGTTTATTTATGGCGCTAATTAAATCTGAGCGCATCTTTTTCCTTATTTCTGCTTTCATCTCAGCTGGTGTTAGAAATTTAACTGTAATTTCTTCAAGTTGGTGATTCCCTTGCTTTTCTGAAATGTCGTTATTACCCTTTAAAACAGCAAGATCTTGTTTGAAAAAAAACCAATCTTCTTTTGCACTTACTACTTTCAAAGATCCAAATTGTTTAGCTACTTCTTCTACTTTAGATCTGCCTTTATATGTTTCCTTATCTTCTCTGAAACTTAAAAAACGTTCTTTACCTTTATGTAAATAGTATGGTCTTTCAAACGTAACCTCTCCATTTCCACTTGGCTTTGCTTTTGTCCATTTTAACATCCTTTCTGAAAGATCTACTCCAGTGCATGATTTGTAAAATTCTATGAATTTTGTTGAAAGATTAAATTGAGAATATTCTTTACATCCATCTGCCGAGGTGTAAATGTGAGCTTCATTTTCTTTCACTGGACTAACATTTTCCCAATCTGATTCTTTTTCACTCTCTTCTTTTAATAACTCTTGGTATTCCTCTTTAACTTGTTTTTCATCTTTTTCTATTTCTTTTTCAACTGATTTTTTTTTCTTAACTGACATTTTTGCTTTTTTAAGTGATTCTTTCGCTTCTTTATCAAGTTGATGTAAAATTATGATCTCTTCATCTAAGAGAAGCTTTGGTAAATCATTTTTTATATTTAAACCTTGTGTTTCAAGAGATCTTAGATGTTTTACAATTCTTTTATTGTAAATATCAAAAGTAAGTTTTGTTTTGCCACTAGATACTTCCTTAAACAAATTTGCAATTTCTGTTTTAAGAGTATCTTTTATTGAGGCGACTTCTTTTTCTTTATCATCATCAATGGCAGTCGCAATAGTAGCAACAGTAGCTTGATCAGTTGCTTCTGCTTTTACGACAGCATTTTTCTTTGCAGGTCTTAATATTTCAGTTGTAGCATGTGCTATTCCCAGTTTTGTTTCCAATACTACATTTGAAATAACGATAGTAGATATAAGGGAAATAAAAACAAAATAAATCATTTTGTTTTTATTTTTATTTTTATTTTTGTCTACGTTTTTATTTTTCATAAATTAATTTCCTTTTTTTAAAAAAATTATTTAAGTATTTCACTTAGTAAATTTCAAATCTATTTATATAAAATAACATTGTTCATTTTTTTATTTCAAAAAAAAGAATTAATTTTTTTTGCTGATAATAAACTCAAGTGCTTGCTAGAAATTTTTGATTTACATAAAAGAAATTTATAACCAATACAGTTGGCAATAAATTTTATCTATTTATTCTTGAAATAATTTTTATGGAAGTAGATTATTAGCTTTTTGCTGGCGCTTAACGCTTTTTAGGGTGACGAGTTCTATTTGTAGGTAAAGTTGTTTTAATTGCAGTATTTTGACTAAATTGGGCCGCAACTCCATGGTAGGGATGAGTGGTATCAATGCTTACTTTACACTTTATTAATTTTTCAATGGCCATTAATAATTTTTTCTCGCTAGGATCACAAAAAGAAATAGCAATTCCTTTTCTTCCTGCTCTTGCTGTTCGACCAATTCTATGAATATAACTTTCGGGATCAACTGGCATATCATAATTAATTACATGACTAATTTCTGGAACATCAATTCCTCTAGCAGCGATATCAGTGGCGATTAATATTTTAATATTTCCATGGCGAAAACCATTAAGAGCACTCTCCCTTGCTGATTGAGATTTATTTCCATGAATTGCGGCAGCTCTTATGGAAGATAGTTGCAGATGTTGAACAATTCTGTTGGCACCATGTTTTGTTCTAGTAAAAATTAAAACTCTCTCCATTCCTTTGTTTTTAAGAATACTTTTTAATAATTGTGGCTTGTTTACTTTTTCAACATAATTTATTTTTTGTTCAATTTTTTCTACCACACTAGATTCTGGTGTTGCCTCGACCTTAACAGGAGTTTTTAAAATTGAGTTGGCCAATTTTGCAATATCATTTGGCATGGTGGCCGAAAAGAGAAGAGTCTGTTTTTTAGAAGGCAGACGACTAATAATTCTTTTTACGTCGTGAATGAATCCCATATCTAACATGCGATCGGCCTCATCAAGAACGAAAACTTCCAATTGTTCATACTTCACGTACCCTTGATTCATCAGATCCAATAAGCGTCCAGGAGTTGCAACCAGTAAGTCCACACCCTTAAGCAAAGCACTCATTTGAGGATGTATGCCTACTCCACCATAAACAACTGCATGTTTTAGATTAAGTCCTCTCCCATATTTTGAAATACTGTCATTAATTTGTGAGGCCAATTCACGAGTGGGAGTGAGTATCAGCACTCTTGTTCCTTTAGATCTTACTTCAACTTTTGTTTGTGATAATTTATTTAAAATGGGAAGCAAAAAGGCGGCAGTTTTGCCAGTACCTGTTTGAGCAATTCCTAAGAGGTCAAGTCCTTGCATGATATTTGGTATTGCTTGCGTTTGAATAGGGGTGGGAGTAGTGTATCCATTTTTTTCAATGGAAGAAAGAATTAACGAATTTAAATGAAAACTTAAAAAGTCTTGCACAGCTAGTATTCCTTTATAATATAATTGCACCATCAACTCCAAACACCAACAGTGCAATAAAAAATACAAGCATGTTCAGAGAGTATGCAGATTCTCTTTTTATATATACAACGTCAAGAGATATTCGAACATTATCTTATGTGGTCGGACCTTTTTATTAAGTTCCATTCCTAATACTTAAGTTACCTGAATTTGACCCCAATTTTTTTGCATGCAGGTAAATTTCCTAAATTATCAACTAATGCCTTCAGGTTAATGCCTTTAGGTTGTTTAAATTACGTGGAGCTATCACGAATTTTCAATGAAAATCTGTGGCAGTTCCACGTAATTTAGAACATAATAAAGATATTATGAAAAACATAAACACTCCACCGCAACCTAGACAATCTAAGCAACTTATACTTCCTAGAATTCTTGACTTGAAAATTCTAGTAAAGAAAAAAAGTTTTTTACTGTTAGGACCACGCCAAACTGGAAAAACTACTCTCTTGAAAAATTTTAACAGTAATACCCTTTATATTTCATTATTAGACCCTGACAATTATCTTCCTCTATTGCAAAACCCATCATTTTTGAAAGAGATAATTAGGGGGCACAAATGGGTCTCTAGTAAAAATAGGATTGTCATCATTGATGAAATTCAAAAAATACCAATTCTCCTCGATTTAATACAATTACTATTGGACGATCATAAGAATCTTCGATTCATTCTTACTGGTAGTAGTGCTAGAAAATTAAAAAAAAGTGGTGTTAACTTACTAGGAGGTCGTTTGGGAAAATATATATTTTTCCCTCTAGTTAGCAAGGAATTGGAAAAATATTTTTCTTGGAAACACATTTTACAATGGGGCGGATTACCTCCGGTGATTTTGAGCGATAGTCCTCAAGAAAAGCTTAAAGACTATGTAGATCTTTATTTAAAAGAAGAAATTCAGGCGGAAGCGCTTACTCGCAATTTGATGAATTTTTCCCGTTTTCTAAAAACAGCGGCCATGGCCTGCGGAGAACAACTAAATTACGAAAAAGTTGCTAACGATGCGCAAATTCCTTCAAGGACTGTGAAAGATTACTTTCAAATTCTCGAAGATACATTGATTGGTATTCGTCTAGAACCTTATCGCCCAAGCGTTTCACGGAAGTTCGTATCAACTCCAAAATTTTATTTTTTTGACTGTGGAATAACAAATTATCTTAATGGTAGAGAAAAAATCGTAGAGAAAAGTATCCAATTTGGAAAAGCATTGGAACATTTTATTTTTTGTGAAATTTTTGCTTATATTCATTTGATAAAAAACAACGAGGATGAGCTTTTTTATTGGCGAACTCAAACACAACTAGAGGTAGATTTTGTAGTTAAATTTAAACAAAATATTATTGGAATTGAAGTAAAGTCCAGTGAAAGAGTAAGTGAAAGGGACTTCAAAAGCATGAATGCTTTATCATTAGAAGTTTCATTAAAAAGAAAAATATTTATAACAATGGAAAAGAGGAAAAGACAAACTGACGATAATAATGAGATTTTTCCAGTACAAACTTTTCTAGATGATTTATGGAATGGTGATATTTTTTAAATGAAAGTTGTTGTTTCCTCATTTTAGCTCAAAATATACTTTTCTCTTGCTCCACTTTTTACTGTAACTTCTCTCATCTGGCGCCTTATAAGTACCTGGGCGGTACCTGGTAAAAGTGGGATTTTTTGTACACTCTATTTGAAAATCTACAAGACGATGAAGTGTATTAAGTAATACATTTTGTTTTCCGAGGAGAGTTTCATATTTCCATTTTTCTAATTCATTTAAAAGATAATAGATTGATTCTATAGTACAAAGACAGTAGTGAGCAGGCTGTTGCTTAATTTTAAACTGAGAGAGTACACCCGGCTCAAAACTAATTCGTGGCAAATTATGTAAATTACGACTATTTCTCATCATGGTTTTAGCACACGTCCAGGTGCCATCAATAACAAATATAAGTAATTTTTTGTTCTTTAAAGTAAGATTATCTTTGATGTGTTCAGGAAAATCAGATTGAGTGATATTATGAGATTTATCTCCTGGGTATAAGATCATAGGAAAGTATTGTGCGTATTCTTCCTCTGTATTTGAAAGTAGTTTGAATACATCAGGATTATTTTCAAAATTTTCATCTACAATAATTTTAGAATTTTTAAGGCAAATATTGGTTAATCGTCCAGTTCCTAATTGTTCTTTTCTGGCCTCTTTTGGATGCATTAAAATTCTAAATTCACTTTGGGTTGAAAAGGAAGCTATCTCTTTACAAAAACATACTTTTTGAGAGCGAAAACAACTCGGGCAACGTTTACGATGGTTTTTTAGTTCATCTTCGAGTGCTTCTTTTCTTTGTGCTTTATTTTTTAAATATTGATTTAGATTCATTATAACTTTAGTAACTTAAAATAGCTTAAAATTAAAAGGTGACTCCTAGAAGTAACATAAGTTCAATTCTTTTAACAAAGATATTATCTGGAATTCTGTAGTAATTGTATAAATTGCAGATTGCAGAGTAGTTAAATGCAAAATAACTATCTCGGTTTTTTGGTATGATTTCTCCACCTTCTATTCCTACCGCCCACTCATCATGTAATCCGGGAAGTTCAGGTGTTTTTTTGGAGGTATTAAGATGAGTGTAATTCATGCTTATGTTAATAATGTTTCCATTATCTCTTTGATAATACCAAAGAGGAGAGATTTGAAGATATCCTACTTGAATATTTTTATTTTTAAGTTCACCTTTTTTGGGAACAAAGACTCCTGCTCTTGGAATGAAATTCCATTTAGGAGAGATGTCTTCGAAAATATAACCAATTAATCCTCGGTAACTATTTTGTTCTCTAGATTTGTATTCAGATAATTTTGGGTTTTCTATAGGAGTAAAAGCAGACATTTCTCCATGTAAATGAATGGTGTGAAATACAGGTATATCAGTTTGAAGTCTGGCCGTATAAGAATAATCATGTTCATTTATGGTGCTGGTTCCGGTTTCAGTGGAGTTGTATGGATTATGTATTCCAACAGAGAGGGAGGTTAACCAGGAGTCTTTTGAAATACTATTGTGACTACTACTGCTATCACTACTATCGAAAGAAGAGAAGATGCTCGCTTGAGAGGAAGAGGAGGTAACGAGTACTAACAAGTTAATAATAATAAAGAGGGCAAAAATGGCAAATTGAATTAAAGTTATTAAATTTATTATTGATGTTTTTAAGATATGCATAAGGTAATTTCCTTCACAAATTTAAGCTAATTTTAACTAAAAAATTGTTGGTATTGTATAGTAAATAGTAAAAGATTCAAGGAAAAAAAATTAAATTTGATTCGATGTGTGTAAAAAATATCTATTTTTTAAAATTATTAGTAAAATTATTAGATTATTCAAAATATATCCAAATTAAAAAAATAATATTAGCATGTTTTTTAGTTATAAAAAAAACTAGGAGTAATAAAATTATGAGTAATTGTACAAGTCATACTAAAGGAATGGATCTAGATGATGTAATTAGAAAGGTTCCAAATTTCCCCAAACCTGGGATTTTGTTTTATGATGTAACTAGCATTTTTACAAATCCACAGGCCTTTGATTATACTATCAATCAGATGATGGAAATATATTCGAAGGAGCAAGTAGATGGAGTGGTGGCCATAGAGAGTAGAGGTTTTTTATTGGCCGCTCCTTTTGCATTAAAGAAGGGAGTCCCTCTAGTGTTGGCCCGTAAAAAAGGGAAATTACCTGGATTAACCTACCAAAGAAGTTATGATTTAGAGTATGGTTCGGCCACACTAGAGATTCATAAAGCAGATTTACCGGCCAATAAAAGATATATTATTGTTGATGATTTAATAGCTACAGGGGGAACATTAGAGGCGGTAGCTATGATGATTAAAGATGCTAAAGCAGAGGTAGCAGGAATTTTTTCAATCGTCGGATTACCATTTTTAAATTATAAAAATAAGATTGGATCTTATAATCCTAAGACATTAATTGATTATCATGGTGAATAGAGGGGCCAGTCAAAAAATAATTATGAGAAAAGACGATGTGTTAGATTTTGCCACTCTTGATGAAGTTCACTTGGTAATCTAGGACCAATTTTGTCAAGAAATTCTTTTTGACCGCTAAGTTCTTCTCTCCAACTGGCCCTATCAATACTTAATAACTCTTTTAACGTCTCATGTTTTAGATTAAGACCAGTTAAATCCAAATCTTTTTCGAATGGAATATGCCCTATGGGAGACTCTTGGGCCTCAACTTTTCCATCACAACGACCCAGAATCCACAAAAGCACTCTCATATTATCACCGTAACCAGGCCACATGAACTCACCATTGGCATTGGTTCTAAACCAATTTACATTAAAAATTCTTGGTGGCTTAGGAGTGATTTTTCCCATATGTAGCCAATGGGCAAAATAATCGCCGGCATTGTAACCAATAAACGGTAACATCGCCATAGGGTCACGTCTTACTACTCCCGTTTGTCCAATGGCGGCCGCAGTAGTTTCTGAGGCCATAGTTGCACCCATGTAAACTCCATGTTGCCAACTAAATGATTCATAAACTAGAGGGGCAACACGTGCACGTCTTCCTCCAAAAATTATAGCGCTAATAGGAACACCCTCTGGTGATTCCCAATTAGGTGAAATAGAAGGGCACTGACTTGCAGGAGCAGTAAATCTAGAATTTGCGTGAGCTCCTTTTTCTTTACTTGATGGAGTCCATTCTCTTCCTAACCAATCTGTGGCCTTATGAGGTGCTGGATCGCTGTGACCTTCCCACCACACATTTCCATCTGTAGTTTTTACAACATTAGTGTAAATTGTATTTTTTTGCATGGTCAGCATTGCATTTGGATTAGTTTTATGACTGGTTCCTGGTAATACTCCAAAGAAACCTGCTTCAGGATTAACCGCCCATAATCTTCCATCTGTTCCTTTTCTTAACCAAGCGATATCATCACCAACAGTCCATACTTTGTAACCTTTAAGTTCCTTAGGCGGAATTAACATTGCTAAGTTTGTTTTACCGCAGGCACTGGGAAATGCGGCGGCCACATAAGAGGTTTTTCCTTGAGGATTTTCAATTCCAAGAATTAACATATGTTCGGCCATCCAATCTTCTTGCCTACCTAAATAAGAAGCAATTCTTAGAGAGAGACATTTTTTTCCTAGAAGTGCATTACCACCGTAGCCGGAGCCTACACTCCAAATAGCATTATCTTGAGGGAAGTGGCATATAAATCTGCGCTCTGGATTTAAATCAGCTTTACCATGTAAACCTTTGGTGAAGTTATCAGATTCACCCAGTTGATCGAGAGCGATCTTCCCCATTCTTGTCATTGTACGCATGTTTAGTACAACGTAAATACTATCAGTGATCTCAACACCAACTTTAGAAAATGGTGACTTTGCAGGACCCATGATAAATGGAACCACATACATGGTTCTTCCTCTCATTGAACCATCAAAGATTGCCCCCACTTTTTTATATGCGTCTGCTGGTGCCATCCAATTATTAGTAGGCCCTGCATCCTCTTTCTTATCAGTACAGATAAAAGTACATTGTTCTACTCGGGCCACATCGTTGGCATTCGAACGATGGTATACACATCCTGGTAATTTGCTTTGGTTTAGCAGCTCAAGCTCACCAGTTTTAAGTGCTTGATCTACTAGGGTTTGGCGTTCAACTTCAGAACCATCACACCAGTATACTAAATCTGGTTTACAAAGTTTTGCCATTTCCTCAACCCATTCACGAAGTGCTTTACTTTTTGTTGTCATCTTAAAATTTCCTAATAGTAAAAAGTGATTAATAAATATAATTATTATTTTGTAATTATTGCTTTGTAAATTATGGTTAACTATGGTTCATAGCTGATAGGTAAATATGATGGAAACCACATCGCATTTTCAACTGCTTTCTCCATATTTTCTAAAATTTCACTATCGGCGAACCCATCTTTAACTGCTCTACGAATAGTTGCACAAGCAACAAATTTTGAACATTCTCGAATACGTTTTAATTCAGGAAAAACTGCGTTTACAGATATGTCTTGTTCAGTTACTTGTGATGCTAATGCCTTTGCTGCCTCCAAAAACATTCCATCAGTAACTCTTGTTGCTCCAGCTACGATGATACCAAGCCCTACTCCTGGGAAGATAAAAGCATTGTTACATTGGCCGATACGATATTTCTTTCCATTGAATAAAACAGGATCGAATGGACTGCCTGTTGCAACAATTGCTTTTCCCTCTGACCAAACAATAGCATCTTCTGGAGTACATTCGGCCTTTGATGTTGGATTAGATAGTGGGAAAATAATTGGCCTTTCATTTACCTTTGTCATTGCAGTAACAACCTCTTTACTAAAATTTCCAGGTGTTCCTGATGTTCCAATTAGTATTGTTGGTTTTGCATTAAGAATAACTTCTTCTAAAGTAATTTTAGAGTGGTTACTGCACTTGTAGTTTGAGATTTCATCAACAGCTCTTGCATAGGTGGCCTTGAATTCTTCCAGCTTGGGCCTATCTTTTGTTACAAGTCCCTTGCTATCTGTTGTCCATATTCGCTTGATGGCCTCTTCTTTAGTAAGGCCCTCTTCCATTAGAGCAGAAACAATTAGGTCTGAAATTCCTTGAGCAGATGCTCCTGCTCCGGCGATTAATACACGCTGATCCTTCATTGCTTTGCCAGTTATTCGAAGTGCTCCATAGAAACCAGAAACCACTACACCTGCTGTTCCTTGAATGTCATCGTTAAATGTACACAATTTATCTCTAAATCTTGCTAATTGTTTTAAAGCATTCTCCTTAAGAAAATCTTCCCATTGTAATACAACATTAGGATATATTTTTTGGATAGCGGCCACAAATTTATCAATGAATTCTTGATATGCTTCACCTCTAATTCTTTTGTGTCTGAGTCCCATATAGAGAGGATCGGCCAACCGCTCTTCATTGTCAGTACCAACATCTAACATAATTGGTAATGTTCCACTTGGAGCAACTCCTGCACATAGAGTGTATAAACATAATTTCCCTATAGAAATACCCATTCCACCTGTACCTTGATCACCTAGACCTAGAATCCTTTCTCCGTCTGTAACTACAATGATTGAGGGATTAGTTATGTTTGAATTATATAAAATTTTTTCTATTTGATCTTTGTCGTTATAATTAATGTATAGTCCCTTGGGTTTTCTATAAATATGCGAGAATTTACAACAGGCCTCGCCTACAACAGGAGTATATACAATAGGCATCATTTCCTCTATATGCTCGAATAGTAATCTATAAAAAAGGGTTTCATTACGATCTTGAAGTGCAGTTAGATATATATATTTTTGAAGATTGTTTGCATTTGCCTGATAGTTTTCATAGGTTCGCTCTAGTTGAATTTTCATTGAAGAGACAGCTGGAGGTAATAAACCTTGTAGGTCTAATTCTTCACGCTCTTTTTTTGTAAATGCACTACCTTTGTTAATAATAGCGTTCGTTAAAACTGCCTGCCCTTTAGTATCAATAGAAATATATTTTTTTCCAGAGATCGAATCAAATTTTGTACAGAATTTCACCTGTATGTCCTCTTGTAATTTGTAATTATTTTTTTATTTTAAAACAATCGCTATTTATTATAGAATAGGGCCTGATACCTTAGTATGATAAGAAAGTTTTTTTTTGTTTGTTTATAAGGGGTAGTATTATGATAAAAGTCATAATATCCTTCTTTTGTCTCCATTTATTAAGCATTTCCTATGAAAAGATAGAGAAACAAAGAGAAGTAATATGTTTTATTTTTTTTCAAAAGCGTTAAAGATTCTTATTACCCCCGAATTTTATTTTTATGTTTTTGCTTTATTCATGCTTATTTTTGTTTGCAGAAAAAAATATTATAAATATTTACGTTTAACTGTATTGATGTTTTTATTATTTTTTTTCACAGTGACATCTCCTCTTTCAGTTTATCTCTATAAAATATGGATAACTTCCGTGGATGGCGATTTAAGTCCGGTTACTAATGTTTTTTTAGAAAATGAGATAAAACATCTGCAGGCAGCAGTGATCTTGTCAGGAGATGGAATTCAAAAAGATTTAAAAAGTGGGCAATATTTTTATAAAGAAGCATTTAGACGTTTTGCTGAAGGATTAAGATTATTACAAAGTGGAAAGGTAGATTATCTTATAATATCCAGAGGCAATAATCTCTTACTCTCTAAAGGACTTTTAAATGAAGGAGATTCTTTTATTTCTTGGATGAAAGATATTGGAGTCTTTGAAAAGATAAAAGATAAAGTATTGTTGGTAGATGATGTGCTTAACACATATGATGAAGCAAAAAAAACCACAGAATTGATGATTAGTAAAAAAATTAAAAATTTTTATATTGTAACAGATATTCATCACATGAAGAGGGCCTATCTGATTTTTAAAAAACAAAGTGCAGATAGAGGACTAAGCAAAGAGATGATTGCTACAGCATATCCTGTAATAACTTTTGCTACGACTGACAATTCTGATAATAATAAAATTTTATGGAGTTATTTTTTAAGGTGGAAGGTAGAAAACTGTAAATATCTTTTTTATGTTTCCAATGAAATACTAGGAATTATTGCCTACAAACTTAAAGGGTACCTATGAGGTATCTAGAGGATTCATCATCTAGAGGATCCATCATAATGAAAAATTTACTGGTATGACTTAAATATTGTCCTTTGATAAAATAATAGTATCTTTTTTATTTTTGAGAGGGAAAAAATAATGGTTATCAATATTAATTCAAAACCTATAAATAATAATTCTACTGATACAACAATAACTGCTTCTTCTCCCAACGCTAGAATATTAATTGTTGAGCCAGATACTAGTTTACTTACAGTTTTAAGTTTAGTTATTCGTAAACACTATGATGTGGATGTTGTTGCAAAAGGTTCTAAAAGTGCAGTGATAGAGTATCTTAAAAAAGATCATAATTTTAAGTGTATTATTGTTGATGATGAAACCAGTAGAGGAGCGGCCAGTAAAATTGCAATATTTTCTCAAAACACATTTGATATAAGTGTTCCAGTTATTTCCTTAGTAAATCAATTTTCTGCTTCAATAGATAATAAATTTGTTTATGCCAAGGCCATAAAACCAGATGTAATAAATCCACTAATTCAAGCTTTAGATTCATTTCTTCCAAAACGTAAAAAAATAAGTATGTCCAATAGTAGTAGTACGGATAACTCTAATTCCAACTCTACCTCTAACTCATTATCTCAATATTTTTTCATTCAATTAGAAGAGATTCTTTGTTTTAATTATTTGGATATTGATTGCTACATAAAAATATCTGAGGAAAAAGTTTTAAAGATATTAAAAAAGGGGGATATTTTTAGTGTTGCTGATTATGATAAGTATAAGGCCCGTGGTATAAGTGGACTATACATTTTGTATAGCGATCTAAATGAGCTTATCGATAAACTATTTTTAAATTTTAAAACACTATATGATTTAAATTTCTACACCTCTGCTGAAAATTTGGCCAACTTGAGCTTTAATAAAAATGAGATGTTTTCAGAGGAAAAAACAGCTACGGTGATAAGTAGTATCGTTCAAGCGCTACAAAATGCAGAAGATCAAAAACTATCATACGATGATGGGATGAATATTTCTAAACAAACAATTGAAACTATATATGAGACGACTGCTAAGTTTGGAGTTAATTCTTTAACTCAACATTTGACTAAGGCTGCCGTTATCTTATCACTTTCGTTTATTAGATCTTCTCCTTTTCTAAATAATTTATTTGAATCCTCTAAAAAGACGGTCTTTGAAAATAATGATAACTATCTTGTAGATCACAGTGTTTTGTTGGCCAACATTGCTTGTTTAGTAGCATCCATGAGAGGTTGGAGTTCTAATTTAACTTATTATAAATTGGTTTTGGCGGCCTTCTTACATGATATGCCTCTTAAAAATCCTAAATTGGCCAGATTTCGTACAACAGGGGATTTGATGAACCGTTGTCATGAGTTTAAGGATTCAGAACTGAAAGAGTATATGAATCATCCTCAAGATGCCGCCAAAATGATTGAGAATTATAGAATGATTCCTCCAGATATTGGACTTATTATTCTTGAACATCATGAGAAAGCAGATGGTAGTGGTTTTCCTAGAGGATTAAATTATTCTAGCATTAGTAGCTTAGGACAACTATTTATTGTGGCCCATGATATTGTAAGCTTTATTTTTAGTCGTAGCTTTAAAGATATCGATGCTGAAGTGGATGGTGTCACTTCAGAGGAAGATAATAATGAACTAAATTCGCAATCAGTGAATTTAATCTCATTTTTAAATCAACATCGTATGCTCTATCAACATGGAGAATTTAAATCTATATTTGATGTATTATGGAATCACTTCAAATTCACTAAAGTAGCTTCGAAGTTTGCTCGTTAAAAATTCTATAAAAATTTTTATGAAATATTTTAAGAAAAAAGATTCATAAATATTCACAAATATTCACAAAGATTCACATTGACAATAGTGCGTTTTTTATAATAAAGGTCGTTTGAATAGTAGTCGTGACGTTGTATTTATGACGTTGCTTGATTTTCTCATCACAAATTATAAATAGAAAAAATTTACAAGGAGTATTGCAAGTGAAGAATTTTAATTATGTTATTAGTATCAACAGCGTTAATAGTTTTATAGTATTACTATTAACACTTATGTTTTTTTCCTTCTCAACTGTAGTTTCTGCAAAAGAATTTTCCATTGATAGGAGTGCAAATTTTAATAGTAACAAAGAGGTTTTAAAGTCAATAATAATGGATTATGCAAATTACGGTCAATTAAGACATCACAGATATTACCTATCAGGCATTGATGAGATAAAAATTGTTAAACAAATCGATGAAAATCATTTTTATACTTGGACGTATGTTAATGATACCAAAGACTACAAATATTTTAATTATGTAGAAGTAAGTGAAGATGCAAGTGGAGTTATAAGAATTAAAAGTAGACTTGCAACTTCAAATGAGGTCAGTAGTTTAACTGCAGAGACTGGACTTCCTAACAAATCATTTTTTGATTCATCAGATGTAGTATGGATCATAAAAGAAAATTTAGATTCACGAGGTAATTTAATTAGCACGACAGTTCGTTATGTGGGTGCATTTAGTGCCTCTAGCTTTGGCATCTCACTTATCGCTCCTATCATTCGTAAGAACTTAGATAAAACTGCTGATCAAATGTTTACAGTTTTAAAATAATTCAAAGTTTATTATTTATTATTCATTGCCCGTTATTCATTGTTCATTTAGTAGCGTTCATTGTTTTTGCTTTCATAAGCGCTAAAATTAATCCCAGACATATAGATAATAAGGCCGCCACGAATACCCGATATTCAGCAGGTAGAGTAAAAGTTATGGTGTGTGCTGGTATCCAAAACCAAATAATTGTGGGAGCAACTTTTGTCCAAATATTTTTCCAATCAATTGAATAAAGAACATTAGTGATGGGCCAATTGCCAAATTTAAATAATTCTTTGCGATCAAT
Organism: Oligoflexia bacterium; assembly: GCA_015232015.1. Classification (GTDB taxonomy): domain Bacteria; phylum Bdellovibrionota; class Bacteriovoracia; order Bacteriovoracales; family Bacteriovoracaceae; genus JADFZW01. The sequence continues at coordinate 31,211 of JADGAM010000011.1, read as the reverse complement.
TAAAGTGTCTGTTACTCGATGGAAAGTCATCAGAGGTAGAGCAAATAAAAGATTCATCCAAAATGATTTCCAAAAGGCAACGCAGATATTTTTAATATTTTCATTATCCATATCAATAATTAATAACCTTTTTTGGGTTATTAATGTGTCTATGCCCACACTATAAATTGTAAAAACATAACTTATAATTACTCCCAAAAACCCCCACACCAGGGCCCGCTCCCAAAGATGCATCTTTTTTATAAGTGCGAAATTAAATTCACCTTTCTTAGCTAATACCCATCGGGCAATAATCTCTCCAAGTGTTGCTAAAATTGCGAACTTAATAAATCCCATTATAGCTGGATAGTTACTCATCGTTTATAATCTCCGTTTTTTAAAAATCGTCTGCCTTCTTCTCACCCATGATAATAATATTCAATCTACGATTTTTGGAGACATTTTCTTGAATTTTTTCTGGGCCATCTGGTTGTGCTGGCGATAGAGAGTAATATTCTCCCAAAGCGGAAACAGAGATGCGTTTGTTATTAATATTAAACTTTGAAACTAAATACTCTAAAAGTGCCATTGCTTTAGCGCTAGAATATTGCCAAAGATTTTTAAATTTCGAGGCCAAGAGGTCATACCTATCAGCATATCCTTCAATTACTATAGTATTATTTGATTCTTCTAAAATTTTAGCTATATTATCAATTGCATCAAATGCTTCACTAGAGATATTAAGAGTATTTTTTTCAAATAATAATTCATCAGGAATAGATACTCTTACCCCTACTCCGGGTAAGGCCGTAACTTTTATTTGACTTTGTTTTTCTTGGGGTAATACTTCTTGTAGAGAGTTTTCAATGTGATCGGCCAGTTCTTCGGCCCTAATTAATTCAAATTGATTGTCGGCCACTCTTTTCATGTAATGGTCAGGTAAAATATCTCTTCCTTTTTGCTCGAGCATTCCAGTAGAAGCGTCCAGATGACCTCCGCGATTTATATCAACTTCATCTTTGGCCTTTTTATCTGGTCCCCCACCCATGGCCTTTACTACTCCCATTGCTACCTCTTGCACCTTTTTTTTATCAACAATAGACATTGCATACAACAACACAAACACGCAAAATAACAGAGTCATAAAGTCTGCGTAGGAAATAACCCATCGTTCGAGATTTACACCTTCACCGTGGCCACCACCACCATGACCACCTCTATGCCTTTTATGACTACCGCCACCTGAGTGTGCACCACCACCACCAGCTGTGCCACCACCACCATGCTTATCGCCGCCTTCAGCTTCGCTCATATTTTACTCCTCATAATAAGCACGAATTCTCTCTTGAATTACTCTTGGATTGAGTCCGCCAACAATTCCTAAAACTCCAGCTAACATCATTTGCTTTAATTTTTTATTGAATGAGGCCCGAGTCTTTAATTTGTTTCCAAATGGAATAAAAGCAATATTGGCAGCAAAGAGTCCGTATATTGTAGCAACGAATGCAACTGCAATACCTTTTCCTAATTCATCAGTACCACCACCTTTGGCCAAACCGTTCATAACGTGAATAAGACCCAAAACTGCTCCGATAATTCCGATTGTAGGAGCAAAACCACCAGCATTTTCAAACATCTTGGCGGCATTGGTTTCTTTTTCTTCAGTAAGAGCAATTTCAGTCTCCATCACATCAGCGATGGTATCAGGGCTATATCCATCAACTGCACATCTTAGGGCCCGTTGAAGAAAAGGGTGAGGGGCATCGTTAACATTTTTTTCCAGAGACAAAATACTTTCTCTTCTGGCCAGCTCTGAATATTTGATAACTTCATCGGCCAAAAATTTCATTTGTCCAGGGTTAAAAATAAAAACATCTTTCATTAATTTCATTGCTAATTGAATGGTATCCATAGGTGTGCTAATTAACATTGCAGCTATTGAACCACCCAAAACAATCAAGAATGCAGTAAATTGTATAAGAGAGCTTAGGTGAATTCCTTCTAGCATACCACCACCGAAAACTGATACAAAACCAAGAATCACTCCTGCAATACTGGCTATATCTAGCATGATTTTTTATCTCCTAATGTTGTAATGTTGTAAAATTTTTAAAAATTTCTTGTTTATACTTGATAGTTTTTTCAATTACCTCATCCATTTTTTCTCTAACTATCAACATATCGTTATTTATAAAAACTATTCTAGTATCTGGATTTGCCTCAATATATTTGACTAAATCGATATTAATAGTAATTACTTGTCCATTTAAGCGAGTTAACTTGATCATAATAAGGTACCCTCTATACAACCAATTTTATCTTAATTTTATCTTAGGAGAGAGGAGAATCAATGATTGGAATTAATTACCGAAAAGAAAAGGAGAGATACTTTTAATATGATTCTAGTATGATTTGGAAAAAATTACTCTTTGCGGGCTTGGTCTGCCACTAAATGGACAAGTACCTGCTTCTTTTTCCATATCAAGAGGAATACATCTGATAGTGACTCCTAAATCTGCTTTTATTTTTCCTTCGACCTCTGCATCTCCGCACCAGTGGGTAAATGCATATCCTCCATGAATTTCAGGCTGCTCTTGATTTTTAGCAGTGAAAAACTGGTAAAATTCGTCTTTATTATCAATTTTTTTAGTATTTTCTTTTTGGAAGGTTAAGGCGCGATTAAAAAGATTTTTTTGAATATCATCTAAAATAGAAGCAATACTATTTACAAATTCCTCTCTACTCATGGAAGTTTTTTGAGATGGATCCATATCTCTTCGATTAAAAAATACTGCTTTATTTGTAACATCACGAGGTCCTACTTCCATGCAAATTGGTGCACCTTTTTTAATCCACGACCAAACCTTTTCTCCCCCTCTTAAATCGCGCATATCAACTTCAACTTGCACGGTAGAGTTGGAACCAGACCCGAGATTGTAAATCTTCTCTCTAAGTTCTGCACACAAAGAATTACAGTACTCTAAAACCATTCCCTCAGTTCCTGCCTTGTTCAACATTGGAATTATTACTACATGAGTGGGGGAAATTCTAGGAGGTACAATCATTCCATTATCATCTGCATGGGTCATTGCAAGCGCTCCTATTAGACGAGTAGAGACTCCCCAAGAAGTAGTCCAAGCATGAACTTGTTTTCCATTCTGATCTAGAAATAAAATATCTTGTGCTTTTGCAAAGTTTTGTCCTAGAAAATGAGAAGTCCCTGCTTGCAATGCTTTCCGATCTTGCATCATTGGTTCCATAGAATAAGTATTAACTGCTCCAGGAAAACGCTCAGAGGCAGTCTTTTCTCCTATGATAATTGGAATGGCCATATGTTGTTCACAAAAATCTTTATACACTCTAAGCATCTTCATAGTCTCTTCTCTTGCATCTTCTTCAGTTGCATGAACGGTATGTCCCTCTTGCCATAAAAATTCTGTGGTTCGAAGAAATGGTCTGGTTCTCATCTCCCAACGAACAACATTGGCCCACTGGTTTATGAGCAGTGGAAGATCACGATATGAACGAATCCATTTTGCAAACATAGCTCCTATAATAGTTTCCGAAGTTGGTCGCACAATATAGGGTTCTGCAAGCGGTCCAGCTGGAACAAGAGTACCATCAGCGCCCAGCTCTAATCGATGATGAGTAACAACTGCGCATTCTTTAGCAAAACCTTCAACGTGTTTTGCCTCTTTTTCTAAAAAACTTTTTGGAATGAACAGAGGAAAGTATGCATTTTGATGACCAGTTTCTTTAAAACGTTTATCCAGAATTCTTTGTATATTCTCCCATATGGCATAACCCCAAGGTCTAATTACCATACAGCCTCTAACAGGTGATTGATCGGCCAAATCAGCGGCCTTTACAATCTCTTGATACCATTCTGGATAATTTTGTGCGCGAGTAGGAGAAATAGCATTTTTTTGAGTTTTATTTTCAGTTTTTGTAGTCACAAATACCCCATAGTTTTTGTTTCATAAATTGTTTTATAAAAATATTAAAGTATATTAAAGTTTATAAATTAAAGTTTATAAATTAGTAACAACAATATCAAGGAGAAGCAAATGCCAATCATTCGGGAGTTAACTCGCGAGTTAACTCGTGAGCTAACTCGTGAGCTAATTAATCCTCGCTCCATAGTGATCATTGGTGGGTCAAATGATGTCACTACCCCTGGTGGTAAGATTTTAAAAAATATAATTGACCACAAATATCATGGAAGAGTGATGGTAGTTAATCCTAAAAATGCCGGAGCTATGATTCAAGGAGTACCTTGTTTTGGAACTGCAAGAGATTTGCCTGCAGAAGAAATTGAATTGGCGATCATCGCAGTCAGATGCCAATTCATAAAAGAGATTGTAACTGAATTGGTGCGAGTTAAGAAAGTAAAGGCATACATAATTTTATCTGCTGGCTTTAGCGAAATGGGAGAAGAGGGAAGAAAACTTGAAAAAGAGGTGACGGCAATAATTGATGAAATTGCTGGGTCTCTAATTGGACCAAATTGCATAGGCGTTTTAAATACAAACTACGCTGGTATTTTTGCAGGTCCTATTCCCAAACTTGACCCTAAAGGTGTTGATTTTGTAAGTGGCTCCGGGGCCACTGCTGCTTTCACCATAGAAAGAGGAATTCCTCAAGGATTATCTTTTTCCTCACTCTTTTCAGTGGGTAACGGCGCTCAAATAGGAGTGGAAGATATTTTAAAATATTGGGATGAGACCTTTGATCCTCAAAGTAGTTCGAAGGTAAAGATTATTTACATGGAGAATATGAAAAATCCGCAAATGTTTTTAAAGCATACTAGCTCCTTAATTGCAAAAGGATGTATGATTGCAGCTGTTAAGGCCGGCCAGTCTGAGGTTGGAGGAAGAGCGGCCTCCTCTCATACAGGAGCACTGGCGAATTCAGATGTAGCAGTAGATGCACTTTTTAAGAAAGCAGGAGTTGTAAGGTGTTTTGGTAGAGATGATTTAGTAAATACTGCCGCCATATTTTTAAATTTAGCAATTAATAATAAACCATTTTCAAGCATTGCAGGCAAAGGAAAAAGAGTTGCAATTATTACTCACGCTGGAGGCCCAGGTGTATTATTAACTGATACCCTATCAAATGCTGGAGTAGATGTTCCAGAGATAAAAGGTGGTGCTGCAGATGAATTATTAAGTAAATTACTATCAGGTTCTAGTGTTCGAAATCCCATAGATTTTTTGGCCACCGGAACTACTGAGCAATTAGAGACTATTATTAATTATGTTGATACTCGCTTTGATAATATCGACATGATGGTTGTAATTTTTGGTAGTACGGGTCTTTCTGATCTAAGAGGGCCGTATGAAATCATAAGTAAGCAAATAACAAAAACTAAAAAACCCATTTTTCCAATTTTCCCATCGCTTACAACAGGTAGCGAGGCCATAGAGCATTTTAAAAATTTATATTCAGGAAATATTTATTTTTCAGATGAAGTTTTATTTGGGAGGGCACTAGTAAATATTATTAACACACCAGTGCCAGCGTCAACAACATCAGCAGGCCCAGTAGATATAAAAGAATCAAATAAAATGAAAATTAGAGAAGTAATAAATAACAACAGTAACAATCGTTCAGGCGGATACATCGATCCAACATCGATTCAAGTTATTCTTGATAGTGTGGGAATCGATCGTGCTGAGGAAAAGGTAGTAAGTACTAGAGCAGAGGCGGTTAGTATCTCTGAAAAATGGGGATATCCTTTGGTGATGAAAGTAGTGGGTCCTGTTCATAAATCCGATGTTGGAGGTGTTGTTTTAGCAGTAAAAAATAAAGAGGCAGTAGAAACTAACTTCGATCAATTAATGAAAATAAAAGATGCAACCTCTGTTCTTATGCAACCGATGCTTAGTGGAGTAGAATTATTTTTAGGAGCAAAGAAAGAGGAAAATTTTGGTCATATAATATTGTGTGGCCTTGGTGGAATTTTTATCGAGGTTTTACACGATACCGCTGCAGGCCTTACACCAGTAACTTATGATGAAGCATTAAGAATGATCAAGTCTCTTAAAAGTTATAAAATTTTAGAGGGTGTAAGAGGCAAAGAAGGAGTTAATATCGATCTCTTTGCTAAAACTTTAGTGAAATTATCCCAACTTCTTCTTATAGCTCCAGAAATTTCAGAGTTAGATTTAAATCCATTGTTAGGAAGTAAAAACAAAGTAGTAGCAGTGGATGCCCGAATTAAACTAATTTAATTTAATTTGTTTTATGATCTTCCTTAAATTTTTGTAATCTTTTTCCCAGCTCAGGAATTTGTTCCCAAGAAATTAATGAAATACATGCTCTCACTCCTTCAGTTCTAGTGGCCCCTGTATTTGCAAGAGAGATTGCACTTATTCCATAATAAATTAAAGTTTGTGCTAACTCTTGTCCGCTAAAACCTGGATAGCAGAATGTAAAATAAAAACCATCAGCAATATCCTCCTCTCCATCTTTATCATAAACAATTTTAAAACCATTGTACAAGAAGTGATTTTTTATAACCTTGGCCTTCTCTCCATATTCACGAACATCATTTAAGAAATTGTAGCGGCCACTATTAACCTCTCTAAGCACGGTGGCCAGTGCGTATTGAGCGGTATGAGAAGTACCTGCCGTAGTAGCATAAATTGCTCCATAAATTAGAGAGTGAGCAAACTGTGTTTTAGGAAAGAATTTCTCTAAGTCAGGATAGTGTTTTAAAGCTAAAGTGTCTGATAGTGCAAGCATTCCAATTCGTTGCCCAGGGTAACTAAACGCCTTTGAACTAGAGATTAAAATAATATAGTTATCAGTATAATTAGCAACTGATGGACAAAAAGGTGCTTTGCCTGGTTGTGAGTAATCTCTCCTAAAATCCATAGCAAAATATGCAAGATCTTCAATTATAACCACATCGTGACGAGTGGCCGCTTCCCCAATAATTTTTAATTCTTCCTCTGTGAAACAAATCCAAGTTGGATTATTGGGATTTGAATATAAAATAGATGATATATTTCCTTGAGAGAGCAACTCCTCTAATTTATCTTTTAATTTTTTCCCTCGATAGTTATAAACATCTAAGCTTTGTTGTTTTACTCCCATCATTTTTACCATTTGCTTGTGAACGGGAAAGCCTGGATCTAAAAATAAGTGAGTATCTCTATTAGTATAGCGGCGGCATGATACTAATACAGAAGCAAAACCACCATGAATTGAGCCTACAGTAGGAACACAATTTGCTGGAGAGATATTTATATTCATGAAATTTTTAATAAAACTTGAAATCTCTTTTTTTAGCTCTGGAGTCCCATCAATATCTGGATAGGTTCCTGTTAGGCCTTTGTTTACGATGGCATCTATTTCCGCCTCTGCAAAAAGTTTATTGGGTTTGAGTCCAGGAACTCCCATTTCCATGCGAATGAATTTAAAACCATTTTGTTGTTCTAATTGATCAGTTAGTTTTTTTATTTCTCTAATAGACGCTCTACCTATGTCGGGCAAAGACATATTTTTTAATTTTTCATCTATTATTTGTCTTGGAATTGGGATTTGTGTTTGTCCCATGATGTTGTTCCCTCCTATTTATGTTACAAATAAAGTTAGACAATTCCTATTTATAATACTTTTATATGTTATTTAAATAGTATTATTTAAACAGAAATTAAAAATATTAAAAAAGGCGAATTTATTTATGAGCTCTAAAGTATCTTCAGCATCATTTCCTGTATCTTCGTACTTTGAAAATTTAGTAGAATCATCAAAAATAAACTCTGGTAAGAATTTTGTATTGCAAGGAAATGCGGCCTTGGCCTTAGGAGTGATTCATGCAGGATTTGCTGCTGCTGACGGGTATCCAGGTACTCCAAGTACGGAGGTGATAGATAAGTATTTAAGCAAAGTGCAAAATAAAATAAAGGTGGGATGGTCAGTTAGTGAGGCAGTAGCAGTGTCTGTTGGATGGGGTTACGCTATGGCAGGCATTGATACAATTATCACAATGAAGGCCCCAGGATTATTTCAGGCCGGAGATGTCATCTCCACCAGCGCATTCTATTCTAAAAATCCAGGTGCAGTTGTTTGGTATGTGGCCACAGATTATGCACCGTCAAGCACTCAACACCTAGTTGATGTTTGTTATTTTCTTCGCTCTTGTCAAATTCCGATCATTGCTCCAAAAAATCATCAAGAGATGTACTTAGCACCATTTTGGGCCGCAGATTTAAGTAAAAGCGTGCAGACTCCTGTTGCTATAGTTGCCTCAGGAATTTTAGCTCACTCAGAAGGTATTGTTGTTACAAAAGATAATAAAGATAATAATAAAGATAATAATAAAGATAATATAAATCAAAATCATAATTTAAAGCAAGAGTTATCAATTTCTTCCTCTGATTTGCATTCATGGATGTTACTTCCACGCTTGGCCAGAAAAAATTATGATCATGTTATTACTGAGAGATCAAAGAAAGTTTTAGATTGGGCCTATAAAAATAGAGATCAAATATTAACCTCATCATCATCACCTTCATCAACAGAAAATAATAATTTAAAAGCAAATATTATTTCTACTGGTGAAAGTTTTATGATCGTAAAAGAGGTATTAGAAAATATTTTTACAAATCAAAATCAAAAAATTAATTATCGTCACTTGAATTTATCTTTAATTAATCCGCTTCCTCTCTTACAGATTAAAGAATTTTTGATCGGTTATGAAAATTATCCAACACTTATAATTGAAGATGGATATCGCCTTATAGAAGAGCAATTATTAGCAAATGGTATTACTGTAATTGGAAAGCAAAGCTTGGCCAATCAAACGATTACTGACTGGACTCCTGAATTACTAAGTAATTTTGTTTTTGAAAAATTAAATATTACAATACCACCATTACTATCACAGGCAACTACCACTCTTCAAAAAAAATTAACTTCTCCTCCAAGACCACCATCTATATGTCCAGGTTGTCCCTATAGAGCAACTGCGCTTACAATAAAAAAATTAAAACAACAAAAAAAGATTTTTGGAGTCTTTGGTGATATTGGCTGTTCTACTTTACTTTATTTTTTAAATTCACTTGATACTGTTTTATGCATGGGCGCCGCAGATTCAATTAGACAAGGTTTTGTAAATGCACTTCCGTATATGTCGGGAAGTGTTTTAAGTATTTCAGGCGATTCTTGTGAATGTCATTCCGGTCTTGATTCAACTAGAAATGCAATTTTCAAACAAATTCCAGGTGTGAAAATTATTCTTGATAATGCAATTACTGCTATGACTGGAGGACAACTGGCCCCCTCATCACCCATAAATATAGAGGGAAAAGAGAACAAGTTTAACTTAGAAAAAGCTGTGGACGCAGAAAGTGCGCGCACAGTAGTTGTTGATGCTTATTCAGTAAAAGATGTGGAAAAAGAATTAAAAGAAGCATTAGATTTAGCAAAAAGTGGTGTATTTAGTGTGCTTATCATTAGAGGTAGTTGTGTTCAAGACACTGCTGCAAGAAAGAAGATTGAAAATAAAACCTATCCATCAATAGATTTAGATTTATGCAAACGTTGCAAAATTTGTTTGGCCTGTCCTGCTATTCAATGGCAAGAGGATAGTAGTAATGAAAAAGGAAATCCCAAAGTTACCGCTCTTTGTTCACAATGTGATAGTAAATCACTTATATGTACTCAAATATGTCCGCATAGGGCGATATCTTCTTCTAGCGCTAAAGCTGCATCGATAGTAGCAACTGTTAGTAGTTATAATTCTTCAAAAGCAATCAATACAATCAATAAAATAAAAAATAATGATTTAAATAATAAATCCAAACCAAATCTTTGGCCAGAAAGTTTAAAGGTTGCGATCAGAGGAATTGGTGGACAAGGAAATATTTTCATGGGTAAAGTTTTGGCGGAAGTTGCTCTTATTAACAGAAATACTAGAGATAGAAATTCTAACTCTTCAAACTCTTCAAGCTCTTTAAATTTTTCTAATTATAATATTGTAAAAGGCGAAACTCATGGTATGGCACAAATGGGTGGACCGGTGATATCATCATTTGCTTTTGGAAAGGTTTATTCTCCTATGTGGATGCCTAAGACAGCAGATATTATTGTAGCATTAGAGTACTCTGAAATTTGGCGTGATGATTTTCTTAATTTATTAAAAGAAAATGGAAAAATCATTATTAATAATTTCAAAGTGGTTCCTGCTGGAGTAAAGCAAGAGGAATATCCCTCTTGGGAGGAGACACTAAAATTATTAAAAAGTGAATATGGAAAAGAAATATATACTCTTGATGCTCATCAAATGGCCATAGAGGCCGGTGATGTTAGTGGTCGTTCAGCAAACATTATAACTCTAGGACTGCTATCAACTATCTCACCATTAGATTTAATAGCAGAAGACTCTTGGATAGAGGCCATATCAATTGTGTCTAAAGATCAACGGCAAAAAGAACTTAATGTGAAGTTATTTAACATGAGTCGTAATATAAGTAGCGCCGCTATTTTGATTTCATAGGATGTATTAGGTGAACGATATATCTTTTTCTACTCTAAATAATTATCAAACGAAGATTGATGCTATAATTGACATTTTAAAAACTCAAAATCAAGGTGAAAAAATCAGTAATGCTCAAATTAAAAAATGGAAAGGAAAAATTTTAGCTGCCAATAAAGAAGTCAAAGCAAAAGAGAAGATCACTTTGCCCATTGATTTTGTTAATCATAATATGATTAATCCTCAGTTTGATTCATGGTTTAATTCATGTGACTTAAAATTAAATACTTCTCTCCCTCGTATCATAGAAGAAAATGATAAATTTATAGTAATAAATAAACCGGCCAATATCCATGGACATGCACTCTCATATTCTGAAAAAGATAATATTTTAAGTTTTTTAAGAAATCATCATCCACAGTCGCAAAATCTACTTGAAAACGTAAATGCAAAAAAACATGAGAGAGGGCTTTTATATCGTCTGGATTATGAAACTTCAGGAGTTTTAATTTATGTTAAATCTCAGGAGCTTTATACTTACTTAAGAGAAAATTACAGCAATGTAGTAGTTGAAAAAAAATATCTAGCAATTGTTAATGGACATTTTTTAAGGGAAAAAGACGAAGCATATATTCACTATGCTCACTATACTCACTATCTTCGTCCATCAGGAAAGTCTGGACATAAAATGGTCGTTGATACGGCCGCTTCCCCCTCTAATGATTCTTTTAAAGCATCTTTAGAGGTAAAATTATTAGATTATAATAATAAAGAAAATCTTTCTTTATTAAAAATTAAATTACATACTGGTGTTAGACATCAAATCAGAGTACAGCTGGCGGCCCTAGGTTATCCAATATTTGGTGATGCACTTTATGGCACAAGTTTGTCGTCATCACCATCACCATCACCATCACCGTTGTCACGTCTTTTTCTACATGCTATTAGTTACAAAATATTATTAAAAGATAAAGAGTATTTTTATAAAAGCGAAACCAGCGATGCATTTGCTTTTAATCAATACTTTGATTTTTCCATATAAATGAATAATTTTTCCAAAAATTTCTTTTTAATCTCTTTCTTACCTGCCTTAGCTTATTGGTATTTGGAAGAGCATTACCCCATAAAAATAGCAGTTACAGCTGGAATAATTCTTTCAGTTGTGGAAATCTCTTTGGAGAAATATTTTTCTAAAGAAGTACATACAATTTCAAAATTTAACTTTTTTTTAATAATAACTCTGGGGGCATTATCTTTATTTGAAAACTCTGGTGTTTGGTTTAAATTAACTCCTGCCATTACTTCAGTAGCAATAGCGATATTTTTTCTTTATCAATTTCGTATTGGTAAGTCAGTGATGGGAGATATAATGATTGAGATGATAAAGGCCAAAAAACATCCACTCACACAATTAGCAAGCATAGAGGTATTAAGAGATTGCTTTAGAAAGATGGAAAGAGATATGGCCTATCTCTGCCTTTTCTATGGTGTGTTTATGATGTGTATTGCCCTTTGGGCCTCGAGTGACAAGTGGATATTCTTTAAAACCATAGGTCTTTATATCTTTTTTGCTATTTTTATGATAGCTGAGTTTGTTGCTTTTAGATTTAAAATAAAAAGGCAACAAGAAAAATATTTAATCGATCAATATTTGCGCTGGCAACAACAAAAAAAATTAAAGGAAAAAGAATAATGCAAAAAAAAGTTTTCTTAAAAACTTATGGTTGTCAAATGAATGAACATGATTCAGAGAGAATGCTTTCAATTCTAAGGGAGGATAATTTTATTTCAACCAATATTAAAGAAGATGCAGATCTTATTCTATTTAATACCTGTGCAATTAGAGATCACGCTAATGAAAAATTCTACTCTCATATTAGTGAAATTCGTTCACTTAAAATAAATAAACCAAATATAATTGTCGCAGTTGGTGGTTGTATCTCTCAAGTTGAAGGTGAAGAGTTATTAAAAAAATATTCCTACATAGATATTGCTTTTGGCCCAGATAATTTAGATAATATTTCAGCAATGGTGAAAAAAGTCACTTTCAATAATCAAAATAATCAAAATAATCAAAATAATCAAAATAATCAAAAAAAACAAAAAAGAGAAAAAATATTTGATAATAAATATGATAATTCCCCATTATATTCATTTAAAGAAACTAAATTTGTTCATGGTAATCCGAAAGCATATGTTACTATCATGAAAGGTTGTGATAACTTTTGTTCTTATTGTATTGTTCCCTATTCAAGAGGAAGAGAGAAATCTCGGAGTGTTGATGAAATTGTAAGTGATGTTAAGAGATTGGTAGAGTTTCATGGGATAGAAGAGGTAATGCTCTTAGGACAAAATGTTAACTCTTTTGGAAGAAAAAATAATGAGGGGAAAGATAGGAAAGATAACAGTAATGAGAATTTTGTTACTCTTCTAACTAAGCTTGAAGATATCTCTGGCCTTAAATTATTACGATATACTTCAAGTCACCCTCGTGATGTGAGTGATGAATTAATTGCTTTTCATGGGGAATCTAAAAAATTAGCAGATCATCTTCATTTACCCGTACAATCTGGCTCAAATAAAGTGCTAGAGCTTATGAATCGTGAATACACCGTAGAACATTATTTAAGCATTGTAGAGCGACTAAGGAAAAGTAATCCTAGAATAAAAGTATCTTCAGATATAATTGTTGGGTATCCTGGAGAAAGTGAAAGTGAATATGAAGATACGTTAAAATTTTTAGATCAAGCGCAATTTGATTTCATCTATTCATATGCCTTCTCTCCTCGTCCAAGGACAAAAGCATTCGAATTGCCGGCCACATTAACTAGAGAGCAGAAGCTTAAAAGATTACGTCATCTGCAGTTGCACCAAATCTCAATTCAGGAAAAGGTTAGAAAAGAAATGGTCGGTGAAAAGCATGTTATATTAGTAGAGGGACGAAATTCTAAATTTGATCAATCCAAATCACAAAATGAGTCTAATAAATCTAATGGATCTAATGAACCTAAAGAGACTTCTTTAATGTGGAGAGGACGGGCCTCAAATCTTAGAATAGTCCACTTCAATCCATTTGATTCGAAAAGAGATTTTAATTTTTTATGGAAATGGGTAGAGATTAAAATCACTAGCAGCACTGCAATTTCTTCGAAAGGACAGTTAATTAGAGTGTTGTGAAAACATTAATATAAATAATTAATAAAATTAAAGCGAATTTATTCCCACTATTTTAGGTACGCAATTAACGTATTTATTTTTTTAGCGTTATTTTGATATTATTTTATATTTAATTTCCATTTTATATAACCACCCGATTTTATTTTAAAATTTATAAATAATCATTATTAAGCTTTGAGATTCAGCTCTTAATTGAAATACAATAATGTTTAAAGTATTTTGAATACGAATTTATTTCATGACTATTAATAGAAGATATAATTTTTTTTTATTAATTCTTTGACGAATATTTGCTAATTTGTTAATTGTCTTGAGTAGTTTTTTAGACCTCAAACATGGAGTAAAATTTTATGAGGGTCTTTGTTGATGGGATAGCACTAAAGCTGTTTTACGGCGCAAAAGTTAAAGATGCATTCCTATTTTATTTTTCTTCATGTGTAGACTCCATTCTTCCTTTAAATTCATCTCCTTCTTCCTATGAATATCAAAGTTTTCTAAGAAAAAAATTTACTGAAAAGTTTATTAACGGTGAGATTAAAATTCTAGACCGAATGGAAAATGAACTTTTACCAGAAGGAGCGCTTTCTGAAGGAGAGGTTTTAAAAACTTTTCCCCCTTTAAAAACCTTAATAATCACCGAGGTGAACCATGAAAATTGTTAGTACGTTTCTTCTTTCTTTATTGCTTTTAACGTTTTTAATTTCCTCTACTGTTCTTGCTTGTGTTTCGGGCGAAGAATGCACGATATCTGGAGTAGTAAAAGGTCCAGATTCAAAACCAATAAAAGGTTTGAGTGTCGCTCCCTGCTCTGATCAATCACAAAATGCAGTTACTGATGTAAAAGGTGTCTTTGTTTTAAAGTATACTCTTTCTAGCGATAGCGATAAAGATAATACCCTTTGTATAAATGGCAACAAAGGTATTGGAAGAATCGCAATTACTAATAAAATGGGTTGGGGTGGCCCGGAAAAAAGTATTACCGTAGGGTGGGTGACTTATCCAGTTGTTACTACAATCAATTTCCTCCACTTTAATGATGCTCATGGAGCAATTGATAATTTTCCTAAGATAGTTGCCGAAATTAAGAGATTAAAAAGAGAAAATAAAAACACCTTTGTCTTTGATGCTGGCGATAACTTTAGTGGTAATCCCATTGTAGATCAAGCAGCAGATAAAGGAAAACCATTCTTTGATTTGATGAATGCAATACCAATAGATGCTATGGCCATAGGAAACCATGATTTTGATTACGGACAAAAGGTATTACTTAAAAGAATCAAGGAGTCTTCTTTTCCACTTCTTAGTGCAAATATAAAAGTTGTAAGTAGCGATGCTTCTATCCCTCAACCGAAAGCATACACAACACTAACAACTGATAATGGAATAAAAATAGCAGTTATTTCCGCAATTGAAACAAGTAATAATGGCAGGCCAGCAACATTACCAAAAAATGTAGAAGGACTTTATTTTAGTAATGCCGGTAAAGAAATTGCAAAATACTCTTTTCTTAAATCTGATCAAAAGGCCAATCTAGTACTTGCTCTTACTCATCTTGGTTCTAGCGAGGATTACAAACTTGCTGAGGCAAATTCTTTTATTGATGTAATTATTGGCGGACACTCTCATACATATATAAAAAAGAATTTAATAATTAATAATGCAATCGTTGTTCAGGCCGGAGATGAACTAAACTACCTAGGTAAAATAGTAGTTACATTAAGTAACGGAAAAGTTACTTCAAAGAAAAATCAAATTATTGATCTTAAAACTTTAACCACAGAAGATTCTACTATCAGAACAATGGTAGATAAGTATAATAGCAATCCAGTATTGGCAAAGGCCATTGGTTATGCAGATCAAACTATCTCCGGCAACAACGAATTAGGATCATTAATTACAGATGCAATAATGACTACTTTAAAGGCGGATATAGCTTTCCAAAATAATGGAGGAATTAGAATTAATAATATTTCTGCAGGAAAAATTTCATTAAGAAAAGCATATGAACTTCTTCCTTTTGGAAATCAAATTGTTCTTATGAAAATGTCCACAGATGAGATTAGATCTTTAATTAGTTATTCATATAACAAAAGAAAAAGCATTGATTTACAGGTTGCGGGAATAAAGTATGTTGTAAAGGATGGTGGATCAACTGTTGAACTTTTAGATTATAGCAATAGACCAATACTAGAAGATAAAACTTATATAGTAGCAATGAATGATTATATTGCCACTGGATACAAATTCGTACACCAAGATAGTGGTCAATCTACTAACATGGCCGATAACGATTTGTTGATTAAATTTATTAAGGATCAAGAAAATCTAAATTATAATGCTGTTATAAGAGCGTCTTCAATGAGGTAGGTTTAGCTTCGACGGCATTTGAATGGTGTAGAATGTTAAAAATTCTTTCGTCAATAATTAATTTAAATTTGCTATTTATTACCCTTTCATGTAAATTTTTTTTTGAACCGACCCCATAGTTAAGTTGGATATAACGAGGCCTTCCTAAGGCCCAGTCAGGGGTTCAAGTCCCTTTGGGGTCACCACTTTTATCATCCTCTAACTTTGTTTAAGCTTAATTATTTATTTCTTCTTAAAAATCACTAATCTGCGAATAATTATTTATGAAATTAATTTTTAGTATGATTACTTTAATAAACGAATTGGAATATTCTTACTCCTTATCTAAAACTACTTGGATTTGAGAGCGTCACTGCTACGCCTGGATTATATAAAAAGTACAAATAAGAGCAGAGTGATTTCAATAAAAAAATGTGCAAGAAAAGGTAATAAAGCATTTTTTCTTACATAACACCAATAGGTGACTGCAATGGAAAAAATCAACATTGCAAATGCCTCAGGTAAAGATTTAATCAAATGATATGTAAATTCTAATATGGGAATTAAGCATATTCCAAGTTTTCCAAATAAGATGTGTAAATATTTAAAGAGGTAAACTCGATGTAAAAACTCCCATCCTATAAGCCATGAAAGAGTCCAAATTATGGTGTTAATCGCGTATTCCAATTTTGCAGGAGAATCAAGATTGGCCCGAGAGGTATAGTAATTACGAAGAACAGGAATAAATTTTATACTAAGTATAGCAAAGACTCCAAATAAGAAAATTATAAAGAGAATTAGTAGATCGATTTTTTTCCATCTACTACAAGTAAACAATTGCCAATCAAAGGATCTTGGAGAATCAACAATCAACATTAGAGTAAAGGGAATAATTGTCCATAAAAGAAATGTTGATACTTCAAAACCACAATTAAGTTTCCAATAGAAAGTAGACCAATTTATTATAAATATTTTACCGTTAGTAGCTAAAGTATCTACAATGATAGCTGTGATTGCATAGCTAATCATTAATGTGGTCATCAGTGAAAACTTCATTGAATCTGTTGCTACATCTGTACGAAGCGCTGACATCGCAATCCTATTGACAATGTTTCGGAAGCAGGAGGAGGTCACCCCATATGAGCTGGTTCTACCTTGGCGGAAACTGCTTTCATAGGAAATAGGCGAAGTCTTTTTTAAATTTTTTTTCTTCACACTTAATTCTATAGTGCCAAGATCAATTTGTTAACCATCTGGGAGAGATAAAAAATTGAGAGGATAGATAATAGAGATAAATTAGTTGATTAATGTTAGAGAGTTTGTGTGGAATTTTTTGACATTTTTGGTTAACAATTTTAAATCTGGCACTAATATTATACTAATATTCTAATATATTAATAAAATACTATTAGATTTAGATAGCGTGTTTTACACTTTTTCTACATTCAAGGTTGTAACCCGGATGTAACATGAACATTGGATGAATACAGCGTGGAACGTTTGGGTTAATGTAAAGTCGTGGTGAAATATTCATTTTTCCAGTGAAAATATTATCTTCATCACTCTCTTCTTTTAGATTAAATGAATATGTCGCTTTTCCCATTTTCCAACAACGGGATTCGCGATTCCAATCTATTTTTAAATCTTCTTTAAAAGTTATTAAGTGTTGAGGAGGCAGACTTTCGCGGATTACATATGTACCACTTGTTAATTCTTGAACTCTATTATCTTGAATTCCACGAATGGTTGCTTCGACGTTTTTTGTAATTTGGTTTTCATTATAAAGTCTAATTTGAACATTTTCTATTTCTTTATTATTAAAAATATCTTTGGCCAAACAATCATAAGTTGTATGACTTGAATTAGGAGCAAGAATGATCGGCATTTCAATAATTTCTGAAGCATTTACAGAATTAGAAAAAGAAAAGGAAACGGCAAGGGCAAAAAAAGCAAAGGTAAAAATTACATATTTCATAAGAATCCTTATTTTTTTGAAATAAAAAATATAAAAATTAAAAGGGTTAATAAAAAATTACTATTTAAAAGTAATTCTTAAGTGGTGTGAAAAATAATGTAATTACAAAAAAAAATCAAATTATAGTTTCTTATGAAGGTGATTATAAAAAAATAATTAGCGAAAGAAATTATTATAACGATAAAGATATCATTTTTTTGATTACATTATTATTTTTATTATTTTCTACAAGTGCTTACCGTTATTTAGGTACTACATTAGTATGGTTGGACGATGGTATTTTGAGAAGTTCAAGTTCATTTAAAATGTTTTTAAAACTTGGTTTAGCTTTTAATTTACTTAATCCTTCATTAAAAATTGCGAGTATTTCAGTTGAATTTTTATAATTTTTAGAAATCATAATTTTAATTTCATTTTCCAAATAGTTATTTTCTAATCTTCCAAATAAATAAGCAGAAGAGCGAAAATTAGAGCGTAGTAAATATCTAGCAGAAAACTCATTCAAAAGGAAAAAATCGATTCGTCCCTTATGAAGTTTATGAAGATTATTTAGATCAGATCTAGCATATTCAACATCAAGACCCGCATCTTTGAATAACGGTATATAGAAATATCCCAGTGTTCCTCCAATTTTAAATTTTTTGAGTTCTTGAAGAACAGTAAACCTAGTAAGTTTGGGTTGCTTGAAATAATAAAAGTAATTTTTTGTTTTTATTATTTCATCTGAAAATAAATAACTTTTCTCACGAGTAGATGTTTTATATGCAGGGAAAAGTCCCCATATTTTTCCTGCATTTAACATTTTTTCCCCCCTCATCCAAGGCAGAAATGTAACTTCGATAGTACACCCCATTTCTTTAAAAGCATCGGTAATAATATCAACTAATAAACCTTTGTTACTACCAAGTTCAGAAGATGCTAAAGGAGGAGACTCATTGGCCGCCAATGAAATAATTTTATTTTTACATATCTCACTTACTTCGCCCGCCAGACTTAATTTAATATTAAAATTAAATAAAGTTATGATTGTTAATGAGATGACTAATGAGATCTGATATAAGATTTTCATTTTATAATTATAACATATGAAATTGTTTGTTTGATTAAAAAGTGTAAGTGTATTTTTGCTATTAAATTTTATTTCTTGTAAAGTATAGTTCGCAGATTTTATTTTATATTTTTCCCTCATTGATGTTTACATAAGAAATGCATATAATGCCACACAACCTTTCCTCGTAATATTTTTTTCAGAGAAAATATTTTATGAATGAAAAATTTTAATCATAAACACAAATAATATAAAAGCGTTATTAAAATAGTGAAAAAAAATTTTTAAAAAACCGTTGGTTTTATGTAGAGACAATCTTAATAATCTGTAGATAAAATATTATTAAATAAAAAACAATTTTAATCTTAACTTTTTACTTATATCTATTATTGGCGCTATGAAAAAAATAATTTCTCTTATTTCCCTCATAAAAAAAATTAAAATAACTTTTTTCCTTGTATTTGTGATGTTTATAATTATTTCACTCAGTAGTATAAGTGGCCTAGAACTCCAATCTGAGAAAGAAAAAGATAAAAATAATGAAAAAGATAAAGAATTAAAAATTAATTCAGCAATGTTTTTTAATAAATTGTTAGAAGTTATTCCCACTGAAAATAATATACAACCTTCAACAATAAATTTAGATAATAAAGCATACAAAATAGAATACACACTTGATTTTCCATTAACCAAATATATTAATAACCTCTTAAGCAAATATCGGCCTGATTATGCAGCAGTAGTTGTAATTGATAACAATACAGGAAAGATTATTAGTGCAACTGGATTTCGTAAAGTAGGCAATAAAATTGTTCCATCGTTGGCATTTTCTAATACTAACCCTTGTGCGAGCCTCTTTAAAATCATAACAGCAGCTGATCTTTTGCAAGAACATAGAGTAAATCCAGAGACTATTTTTACCTATGTAGGCAAAAGTACCACTTTGTATAATTCGCAATTAAAAGAGAGAAAAAATAAACAAGGCAGGCCTCAAACATTTAAAAAAGCATTTGCTGTTTCCAATAATGTAATTTTTGGAAAAGCGGCCTTGCAATATTGTAGCTCTAAAGAGCTATACGATATGGCCTATAAATTTGGTTTCAATCAAGATTTACTAGATGAAATTGGTCTTTCTCGCTCGATTACAGAAACACCTTCAATGGAAAATAATTTTGTACTTGCTTCAAATAGAAATCTTGAACAAAATGCTCAAAATGGTTTAGCGGCATTGGCCTCAGGATTTAACACTGAAACAAAGATTACTCCAATTCATGCTGCTGTATTAGCATCTATTATGGCCAATGATGGAATACTTATTTATCCCAGTATTATTTCAAAAGTAACTGATCAAGATGGTGGTATAAATCTTTGGAAAAAAATTCCAAGAGAGAGTAGAGTGATCGATGCAAAAGTCGCTCAAGAGCTTAAAGAGATGATGGAATTAACTGTTGATGAAGGAACTGCTAGAAGAAGTTTTAGAAAACTACATCCGGCCTTTAATAATGAGCTTATAATCGGAGGTAAATCTGGAAGTATTACCGGTGGTATTCCTGATGGTAAAAGAAATTGGTTTATTGCCTTTGCAATTCCCAAAAATCCTTCACTAGGAAAAGGTATTTCAATTAGTGTTATGAATGTTGATATTAAAGGTTTGCGAGTTAAGTCTGCTTATTTAGCTAGAAATATTATTGAGTTTTATTTTAGAGGCAGCTTGATAGGCCCACAAAAAATCACTTACGGCCATAAGAAACATAAATTATCAAAAAAGGTTCGAAAAATTTAATAATTTAATAATTTAATAATAATAGTTTTTACAGATAATCTTTGAATGCTTGACTAGGTCTAAACTTCGGCACCACTTTTTCTTTTATTGATATTTTTTCTCCTGTGCTTGGATTAAGGCCAGTTCGTGCACTTCGAATGACCTTTGAAAATGTCCCAAAACCAACTAA
Source organism: Oligoflexia bacterium (assembly GCA_015232015.1). Classification (GTDB taxonomy): domain Bacteria; phylum Bdellovibrionota; class Bacteriovoracia; order Bacteriovoracales; family Bacteriovoracaceae; genus JADFZW01. The sequence continues at coordinate 10,248 of JADGAM010000011.1, read as the reverse complement.
TGATACCTCGTCACCTCTTTTAACTACATCTTTGATTGTCTCCAGAGTCCTAGTGAGAAGCTCTTCAGCATCCTTACAATTCCAATTAGAAAATTTTTCATCACCTAAGATATCCTTAAGTAGCTCATTCTTATTCATTGAAAGGAACTCCTTGTTATTGGTGGATAGTAGTACTTATACATTATATTCAGACACTTTTCTTATATGTTCAAACAATATTTTATTTAAAAAAAAAGAATTTTCATTGCTAGCTAATTTATAAATGCATCATAATCTACCATACTAATCTAAATGTTAATTGCTACGCATTTTCCTGAAAGGATGTTTCAAAAAGGCCATTTTCGGCGTCAAAATCTCGATCGATTATGCGTCTACTTCTAATTAGGTATACATATACATCCCTTATTGTTATGTGCTTAATTCAATTATGCGCTTAATTCATATTTTGTAAAAATTTTGTAAGAACTCAACAAAAGTTTAATAAAAGTTCAATAAAAATTGCTATAAGGAAGGTTTCTATGACCTTCCCATACAAGTAAAGTGGGTCTAATTAATTTATTTTCTTTAGTAGTAATGAGAGCATAGGTGAGCTTTCGTCCATCTTGTCTTTTAGTAAAATCTAAATTGAACATTTTTACCCAACTACCAGTATTGATAAATGTAGTTCCATCAATAAATGTTCTAAAACCTGGTACGTGGGTATGACTTACTATTAATACTTTAATGTGAGGATTTTTTATAAATTCATCTCTAGTAATCTCTTCATAATCGTGAAAGAGTTGAATTTCATCCCAGCTATGGCGAAGGACCTCTTTTAGAGAGAGATGTCTTTTTTTACGAAAATAATTCAGAAAAATTACCATAAATAGATAATAGAAGTTAGCAAACAAAAATCTAATAGTAAAAAGAGTATCAAATAGCAAACCATGAATGATAAAGGTATGAACTGGCCGAATGGAATTAATAAAACTTCTTTCAGCTTTGAATTTATTAATTATTTTAGTTACGTAGTATGTTCCCCAAGGAGGTAAAAAATAGGATTCTCCAGAGGTAGTTTTGATAATAGACTTTTGAGGATTATTATAGTGAGCTGGTTCATATTGATGACCATGTTTAATTAAGATTTCTTTGATTGGAAAATAATTGTTTTCAAAGATTATGAAATTAATTTTTTCTCTAACTACTGGAGGAAATTCTTGCAAAAATAATTCTCTAACTTTACTAAAGATCATTTCAGCATCATGATTACCAACGATATAAGTGATTTTTTTATTTGCTTCGGATATAAATCCCACGAGTTCTTTAATTACTTTTTGATGTGCTTTAAGGATTAATTTTAGTTTTTCGATGGAGGCCCGTTCACTCCAAAATTCATCATCAAAAAATTTAACAAAGGGTATGGATAAAAAATCTAAAAAATCTCCATTAATAACTAATTCAACTGGAAAATCTTTATATTCATTAGAGGAATAATACTGCAGAAATTCTTCTAGCTCATAATCGAAGTAAAAATCTTCCAAATGGTTTTTTTGTCCATTAATAAGATTGCCGGCACCTAAATGCAGATCAGAAATTACCAAAATTAATTTTTCATTTTCATTTTTATTTTCATTTTCATTTTGTATCTCTTGCTGGAACTTCATATACTTTACTCCCAAAAACCAGTTTTACCTCTTGAAAGGCGGGGGCCAAAGGGGTAAAAATTATTTTTGTATTTTTATTAGCGAGATTTAAATTAATTTTTTTTGATGATTGAGAAGGAATGTTTAAGTAAAAAACTGTTTTTTTATCTTCTGTCTCAACTTTGGCCAATAATTTACTTAGGGTTTTATTGTCAGTTACTACTTCAACTGCTTCAGATGCTTTTTCAGCTGAAACAACTTTGATGTATCGATCGTAAACGGTAACTGTAAAGCTGCTTGGATATTCTTTGATAAGTTCATAGGAATATGTATTTTGAGAATGCAGAATACTAAAAATTAAAAATATTGCAATAAAAAATGATATATCTATATATTTATGATTATGAGTGTTCATAAATATATATTAACTTCACAAAAATAATTTTGCCTCATTTAATTTTTGGATTTCATCTCTTAATTTTGCCGCTTCTTCAAATTTAAGTTTTTTGGCCAGTTTTTTCATTTGAATTTTAAGCTCAACTATCTTGTTTTCAATTGCCTTAAGGTCATCTATTGGTGAGATGATAGATGAAGATGTGGTAGATAGTTGATTATGATGGGATTCTTTAGTGGAGCTAGTGGTTTTATTTTTTTGTAATATCTCCATAATTCCAAGATGAATCTTTTTTTGTATTGTTTTAGGAGTTATTCCATGTTTTTCATTATATTCTCGCTGAATCTGCCTTCTTCTCTTTGTTTCACTTACCGCCTGAGAGATACTGGCCGTTTCTTTATAAGCGTACAAAATAACTTTTCCTGATTCATTTCTAGCGGCCCGACCAATTATTTGAATAAGCGAACGAGTAGAGCGCAAAAATCCCTCTTTATCAGCATCTAATATTCCAATTAATGAGACTTCAGGTAGGTCAAGTCCCTCCCTTAAAAGATTGATACCCACCAAAATGTCAAAAGTACCCTGACGAAGATTATTTATGATTTCTATACGTTCAATAGTCGAAATATCCGAGTGAAGATATCTAACTTTAAGACCAAGACTTGCATAAAATGAAGTTATCTCTTCTGCTAATTTTTTCGTAAGGGTAGTTATTAAAACTCGACCACCATTTTTTATGGTATTTTTTGCCTCTAATAACATGTCATCTATTTGTAGTTGAGCATTTCTTACTTCTATTAGTGGATCAAGAAGTCCCGTAGGTCTAATGATTAATTCAACAATTTCTCCTTTCACTTTTTGTAATTCATAATCTGCTGGAGTAGCAGAAACAAATAAGACATTATCTAATTTACTTTCAAACTCATTAAATTTTAATGGCCTATTATCTAGTGCACTTGGAAGTCGAAATCCATGATTAACAAGTGTTTGTTTTCGAGAGCGATCTCCTTCATACATTCCTCTGATTTGAGGAATTGTCATATGAGATTCATCAATTATTATTAAAAAATCTTTTTTAAAAAAATCTATTAGTGTTGGAGGTGCTTCCCCTTCTTTTCTGGCGGTAAAATGCCTGGAGTAATTTTCTATTCCTGAGCAATGACCTATCTCTTCAAGCATTTCCAGATCAAGTAAAGTTCGTTGCTCTAAGCGCTGCCTTTCAACTAATTTATTTTCTTGCTGCAACTGACTCAAGCGAATTTGTAATTCACTTTGAATACTTTTAACCGCCACTTTCATAAGTTCATTACTAACTACATAGTGAGAGGAAGGATAAATTGTGGCCTTATTTATTTCACTTAAAATGTGACCACGTAAAGGATCCACTAAAAAAATATTTTCAACAATATCATCAAAAAAACAAATTCTAATTATTTTACTGTCTTCTGATGCCTCAAAAACTTCTACAATATCTCCGCGAACTCTAAAGTTTCCACGATTAAGATCGATATCATTACGAGTATACTGATTGGAAACCAACTGCTGCAAAAGTTCATCTCTATTTAAAGTATCATTTTTAAAAATAGTTATTTTGTGACTTGCATATTCATCAGGAGAACCAATACCATAAATTGCACTCACGGAGGCCACAACAATTACATCATCCCGCTCTAAGAGACTAGATGTTGTTGAGTGCCTTAGCTTATCTAATTCATCGTTTATGGCCGAATCTTTTTCAATGTAAGTATCAGTAGATGGAATGTAGGCCTCTGGTTGATAGTAATCATAATATGAAACAAAGTACTCTACTTTATTTTCAGGAAAGAATTCACGAAACTCAGCAAATAATTGGGCCGCCAAGGTTTTATTATGAGCTAAAACTAAAGTTTTCTTTTGTAGAGATGATATAATATTGGCCATAGTAAAAGTTTTACCAGAGCCAGTTATCCCCAACATGGTTTGAAATTTTTTTCCTTCTTTAAATGCTTCTAGAATGGTTTTGATAGCATATGGTTGATCACCACTAGGAGCAAATTGTGATTTTAATTTAAAAACTTGTTTTGAATCAGGATTTGAATTAGGTTTAGATTTAGGGTTCATAACTCCAAGTAGTTTTGCCATCAGGATGGTCTTTTAAAATTATTTTATTTTGCTTTAATGTATTTCTAATTTCATCTGCGCGCGCCCAGTTTTTCTCTTTTTTGGCCTTATTGCGTTCTTCTATAAGCGCCGGGATATCTTGTTCAGTAGTAGCAATACTAGCAGCAGTATTGGTATCTGTATTATTCTCAGATAACTCTTTTTTAGAGTGATTTAATTCTTTTAATAACAAGTTGGCGTCAGAGTGAATTATTCCCATGCTACTGCTTACAAAATCAATTATCTTTTGTATCTCTTGAACGGTTTCATCAGTAGGAGTTTTAGATGTAAATTCTCTTCGAAAATCTCTAATTAGAGTGAAAAAGAGTGCCATTGCCTTTGGAGTATTAAAATCATTTGCAAGTTCACTTTTAATTTTGCTTAAAACATCATCAGCTTTAAAAGTTGATTGTTCGGAGACGTTTGCAGATTTTAGCTGTTCAAACTCAATTATAAATTGATGAATACGCTCTAATTCCTCTATAGATTTTAAGATTAATTTATTATTCCAATCTAATTTTGTTCGATAATGGGATGACACAAAGATGTATCTTAAAACCATTCCTCCAAATTTTTCAATAAAATTTCTGATGGTAATTACATTTCCTAAACTCTTGCTCATTTTTTCAGTGCCAAAATTTACAAATTCATTATGGCACCAACAAGTGCAAAAGTTAGTTTCATTGGCCGCTTCCGATTGAGCAATTTCATTTTCATGATGAGGAAAAATTAAATCTACTCCCCCGTGATGAATATCAATAGAAGAACCTAAAAATTTATAAGACATAGCTGAACACTCAATGTGCCAACCAGGGCGTCCTTTACCCCATGGTGAATCCCAAGAGGGTTCGCCTTCTTTAGCTGGTTTCCAAAGTACAAAATCAGAGGGGTGCTTTTTATAACTTTCAACTTCAACGCGAATTCCGTGTTGAAGTCCCTCTAAATCTTTTTTCGAGAGCTTTCCATAATCTTTAAAATTAGGAACGTGGTAGAGTACTTCTCCATTAATTACATAGGCAAAATTCTTTTTAATTAAGCACTCAACCATTTCAATTATTTCAGGAATTGTTTCGCTTACCTTAGGAGTAAAAGTAGGATCAATCATCATCAGTGAGTGCATATCTTTCTTACACTCTTTAACAAAAATTTCTGCGTGTTCGAGCGCAGGAACGCCTTTTTCATTTGCTTTATTAATTATTTTGTCATCAACATCAGTGAAGTTTCTTACGAATGTAACTTTGTAACCTAAGCTTTTTAATATTCTATGGATTAAATCGCCAATCACCAAGGCCCTACCATTTCCAACATGTAAAAAATCATAGGTAGTAGGCCCACAAGAATAAAATTTTATCTCACCTTCCTTAAGAGGAGTAAGAGGTTCTTTTTTTCTAGTAAATGTATTATAGAGGGAGACTGAAATTAATTCTTTTACTTCTGACATGGTAGATACTCCTTAATTTTTTCAAAACGTGATTTTAGTATTTTTATTGGAGTAAGTGGCAGTAGTGATTTAAGCTCAAGGCCATGACCTCGTCCAGTTAATAGAGCACGCATTCCTAGAAATAAAGGTTTTCCTTTAATTTTCAAGTTGCTTTTTATCTCATTAGACCATTTATCAAACATTTCTTCATTAATAAATAGATCCGCCCCAGACGAATCAAAAGACTCTAGTTTAGTTATCTGCTCAGTAAAATAATTAAACATTGTAGGTGTGCTTTCAAAGGCCAATATCTCTTTTAGCTCCGCACTCTCTTCTATGGAATCATTAAAGACAATTTCCATGGCAGTAGCAAACTCTTTATAAAAATCAATGTAATTTTTAAAAAAGCCTACACATTTTATTTGCCATTCTTTGCTTTGCTTATGAAAAGGGTGTTCTTTAGGAATAAATGGGGCCGCTTCTTTAACTAAAATTTCATTAGAATTTTTTCTTAGATATTGGCCATTAAACCATTTTAATTTTTGTAGATCAAAAACTGCAGGTGATTTTGAAAAACGATTAATGGAAAATTTAGAAATTAGTTCTTCCAGGTCAAAAATATCTTTTTCTTCAGGATGAGACCAGCCTAATTGTACAAGATAATTTATCATTGCCTCTTTTAGATATGCCTCTTCTTTGTAGAATGTAACAGAGGTGGCACCATGACGTTTAGATAACTTTTGTCGATCTTCGCCCACCAAAAGTGACATATGAGCAAACTCTGGAGGAGTGACTGCAAATGCCTCATAAAGCATGAGTTGTCTTAAAGTATTAGGTAAATGCTCTTCTGCGCGCATGACGTGTGTAATTTTCATAAGCCAATCGTCAATAACGCAACAATAATTATAAACAGGAAAACCATCAGAGCGTAAAATTACAAAGTCACCAACCATCCCCTCTGGAAATTCAACATCACCTCTAACATGATCATGAAATAAATATGACTTATGATATACTTTAAATCTAACGGTGGCCTTTTCTCCTTTAGATAAGCGAGCATAGGCCTCCTCTAAAGATAATTTTTTACAAGTGCCATCATAATGAGGGGCCAACTCTTTACTGTTTGCCTCTTCTTTTTTTCTTTCTAGCTCTTCTTCGCTACAGAAGCAATAGAATGCTAATCCTTTTTTAATTAATTCATCGGCCTTTTCTTTATATATGGGTATTCGCTCAGATTGTCGATATGGTCCACAAGGACCACCCTTATCTGGCCCTTCATCATGTTCAATTCCGAGCCAACGTAAATCTTCTATTTGGGATTTTTCAAATTCTCGAGTGCTACGGGCAGTATCGGTGTCTTCAATTCTTAAAATAAATTGGCCACCTTGATTTTTTGCCCAAAGATAACAATAAAGAGCAGTTCTGGCCCCCCCTACATGCAGATAACCTGTAGGGCTTGGAGCATAGCGGGTACGTACAACAGACATGAGTAATCTCCTGGCATATTTATTATTTGTGGGAATTTTTAATTTTAGTTTATAATTATAATTTTAATTTTATTTTATACTAAATTATAAATTTTATTTTTTTATAGAGAGTTAAAACATGCTTCTATTTGATTAGAAACTACCTGTTTTTCGTTACCTTTGGAAAGGGAAATTTCTTGAACCAGAAGTTCCTTGCAGTGGTTTAGCATTTTTCTTTCACCAAAGCTTAAACCTTTTCTATCTTTGAGAAGAAATAGTGAACGAAGTACATCAGCTATTTCTATAAGTGAGCCCGTTTTGATTTTTTCCATATATTCACGATAACGCCTATTCCATGTTGATGTATCAACTTCTACTGCGTGATCGGAAAGGAGGGAAAAGACGGTTGTTATTTCACTCTCGTTAGCGAGTTTTCTTATGGCCACCTTATTTTCAACAGGCACCATAATTTTAAGACCCTTAGAGGATAATTTGATTATGTAGAAGATTTGAGTTTCAGTACCAATTTTTTTATCTTCTATATCGCAGATCTGTCCTACTCCGTGACCAGGGCATACAGCAAAATCTCCAATGGTAAACATATTAAAGACCTCCGCAATTTGTTGGCTAAAACGAAAATACCGAAGGCATATAATGACAAATTTATTCAAAAATGGCAAGTAAAAAATACACCGAGCAATAAATCAAGTAAAATTTATACGTTGTTTATATTATGATCGAGGAAAAATTTCATCATCGGTAAAAAAATATGAGATTTCTCTTTCTGCTGAAGGTAAGGAATCTGATCCATGTACTGCATTTGCCTCTAAAGATCTTGCATAAAGTTTTCTTAAAGTATTTGGTTCAGCGTCTGCAGGATTTGTTGCTCCCATTATTTTTCTGTTTTTTGATACTGCTTCATCGCCTTCTAAAACAATTAAAACAACAGATCCCGATGTCATAAAATTAACTAAAGAACCAAAAAATGGGCGTTCTTTATGTTCAATATAAAATCCTTCGGCCCTTTCTTTTGTTAATTTTACCATTTTCATGGCCACAACTTTTAAATTTTCTTTTTCGTAACGGGCCACAATATTGCCAATGTTATTATCATTAATAGCGTTAGGCTTAATAATACATAGAGTTTTTTCTTTATTCATCAGTAGTGTTCTCCTATAAAAATAACGAACCTATGGTTTTAATTTTATTTTTATTTAAGCAATTTTTCCATAACTTCACCTAACCTTGCAGGTGAACGAACAACATTTATTCCATAATTTTCCAATATTTTAAATTTAACGTCAGCAGTATCATTTCCTCCAGAGATAATTGCACCAGCATGACCCATACGTTTGCCTATAGGTGCTGAAGCTCCTGCAATGAAACTTACTACTGGTTTTGTCATATGGCCTTTTATCCAATGAGCAGCATCGATCTCTGCATTTCCTCCAATTTCTCCAATCATAATTACACTTTCAGTTCCAGGATCTTTTTCAAAAAGTTCCAACAGATCAATGAAATTCATTCCGTTGATTGGGTCTCCTCCTATACCTATACAAGTTGATTGACCAATTTCTCTCTTTGTAAGTTGATAAACTGCTTCATATGTAAGGGTACCCGATCTTGAAATTACTCCAACCTTTCCTGGCATATGAATGTGGCCAGGCATTATACCAATCTTACATTCACCTGGGGTAATTATTCCTGGGCAATTGGGACCAATTAATTTTGATTTGGATTTTTTTAAAACATCTTTTACTTTGACCATATCTTGAATAGGAATTCCCTCTGTAATACAAATAATTAGGGGAATTTCACTATCCACACACTCTAAAATTGAGTCTGCAGCAGCAGCTGGTGGTACAAAAATCATGGCAGCATTGGCCCCAGTTTTATTAACGGCCCCATAAACAGTATTAAATACAGGATGACCTTCATGAATTTTTCCTCCTTTACCAGGAGTAACTCCACCCATGAAATTTGTTCCGTAATCTCTTGATTGAATCGAATGAAATGTGCCTTGTTTTCCAGTATATCCAATGGTGATAAGTTTTGTTTCTCTGCTTACTAATATTGACATAATTACTTCTCCTCTTCCTTAGCAACTGTAACAACTTTTATCGCTGCATCTTCAAGATCGTTGGCACTAATAATTTTTAATCCTGATTCGGCCATTATTTTTTTTCCTAAGGCCACGTTTGTTCCCTCTAATCTTACGACTATAGGAACCTTGTGGGAGGATGATTTAAGTGCTTCAGTTACACCTTCAGCAACAATATCACATCTCATAATTCCACCAAAAATATTTATTAAAATTGCTTTTACACTTTTATCAGAGAGAATTATTGAGCATCCTTTTTTGACTGCTTCTTTGGTAGCACTACCACCAACATCAAGAAAGTTTGCAGGTGATCCACCATGAAGTTTTATAATATCCATGGTTGCCATTGCTAGCCCTGCACCGTTAACTAAACATCCAATATTCCCATCCAGAGAGATATATGAGAGTCCATGAGCAGATGCCTCAATTTCACTTGCGGATTCCTCAAATTCGTCTCTTAATTCTAAGATTTCTTTATGTCTAAATAATCCATTATCATCAAAATTTATTTTTGCATCAAGAGCGATTATTTGTTGTGATTTAGTAAGAACCAAAGGGTTTATTTCGGCGATAGAGCAATCAAGTTTTGTGTATAGCTTATACAGGCCTTCGAATGCTTTTATTGCATCTTTAATGGACTCTTCATTCTTTAGTCCGATGCCATAACTTAATTTTCTTGCAATGTAAGGGGAAAGACCAACTGAAGGATCAACTACAGCTCTAACTATTTTTTCAGGAGTTTCTTTTGCAACCTTTTCAATTTCCACTCCTCCCTCTGATGATGCCAAGATATTTATTTTCCCGCTATTTCTATCTATTATGATTGCAACATAATACTCATGTTCAATTTCTACCGCTTGCTCGATTAAAATTTTTCTAACTATTTTTCCTGCAGCACCTGTTTGATAGGTTACAAGATTCATTCCTAAAATATTTTTTGCATGTTGCTCGACTTCTGCTATGGAGGTTGCTAATTTCACGCCACCGGCCTTACATCTTCCGCCTGCATGTATTTGTGCTTTCACTACCCACTTATCACCACCAAGAGATCTTGCCGCACTAATGGCCTCCTCAACAGTAGAGGTTATCATACCTCTTGATATACC
>JADGAM010000119.1:5214-12748 GCA_015232015.1 Oligoflexia bacterium | reverse complement strand
ATCACAATAAAAATATTATTATAAATTTGAAATTTCTGTTTCATAATAATATATTAACACAAATAGAATAAATAGATTTAATCGGATATTTTAATCCAGATCAATTCCAGGTCAATTCAATACAGATCAACAAATGCACTCTTATAAATTTTTGCTTTCGTTATATAATCTATCTATCGAAATTTTATTTAGCAACTCAATGTGTTTAGTGATTTTCTTTAAAATTATGCTAGTTCTATATTCTTTTTTATGAAGAGGTTCTTCGTATTTTAAAATGGTCATATTAGGAAATAGTTGAAGTAATTCTTGGGGATTTAGAAAATCATCAGAATTATAATTTGAGAGATTAAAATTCTTTTGCTTTAATTGATTAATTGTGAAGGTCTCAAAAATTAATATTCCATTGGGTCTTAGCCATTTAATCATTTTTTTTATTAATTCTCTATCAACATAATAGAAGCAAATAATAACATCAAATTCAGCTTCTTTAATGGAATAATCTCTAAGTGAAGCAACCACCGTTTTAATTTTTACTCCCCTTTCATTGGCCAACTTTTTTGCCCTAGCTAGGGCCACTGGACTAATATCAATTCCTACTACATCCAGACCTTTCTGCGCTAAGAAAACTGAGTTTCTTCCTTCACCCATGCCCACGTCTAATACTTTACCACTCGCTGGAAGATATTGGTAATTTTCTTTCAAAAACTCTGCGGGTTCTTTTCCAAAAATGTAGGCATTTTTATTATATTTTTTATTCCATGATTCTTGTACTAGCTCTTCTTTACTTTTTATTCCAGTAAGCTCACTAAACCTTACGGCAGAAATAGGCTTTTTAGATTGGGCCAAAGAATTTGCAGTTACAGAAACATTTGAATCTGCTGCTTCTGTGTAAGGCGCTGAAATCGCGATCTTATTGATAGCGTTTCTGCTTGAGGCGGCCCCGCCTTGGCCGAAAATGCTTTCATAGGAATTATTTTTATTAGAATGGAATGAAGATGAATTAGTTGAGGCAATGATGCTAGCATTGGCGTAATTAGTGTAAAAAGAATGATATGAAATAATTGAGATAGTAACAAAGGTTAGAATAACCAAGTAAAATACATTTTTTTTTCTACTTATACTTGATATTTTATATTTAAACATCACTTACAAGGCCCTCTCACACTCTAAAATCTCAAACAAAAAATAACAATATCGCTTTACGTCTAATACATATTTTAATCGTCAACCAATTTATAGCTCTGAATTTGCAGAATGAATTTGCATCAAAAACAATAAAAAGGCCACCGATTTTTATCAAATTGTAAATTTTATCACAATTTTTGAGTGCAATAGTTTGTAATAAGCGCTCCGTAATTACTTTTTTATTGGCTTCGTATCTTTCTTGTCTTCTTTCCTATCATCTTCATTGCTATTTTTTTTGTCGTTTTTTTCTCCATTATCGTTTTCAATATCATTGGTAAGCACTGGAGGAAGATCATCTAATAAATCTGAAATATTAATATTATCTAATTCATAAGCTTGATTTTGATTATTATGTTTTTCATAGTTTCCTGGCCCTTCTTGGTTTTGATTTATATGTAGTATATTAAATTCATCGGTTTGTAGTTTTTTAACATTGTCTCCATTATCTGTTGTATTTTCATAATCAAAATCAAACTCAGTTGGTATATCAAAATTAATATCACTATTGGTTAAATCTAATCTTTTATTTGTTTTAATATTCTTATCAGAAATATTTATTTCACTTTCTTTTTCTTTCTCTATAGAAAGAATATCTGTGTGGGCAAAAATATCTACATTGCTCTCAAAATTATCTGTGAATCCAGTAAATGATTCAATATTATCCCTATCGTTCTTATTCTCAATTTTCTCCTTGCCATCACCTTTGCTCTTATTTTTTTCTTTATTATTAAAATCCTCTATAAGTTTATCTTGAACCTCTATGGCAGCATCAAGATAAAGTTCAAGAGTAGCATACAATTTTCTTAGCGCTGTCACATATATAGTTATCTTATCTTCTGCGGTTTTACTCATATCTTGAGTATGATTTAAATACCAAAGTACCTCTTCCACTTTAGTATGATAGTTATTTAAGGCCGAAAGTACATCAACATCACAATGTTTTAAAATATTAATTGAACAACTTTGATATCTGTTAGCAAATATTTCTTTAAAATGTTCTCTAGTACGCTTCAAAGAAAATTCATTCATGTATTCAATTTTTCTATTATTAATTCTATCTAAAAGATTTTTGGCATCAAATTTTAGAAGCAACAAAATAGAACGTTTCATCTGTTCATAATTTTGAGCTTTTTTATCTTTTATTTTGTATAATAAGCTTAACTTCTTTTTTTCTTGTACATCAGCTTTGCCATTTAAATTCATTTATTTCTCCTCATTAATGAATTCCAAAATGAATTTTTTATAGATTATGAGGTCTAACCCTCTTTCCTCCAGGCCACAACTCTTTTTCGTTCTTATGTTGTAAATAATTTACTGATATATTTTCAACCAAAAAATCTAAATCTAAAGGTGGCACAAAATATTTATAAAACTTAGAATGTTTTAAATGTGGATAACGATTATTTTCGTTGAATGATGATATATGAAACAAATATATTTTCTTATACAAGATGCTTCTTTCAAGACTGCTCTTCATAAGAGAAGTAAAAAAATTTTTACTGTTAAAATTAGTGGTTGCTATTATTAAATATGAAAGATTTTTCTTTTTACTAAATTCTAGAAATTGACTCCACGTGACGGGAATAATATTTATCGAATAAAGTAAAAAACTTGTAGCGAATTGAAAAAACCATTCTGGTAAAAATTTATCATTATCTTTTAAGAAAAAAATATATTGTTCACTATTTAGCGTTGTAATGTAATCAATAGAGTTTGATTGAATTGTATGATTATTACTAATGCTACTAGCATGTTCTGTTAGACTAGACTTTTTTTTTGGATCTTGAGTTGAATTTTGCATTAAATTTTGTATTGGTAAGTTTTGCTTTTTCATGTTTATATTATCGTTATTTCTAATAATTAACTTTAATTAACTTTAATTAACAAAAAATATTTATGCTACTTTATAACGAAGATCATTTGCAATTTAAGAAGTGGATCTTTCCCTTAAACCATCTTGAATCCAGCAATAAAAATAAAAATAAGGTGAAAGAAATTGAGCAATTTTGGCAGCTATTTTATACTAATGAACTATCACTACTTGATTTAAGTGAACGTTATCGTTACATATTTAATAAATTTAACTTCGGACCTCAGTCACTTTGGTTTAAATGGTTATATGAGATGCACATTTGTTTTATTTTTATAAGAAAACAAATGACTATTGAGCTAATATCTTTAGAGCTAAATATCCAACCAAAAGATTTAGTGTTTATTTTAAGAGATTTTTTTTTGAGACATTATCCTAATCACGAACAATTTTTTAATGATAAATTTAGTTTAAGCACATTTCTAACAACTAACTTACAAATTACTTTTAATGATATAGAAGAGAAGATTCAAAGCTTAGGGAAAATTCCTCCTCTAGGAATTGAAGATGATGATCCTGATCAGAACTTTGATGATCTTCAATCTCAAAAAGAATGGAATTCAATCTTAAGAAAATTACAAAAAGATTTTGTTCATAGTAAAAAATCAAAAATCAAGCTTAGTAGTCTTTTAAAACGAAAATATTTTTGGCATCAATTTGTAATATTCATTGAGTTATCACTTTTCGTATTCTTGGCCTTTGCGGCCATAATGCTTTTACGATTTGGATTAAAATCCTATGAAAATTATGGAGAAAAAAAATTAACTCTTTTTGCTCCAGATTTTTTATGGCCTGAACAAAGTATGGTTTATGAAATCCCGTATCAAAAAAATCGAATTACTAATTTTAGTGATATAGAAGATGTCCAAAAAATTCGTGAAAAAAAATTTCTTCCCAATACCTTCGATGATGATATTCGTTTTGAAACTGAATCTGATTTAGCATTAACCTCTACTGAAGATATCAATTCTTTGCCTGAAAATTTTCATAATGAATCTTCTGAAGAGAGTTATAAAAAGAGTATGCTAATTAGAAAAGAATTTCGAGACGAACAAGAAGGAAAAAATAAAGTTTATCGTTTAGTAATGAGAACAAGTAATATTAAAGGCACATCAAAAAAAATTAAATCTCTTATTACTAGATATAGTGCTGATCAAATTAATGCTAACCAAAGCTCAAATAAAAACAACAATCAAAATCAAAATCAAAATAATTACTTGAAACTTACGGCCGGAGGAGAATATTATAATTTATATGTGCCCAAAGAGATACTAAAGGAATTTATTGCAAATGTTAGTTATATGGAAGATTCTGTTTTGTATGTTAGCAAGAGTAGTAGAGGATCATTTATTGATAAATCCAAAGTTTTCATTTGGTTAAAAGAAATTTGAATATACTTTTTTCATATTTATATTTTTCAGGCAAATCATATTTTGAACATTATTTTTTATTGGGCATTGATTTTTCAAACAAGGGGAACAGTAAACATCTATTTTTTCAATTATAATTTTAAAATTTTTATCAATGTGTTCTGAATAAATTTTTGGTGAAGTACTATTTGAATCCCCTGCTCCAAAAAAAACTAATAAAGGTCTACATAGCATTGCTGACAAATGAGCAACTCCTGAATCATTAGAGATAACAAATTTTGCTTTTGATACAATCGACATTAATTCAATTAAATTTGTTTTTCCAGCTAAATTTATATATCGATTACCGTTAGCAATCTCTAAATTGCCAATCAATTCTTCAATGTAATTATAATCTTTTTTGAGTCCGGTAAAAATAAAGGTTCTATTTATAAATTTAGAAATTAATTCCACCCATTTTAATATAGGCATTCTTCTCGAGGGTGCTTCGGATGTAGCATTTATTAAAAAATACTCATCATAATTAATGATTAGCTTATTAGTATAAATATAAGGATTAGCATAAATATTAATATGTATATTTGGATTTATTGATGATGATGTAGGTGATGTTGATAAAAGATTTAAATACTCTTCTGCACGATGTTTCTTAATATAGGATACTTCTTTTGTAAGTAAATACCCTCGAAAAAAATCAGAAGAAACATGCCCAATTCGTGTTCTAGCTTTTATCAACCTGCCAATCAAAGCTGTGGAAAATGAAGGCGAAAGAGTATAATAAATATCTGCATCTTGTATAAGTGATTTGTAATCACTTGCAAATTTAAATGGGCCACTAAAACCACTATATTTTTTCTTATTAAAGGTAATTACATCAAATTGGTCTCTAATATTTAAACAATTTAAAATGGCCTCATACTCCTCTCTAACAATTAAAATAATTTTAATACTATCTACAAAATCCATTTTTGCTTGGATCAAAGCTGATATAAAAGGGATACTCATAACAATATCCCCCAACCAATTTGGTAATCTAACAACTATTTTCATGTTATTCTCATGTTATTTTCATGTTAACGAGACCCTTACATTTGACAGGAAACTTTAAATTAAGCTATAGATCAGATCAATACAATCAATACAATCAAAAATATATTGAAAAGGAGTACTTTTTTTATATGACCCTAAAAATTATTGTCACAGTAAAACAGGTCCCTAATACTCACAATATAACCAGTGACGCTATGAAAAGTGATGGCACTGTAAATAGAAGCGCCCTTTCTGCAATATTTAATCCCGAAGATTTAAATGCATTAGAGGAGGCGCTTAAGATTAAAGAAAGTTTGCTCAGTAGCAATGTTAGTGGCAATAGTAATAGCAATAGAGTGCACAATGGCGCACATATTATTGCAATAACCATGGGACCACCTAAAGCAATAGAGGTTTTACAAGATTGTCTTTACAGAGGAGTTGATGAGGTCATCTTACTTTCAGATCAAAAATTTGCTGGTGCTGATACATTGGCCACTTCATACGCTTTGGCAATGGCAATAAAGAAGATAGCTCCCTTTGATTTAATTATTTGTGGAAGGCAAGCAATTGATGGAGACACAGCACAAGTAGGTCCTCAATTGGCAGAAAAATTAAATATCAATCAAATAACCAATGTTTGCGAAATAAATCAAGTGCTCTCAAAAGAGGATAAAATTACAGTAAAAAGAACAACAGATTATGGAATCGAAATTCTTAGATCTAATTATCCACTCTTAATTACTGTTACCTCTGAGGCCAACTCTCCCAGACCTGCTAGTGCAAAAAAAGTTATGAGTTATAAAAATCTCCATATCACCCATAATAATACCCATAATACTCATACATGCCTTAGAGAATGGAGCACAAAAGATATAGATGCTAATCTTAATTATTGTGGAGTGAATGGCTCTCCTACAAAGGTAAAGAGTATTCAAAATGTGATTTTAACATCATCAAATTCTAAACAAATTGCAAATACAGATAATGCTATTAATGAACTTATTAAAGAATTAACCAGTGAACACATTTTAAGCTAGTTTAATTTTAAAGGTTTTTATTAGAGGATTTTTAGATGAACAAAAATAATATTTTAATTTTTATAGAAACATATAATACACATAACAGTAATAATAATCAGATATCAGCTGTAAGTTTAGAATTAATTTCAAAAGCAACAGAACTGGCCAAAACTCTGCAAGGTAAAGTTATTGGAGTAACTTTAGGATCTAATATTTCAAATAACATCATTAACGAGTCGGCCCAATACGGATGTGATGAAATACATTTATTAAATGACCCACGCTTAAAATATTTCACTTCAATTCCTTATTCAAAATCAATTAGTGCTTTAATTAGAAAAATCTCTCCAAAAATAGTTTTATTTGGAGCTACTACTACTGGAAGAGATATCGCTCCTAGAATTGCCTCGGAACTTAAATGTGGCCTAACTGCTGACTGCACTGATTTGTGTTTAGGAACTCACCAAGTAAAAAATAATTTATATGAAAACACTTTATTTCAAATAAGGCCTGCCTTTGGTGGGAATATTGTGGCCACAATTGTTTCTCCTGAATCATCCCCAAGTATGGCCACAGTTCGAGAGGGAGTTATGCGCCTTAATACTCCTGATCTCAATAGACAAGCAGTGATTATTAATCAAACCTTAAGAGATTTGAATGTAACTGATGATGATTTTCAAACAGAAATAGTAGAGATCGTTAGAAAAGAAAAGAGTGTTGATTTAAAAAATGCCAAAATTATCGTGGCAGCAGGAATGGGCGCAATAAATTCTGAAACAACAATTAATATGATAAAAGATTTAGCACATACTCTAGGAGGAGAAGTTGCAGTTTCTAGACCCGTTGTAGATGCCGGAATATTGGGTAAAGATCATCAAGTTGGCCAAACAGGAATAACAGTAAGACCTACACTCTATATAGCTTGTGGTATCTCTGGCCAAATTCAACATTTAGCTGGAATGAGTGATTCAAAAAGAATCATTGCTATAAATAAAGATCCAAACGCACCAATATTTTCTGTCGCTCACTATAAAATTATTGCTGATGTTGCGGATGTA
>JADGAM010000119.1:4699-5182 GCA_015232015.1 Oligoflexia bacterium | reverse complement strand
AAAAAAAATAACAATTTAAGAGAATAAAATGAATAATAATAATTTAAATAATTTTTTTAATGATAATTCAGATATCGTTTTTCATTTAAGCAATATGAATCTAGAACAAATAATTTCTCTTAAAGAGAAAGACTTTTGTGAAAAAAACCAATATGCCTGGGCACCCAAAGATGCAAGCGACGCAAAAGATAATTATGAACATATTTTAAAAATTGTTGGAGATATCTCTGCTAATATAATTGCTCCTTATGCAAGTGAAGTTGATCTAGAAGGTGCTACATTTAAAAACGGCGAAGTAATTTATGCTAAAGCAACAACTAGATCTATGAATGCATTAAAGCAAGCTGACCTAATGGGATTTACTATTCCTCGAAAATATGGAGGAATAAATATGCCTAAAATCATTTATACTATGGCGATAGAAATGATTTCTAGAGCTGACGCCTCATTAATGAACATCTTTGGTTTACAAGAAATTGCCGA
>JADGAM010000119.1:3259-4600 GCA_015232015.1 Oligoflexia bacterium | reverse complement strand
TTAACTGAGCCAGATGCTGGTTCAGACCTACAATCAATTACACTTAAAGCTACAGAAATTGGAGAGAAATGGTATTTAAATGGAGTAAAACGATTCATCACTAACGGATGTGCACAAGTATCATTAGTAATGGCCCGTTCTGAGGAGGGATCGAGTGATGCTAGAGGTATTTCACTATTTATTTATGAACGAACAACTCCTGAAATGAAGATAAGAAGAATTGAACACAAATTAGGAATACACGGTTCCCCTACTTGCGAATTACAATTTAACAATGCTCCTGCAGAACTACTCGGTAAACGTCGTTTTGGTTTAATAAAATATACAATGTCTTTAATGAATGGAGCTCGTTTAGGTGTTTCAGCGCAAGCACTGGGTATTTCTGAGGCAGCTTATAGAGAATCTATAAAATATGCCAATAAACGCATGCAATTTAAAAAACATATTAAAGACCTGCCAGCAATATCGGAAATGCTAAATGATATGTCTGTAAACATTCAAGCTATGCGATCACTTCTTTATGAAACAGCAAGAATAGTTGATCTTAAAGAGGGATTAGAAGAAAAAATCGAAAATCACCCAGAAGCAAAAGCTGATTTGGCCCATGATCTACAAAAATATACTAAACTTGCTTCTCTACTTACTCCTTTAGCAAAACTTGCAACCACAGAAATGGGTAACAAGATTTGCTATGATGCTATTCAAATTCATGGAGGAGTTGGTTACACAACAGAATTTGCAGTTGAACGTCTCTATCGCGATATTCGTATTACAAATATCTATGAAGGTACTTCTCAAATGCAAGTTGTAGCGGCCATGGGTGGAATAATTTCAGGAGTAATTTTTGATAAACTTAATGAATATGAGAATAAATTTGATTTTACTAAAAATCAATTAGCAACACTATTTGAAATAGCTCACAGTATGAAATCTTCATTAGAATTAGCTGTAGCTCATGTGAAATCTAATTCTAATTTTCAAGATCAACACTCTCGCCGTTTAGCTGATATGAGTGTTGATGTACTTATTAGTTACTTACTCATAATAGATGCTATTAAATCTGAATCTAAAAAAGAAGTAGCAAAATCATTTATCTCAAAAGCACTACACAGAGTGCGTAGTACTTTTGATTTTATAATCTCTCAAATAAATTTATTTAATTCATTTAATTCTTTAAAAGTGTAAATAATTTGTTGCACTCTACTTCATAAATAAATTTTCTTTAATACCTTCATAAACACTTAATAATATTACAATAACAATTATTTTAAAAATAAATAAAATAAATTTTCCATAATTATCAATAAAATTAAATTTGTTTGTATAAAAAAGTTATTTTTT
>JADGAM010000119.1:0-3238 GCA_015232015.1 Oligoflexia bacterium | reverse complement strand
AGGAGGTTTTTTTAACAAATGAAAAATTTAATAACAATAATGTTTTTACTATTTATAAGTAGTTGTTACTTACAAACTACGTTAGCTTCAGATGATGAACGTATGCTAAATACTGCTATTGAAAGAAGAAATGCAATCGAAACAAAAAAGGCCCCAACAACTGCTTTAAGTGAAACCGTAACCTCAGCTGTAGATGACTCTTCAAGCGAAAATAATACTGATGAAGTTGTTGTTGAGGATTCTTCCCTGTCCCCTACTGATGAAATTGATGATTCAAACACATTATCTGCTGATATCGATGTTGATAAATTATTTGCAGAAGAAGTTAGTAGTGTTAGCAAGAGCGGTACTTCTATTAAAGATGTTGATTTAAAGAGTTTAGTTCAAACTGGTCTTGAAAAAATAGCTAAAAAAGAAAAATTAAAAAATTCTAAACCTCTTGAAAAAATTGATACGAAAAAAATTGCTAAAGATCAGGAAAAATTTAAACAAGAGCACATCGGCTTTGAAGGTAGCAATACTACATTTTTACCAGAGGCAAGAAAAGGTCAAAAAGGTGCTATAAAATATGAGAGGCCTAGTGCTCCAGCAAAAATAGGTATTATGGGTCCTGCTTCTATTGGAAAAACTACTTACTTAGATGATTTTATAAAATTAATGGGTTTGCCAAAATCCAATGTTCATACTATTTCTTTTGAAAATGATCAAATAACTGTTCCTTATGAAGAAGTAATTCATCATGGTATTAATCGTGGAGACCATTCTCTTCCTCATGTTTTTGTTTATGATGAATTTTTTAGATTGAAAAAATTCTCAGATTTAACTAAAGAGCAACAAACAGCAAGAGTTAAAAGTATTGATAAAGTACATGATCTTTTAGGCAATGGTAGTTTTCGTGTAAAATATAATAAAACACCAAAAGTAGCATTGGTAGAGTTATCTACTAAGATGCAAAGTATCTCCGAAAAAGAGAGCGCAATAGAAGTACTAAAAGCTAAAAAACAAGCTCTTATAGAAAAAAGAGTAGATACAGTAGAAGCAGTTGCTACAAATGATAAATCAAAAGGCGCAAGTGATGATAATGCAGCTTCTTCATCTTCTAAAAAAGGTAAGAGGAAAAAAGATAAATCCAAAGGAAAAGATAGTGAAAGTGTTGTTATTAGTGAATCAACAGTGATCGAATCAGAAATTAACAAATTAAAATCACAAAAAGATACCTTAGAAGTAGAATCAATTACTATCATAAATAAGATGAGAGAAGAGTATCCTCAAATATTTGGAAAGGCGCGAGTAAAAACAGATGAATCAATTATGAAAGCTTTAAAAAAACATCCACAAGAATTATTAAGTTATTTTATCCATCAATCAGAAAACATTGATGCTGATGGAACAGAGAAAATTTATCCACATGTAATCATGATATATGCAGGCCTTCTTCCTCTTTACTCAGCAGCAAACAAGGAATTTGAAAAACTTCCTCAAAAGCAAAAAACATTATCTGGCTATCAAGAAAGCATTAAAAAAGTATTAGCAAAAGAAAAATGTAAAGATGTTGATCAATACTTTACTAAATGGGTAAAAACCTATTTTTATCCAGACATAAAAGATGATGATGTTCAACGTTTGGGATTAAATAAAAGTATAATTAGTATTGCCCCATTTTCGGACATAGTTTGGAGAAAAATTGTAACCAAAGAGACAATAGACTTTTTTGCAACTGATCTCTTGGACACAGGCATGGCCAAAGAAAAAGTTAATAATATTGATTTTCAATTTGATGAAAGATCTCTTAATCTGGTGATTGAAGATGTGATTCAACCAAATATGGGACGAAGAAATCTTAAACAGCTTATTGGTAAATATTTTTCAGCTTTATCAACTGAGTTAGCAACTGCCATTAATAAAGTAGCTGAAGCAGATCCTAAGAATATATTAACACAAAAAACTCCTCTTAAAGTCACTTACGATACAAAGAAAATGTTACTTAGTGTATACGATTCTGGCGGAAATTTGTGGGCCACAAGCGATATGAAAAATTTCATAGAGGAAAGAGTTGATACTGTTGACCTATCAACAGAGTCACTTAAAAACTTACAACGAGCAGTTTTCATAGATGTATCAACTCGTGCAATGAAATCTGTACCAAAGGAATTGCTTCAAAAGGGACCTTTAAATTTAAGTGATTTTTCAAAATTGTGGGAGCAAGAAAGTGTTAATGTTACTGAGAATTGGAAAAAATATTTGATTGCTCTCACCGCCAAGAAATTCGCAACTAAAATTATTTGGCCTAAAAAGGTAATGGACAAAGATGTTGATTATGAATATGAATCAACAGACTTATTAATTGAGACAATGATTAAAAATCTGAATGAAAATACCACTAAAATTGTTGAAGGTGATTGCAATGGAAAACTTAAAGGATGTAAATTTATTGAAGAGGATGCTATCTTAAAATTAATTTACTTAACTCCAAAAAACAAATTAACTTCTGGTACAACAGAATATATAAAGATCATTGAATTATTAGAAGAAAATGCAAAGTTGCGTGTTTTACAAAATCAAGATTTCATATTAAAACTACAACAGGCCTTAACTGATAAAAGTGTTAGTGATGCTACTACACTTCATGAATTTTATAAAAATAATTTGCCTAAAAAATCAGATATTAAATTTTCCCAATACATGTCAGAACAATTTCACACTAATGTTTCAGAAGAAACAGATGATAAAACAGCTAAGAAAGTTAAAGATACTAGAACAAAAATTCTTTCAGAAGTACCTGGTACAGCTGTTACTGGTCTTAATCAGCAGATAAAACAAAAATTAAGTAAACCAGGATGGTGGGCCAGGAACTTTTGTTGTGCCTCTGAAACAGATTTTATTGATTAATTCGCCTCAAACATATTAAATAATGGAGCGTATGCAAAATGAATTACATTATTAAACTAGCTTCTAAAATAAAATTAGATAGCACTCTGAAATTTATAATTTTGCTTTTGTTTACAATAACAGCAATAAATCCTTTGGAATATAAAGTAAATTTAATTGCAACTGAGAGTTTTGCAGTAGAATATAAAACAAATTATAAGTATGAGCAAAAAACTGAAATGAATGCTTTGCTTCGCTGGTTACCTGTTTATAAAGACAATAACGGCAACTTTGATATTATGATAAGGATGGTTCAAACACCATTTGGGTCATTTAGAGTTGCTCATACTCTTTTTAATGAAATACCTAA
>JADGAM010000118.1 GCA_015232015.1 Oligoflexia bacterium | reverse complement strand
ACCAGCATTAATTGTAGGGGTGCCAGTTGGCTTTGTTTCCGCAGTAGAATCAAAAGAGAGTCTTTTCGAGAATGGAAACAGCGATAGTGATAGTGATAGCAATAGTGATATTGGTATTCCTTTTATTACAGTAAGAGGTAGAAAAGGTGGCAGCACTATAGCTGTGGCCATCATTCACGCTTTAATGAAATTAAGTAATATTTCCGCTGATGTGCCTGCAGCTGCAATTATAAATACACAAAAAACAATGAGAGAGTCTCTTAAAAAACCAAAAGCAATAAGTGTAGTAGGAGTAGGTGATAATGGTTGTATGGGAATTACTCCACATGCATTTAATAAAATAATGAGTGCTGAAGTATTATTTGCAGCAAAGAGATTACTAGAATTTTTCCCTCAGTTTAAAGGGGAAAAGATTGTTATAAGGGGTAATCATTCTTACTCTATGGAACAACAATTAAAAGAAATTGTAGATAAAAGTTGTGAACAAAATGTAGCTGTGCTTGCTTCAGGAGATCCTCTTTTTTTTGGAATTGCAAAGTTACTTACAAAAATGGTTGATGATGTTGGTACTCTAGAGATTATTCCACATGCGAGTGCTATGCAAATTGCATTTGCAAGAATTGCAGTTAGTTGGGAGGATGCTTTTTGGATTTCTTTGCACGGGAGTGAGACAATTGTAGAAGGTCTTGCTAATAAGATAAAAAACAAACATAAAGTTGCAATATATTTAGATCATAAACATACTCCCACTGAAATTGCTTCATACTTAATTCAATTTAGTCCATTCCAAGAAAATAATAATAATAGCTGGCAAGCAGTGGTGGGAGAAAATCTAGAGGGAATTGATGAGAAAATCACTTATTATACTTTAGAGCAATTGGCAGAATTGAAGAATAAAAAAGAATTTTCTTCGTTATGTATACTAATTTTATTACAAGATAAAAAAGACCATCATAAAACCATCTCTTATCGAAGTGAGATAGATTATTTTTTAAAGAATGAAGAGGAAAAAGAGGTTAAGGAAGTTAAGGAAGTTAAGGAAGTTAAGGAAGTTAAAGGAGTTTTTACTAAAAAAGAGATTCGTCTACTAACCTTGGCGGCACTTGAGATAAGTGATAATAGTATTATTTGGGATGTTGGAACGGGTTCGGGTTCTATTGCTATAGAGGCTGCCGAACTTGCTTGTGAAGGTAGGGTGTACGCTTTTGAGTGTAATAAAAATAATTTTTTGTTATGTGAAAAAAATATTTATAAATTTGCAGCAGATAATATTAAGTTGATTGAGGGAGAGGCACCAGAGATTTTTCAAACATTAAAGCTAAAAGGCGATGAAAAAGTAGATGCAATATTTATTGGTGGGCACAAAGGAAAACTATCAGATATTATTACATCAACATATAATTATCTTAAAGATGGAGGACGTCTTGTAATAAATGCAGTTACATTAGAAAGTGTTTCTGAATCATTACAAACTCTAAATTTACTAGGTTATAAAAAACCAGAAGTAACTTTAATAAATATCTCTAGAGCAACTACTTGTGGAGAGTATTCACGTTATAATCCCTTAAATCCAATTCATCTGTTTAAAATAATAAAAGGAAAATAAACAAAATTATGAATGAATCAAAGACAACATTATATGCAATAGGATTAGGCCCTGGAGCAGATGATTTAATTACTCTACGTGCGCTTAAGATTTTAAAAGAGAAGGTTGATGTTATTGTTGCTCCAAAAGCATCAGATAATGCAAAATCATTAGTACTTTCTATTTTACATAAGGCACTACCTTCTTTGTCAGAATCAGAATCAAAAATTGAAATATTAGAGTTAACATTTCCTATGAAACAAGGACCAGAACTATTAAATAGCGCTTGGGATGAAGCTTTTTTAAAAATAAAAAACAAATTAGAAAATAATTTAAATGTCGCCTTTATTACTGAAGGAGACCCTGCAATTTATAGTACATTCGCTTATATTTTAGAGCGAGTAAAAAAATATATACCAAATCAAAGAGTTGAAATTGTTCCTGCTGTAACTTCATTTATTGCCGCCAGTGCGCTTTTAAATGAAACATTAATTGAAGGTGAAGAGAGGCTTTGTGTTTTACCTGCTCATTATGGACTAGAAGTGCTGCCGCGTTTATTAGGAGACTTTGATACAATTGTATTAACAAAAGTATTTAAAGTTTTAGATCAATTAATTATTAAACTTGAAAAAGAGCAGGTCTTAGAAAAGGCGGTGTATGTACTTAAGGCCACCATGGAAGGAGAGAGGATTTGTCGTGATTTAAAACAATTAAATATTGAAGAAGAGAAAAAAAATTATTTTTCCATGGTTATAATTTATTTAAGAAAAAGGAAAGGAATATTAAGTGGAGATCGCAGTGGACAACGATAATAACAATAAAAAAATTACAATTGCAATAATAGCTATAACTGAAAAAGGATCAAGTGTTGCTTTAAAGATTCAAAAATCATTAGAAGCAGATATATCTGCAGATGTATCTGCAGGTGTATCTTTAGGTACGATCAGCGTATTTAACGAAATCTCAAGTGAAGTATTTACAAAAATATTTAGCGAATATAATTATATTATATGCATATTTAGTTTAGGAATAGTTGTTCGCTTTCTTGCTCCTTTGATAAATGATAAAAGAAAAGATCCCGCAGTACTTTGTATTGATGAACATGCTCTAAATGTTATCAGTGTGCTTTCAGGACACATTGGTGGGGCAAATTCATTTTGTAGAAAAGTTGCCAATTTATTAGCGGCAGCGCCTGTTATTACTACTTCATCAGATGTACAAAAAACAATTAGCGCAGATATCTTGGGTAGTAATTTTGCAAATCCTTGGACTATTGATGAAAAAACAAAAATGAATTTACATAAGGTGAGTAAGGCAATTGTTAATGGAAAAAAAATTTCAGTCATTCAAGAAGCTGGAGAGAGAAGGTGGTGGCAAAATAGTGATTCTTCACTTCCTTCCAATATATCAATTAGCAATAACGACAGTGATAACCATTACGATGCTAAACTTTTAATTACTGATCGAGATGAAAATAATATTATTGATGATAAAACATTAATCTACCGCCCGAAAAGTTTGGTTGTTGGCATTGGTTGTGATCGACATACCTCTCAAAATGTAATTGAGCGTGCAGTACTTGAAGTTTTTAATCAATTTAAATTAAGT
The DNA here is from genome assembly GCA_015232015.1 of Oligoflexia bacterium. Taxonomy (GTDB): domain Bacteria; phylum Bdellovibrionota; class Bacteriovoracia; order Bacteriovoracales; family Bacteriovoracaceae; genus JADFZW01. The sequence continues at coordinate 9,571 of JADGAM010000118.1, read as the reverse complement.
ATTAATTCTATTCATTCACTAGCATCTATTGATTTAAAAAAAGATGAAATAGGTTTGTTAGAATATGCTTCAAAATTAAATGTTTCTATTAATTTTTATTCTGCCGAAAATCTGCAGGAAATTAATGAATCTTTAATTAAAAATCCTTCCGAAAAAGTAAAATCAATTGTTGGATCTCCCTCAGTGGCGGAGGCCGCTGCTCTTGTATCGGCATCAGCATCAGCAACAGCAAAATTGATAGTTACAAAACAAAAATATCATGACAGTGAGAGTGGAAAAAACGTTACAGTAGCAATTTGTAGGCGAGAATGTACGGCCAACGACAATCATCATCTAGGTCATCTAGATCATTTAAGTCATTATTTTGGAGAACTAGCAGTAGTAGGTATTGGCCCTGGTAATATAGAACAAATGACAATAAAAGCGTATCAAACAATAAAAAATGCTGATGTGGTTATAGGACATATTACCTATATTGCTTTAGTAGAAAAGATGCTTGCTCATCAAGAAATTATTGTTTCCGGAATGAAGCGTGAAAAAGAGAGAGCGCAAATTGCAATTGATAAGGCCCATGAAGGCAAAAGAGTTGCAATTATTTCTTCAGGGGATGCTACTATTTATGGAATGGCCGCTCTTGTTTGCGAGCTTTTACAAACTCCATATCGCTTTAAATTTAGTGTTATAGCAGGTGTGACTGCTGCTCAGAGCGTTTCTTCTCTTTTAGGTGCCCCTCTTACAGATAATTTTTGTACAATTTCATTATCAGATTTACTTACTCCTTGGGAGAGAATTGAAGCAGCAATTGAATCGGCCGCCAAAGGGGATTTTGAAATTGTTTTTTATAATCCTTCATCTACTAAGAGAAAAAATCATATAAAATTAGCACATAAAATTTTATCAACATACCGCCCTCCTAATACTCCAGTAGGTGTTGTAAAAAATGCGTTTAGGGAGGGAGAAGAATGTTTTGTAACTACACTTGAGAGTCTTTTAGATCATCAAAATAAATTTGATATGTTTACAACAATTTTAATTGGTAATAGTAATTCATACTCATACATTGATAAGAATATAAATAAGAATATAAATATGAATGTAAATATGAATATAAATAAAGAAATAATTATTACTCCTAGGGGATATAGATTGTGAATACGAAGATGAAAGTATTTTTTATAGGTGCAGGGCCAGGAGACCCTGAGTTAATTACTATAAAGGCGGCCAAAACAATTGCAAAGTGTGAAGTTATTATCTATGCAGGTTCACTGGTTTCTGAAGAGATTATAAAAAATTATGCACAAAAAGATGCTTTAGTATTTAATTCTGCAACCATGACTTTAAAAGATATAATAGCAGTAATAGTTGAAGCGAATAAAAATAATCAAAGTGTGGCGCGTATTCATACTGGAGATCCATCTATATATGGTTCTATTGCTGAACAAATAAGAGATTTGAATGAGCTTAATATCGCATGGGAGGTAATTCCAGGTGTCTCATCTTTTCAGGCGGCGGCCGCAACTTTAGGTCAAGAGTTAACCTTGCCTGAATTATCACAGACAATAATTATTACAAGAGTTGAAGGGAGAACGCCAATGCCTTCAAGTGAAAAATTAAATATACTTGCAAAGGCCAAGGCCACCATGGTGTTTTTTTTAAGTTCAAATATTGAGTTAGTTAAAAGTATTGTTAGAGAACTAACGCCATTTTATGGTAGTGATTGTCCATCTTGGGTAGTATATCGTGCTTCTTGGCCAGATCAAAAAATATTAAAAACAAATTTAAAAAACTTAGAGCAAGAGATGAGCAAGTCCTCTATAAATTTACAAAGTATTATATTTGTAGGTGAGGTTTTAGGAAAATGTGATTTTGAAAATTCAAAATTGTATTCAGAACAATTTGCTCACTTATATAGAGATATAGAAAAGTAAATTTAAAATTAAAGAGGTAATTTAAATGACGAGTGAAAAAAAAATCGGGAAAGTATATTTAGTTGGGGCAGGACCAGGAGATCCTCAAATGCTAACTTTGAGGGCATTAGATGTTTTAAATAGTGTGGATGTAATTGCCTATGATGCTCTTATTTCACCTCAAATTTTAGAACTAATTCAAAGTAATATTACTCTTATTTCTGTTGGATATAGACATGGAGAAAGAACAAAACAATTACAAATAGAAGAAAAACAACCTGCAAATGGCATGCATCCAGAGGTTATAAAACTGGCACTTGAGGGAAAAAGTGTGGCGCGATTAAAGCAGGGAGATCCCATGATCTTTGGTCGAGCAGCTCAAGAAATTGATGATTTAATAAAAAATAGTATTCCATTTGAAATTGTTCCAGGAATTACTTCAGGGTTAGCATTTGCATCTACACTTGGAATACCACTAACTCATAGGGATTTCTCCTCGGATGTAACGTTTATAAGTGGTCATGATTTTCATCATAATAATCTAGTAACAAATGGTAATTGCAAAAGTAGTTGGGAGGCAGTTGCGAAAGCAAATGGTTCAATTGTAATTTATATGGGTAGTAACTACATAGTAGAAAATTGTAAACGTTTAATTGATTTAGGAAGGGCAGCTGAAACTACTGCGGCCTTAATTAAAAATGTATCATTACCTAATGAAGAAATTATACTTGATACACTTGACGGTTTTGCTAGTGGAAAAAATTTAACAGATAAAGATAATGCAGATAAAGATAATAAAGAATCAAATTCTAATTATCCTGCCTTAATTGTTGTTGGTGATGTGGTTAAACTTTATCCTAAATACACATGGAAAAAGGATGAAAGTGTAAAAGATGAAAGTGTAAAGGATGAAAGTGTTAGAGGCCTTTTGAAACGGCCTCTAAGTAAAAAAAACGAGAAGGGACTTTTATTAGTATTTACGGGAAATGGTAAAGGAAAAACATCAGCAGCACTGGGAACAATGATAAGAAAACTTGCTTACTTACCATATGAAAAATTAGAGCAAAATCAAAATCAAAATCAAACGCAAAAATGTGCTGTCATTCAATTTATTAAGGGTAAGTGGATAACAGCAGAGATGCTTTATTTTAAGAATGATCCAAGAGTAGAGTGGATTACCATGAATAGTGGATTTACTTGGAATAAAGATGAAGCATCCCTAAAAGAGGATAGAAATAAGGCGCAACTACTTTGGCAAGAGACTAAGAAGATTCTTTCAAATGAAAATTATCAATTAGTTATATTAGATGAATTAACTCACGCACTTAATTTTAATTTTTTATCTTTAGCTGAGATTATTACAGATATAAAAAATGCTGCTTATTCAACTGATATTATAATTACTGGAAGAGATTGCCCTGAAGATATAAAAAAAATGGCGGATTTAGTTTCAGAGATAGATTCCAAAAAACATCCTTTTGATATTGGAATTAAGGCCAAAAAAGGAGTTGATTATTAATTTTCATATCCCTCGCATTCTTGTTGCAGGAGTTTCAAGTGGAGTTGGCAAAACTACATTTGTTGTAGGTTTAGTGCAGGCATTTAAGAGGAGAGGACTAAAAGTTTTAACATTTAAGTGTGGACCTGATTATTTAGATCCAACCTATCATCAAATGTCTACAGGGGAAAAAACCTATAATCTTGACAGTTGGATCTTAGATCAAAAGGCCTTAAACAATTTTTTTATTAAAAAATCCCTTGGATATGATTTGGTAATTATAGAGGGAGCTATGGGATTATTTGATAGTGTTACTATAAATAATCCCAGAGGATCTTCGGCGCTTGTTGCAAAATGGACTCAAACACCAACATTTCTTGTTGTTGATGCCTCTGGAATGTCTTCATCATTGGCCGCCATGGTTTCTGGTTTTTATAATTTTGATCATGAGTTAGGTCCAAAACAAAAGTTAATAAAAGGAGTTCTTGCAAATAGAGTAGGAAGTATCAATCATTTGCAACTACTAAAAGATGTTTTAAATAATTCACTTTCAACCAACTTACTTTCTCCACTTCTTCCTCCTCTTGTTGGAGGACTTTTTAAAAAAGAAAAAATTTTTCCTGAACGTCATTTAGGTTTAACTACAGCTTTTAGTAGTGGACTTACAATTGATGATTTTTCTTCTTTAGTTAGTGATATAGAAAAATGTTGTGATTTAGATAAAATTTTATCATTGGCGCAAAGTGCGATACCTTTACTTGAAATTAAAACCAAAGAAAAAGATACCTCAATAGTAGTTCCTAATGAATACTCAAAATCTAAAATTAAAATAGCGGTTGCATTTGATGATGCCTTTCATTTTTACTATGAAGAAAATCTCGAACTTTTAAAAAGAGAAGGGGCAGAAATTGTTTTCTTTTCACCATTAAAAGATAAGTCATTACCGAAAAATATTAATGGCCTAATTATTGGAGGTGGATATCCAGAATTATATGCTAAAGAGCTTTCTGAAAATTTTTCTTTAAAAGAATCTATTTTAGAATTAGCAGTTCATAAAAAAATCCCTATCTACGCTGAGTGTGGAGGATTAATGTATTTATCAGAGTATATTCAAACCCTAGAGGGTGAAAATTTTCCTATGCTTGGAATAATTAAAGGCACCGCCAAGATGGAAAAAAAATTAAAAGCGCTTGGTTATGTTGAGGTTGTTACAAATAAAGATTCTATCTTGGGACCTATTAATACAACATTTAAAGGTCATCAGTTTCGTTACTCAGATTTAGTAAATGCTATAGAAGATAAAAATAATTTAATATTTGATGTAACAAAAATTAGAAATAACGAAAAATTTCATGAAGGTTACACATCTACCATGTCCACTATATCTACTACATATAATACATATGCTGATTGTATTGAAGAAAAAGATGAAATTAGAGAAATTAAAATAAGAATAGTTGCCTCTTATATTCATGCATATTGGGATGAAAATTCAACTATTGCAAAATCATTTATCTCCGCTTGTTCAAGTATTTGTTCAAAATAACGAGAAGTAAAAAAGGGCCTCGATCATGGCCGGCAATTGTCGATCTATTAACTACATCTTTAGGATTTAGCTCTATTTTTTCCTTTTAAATTAAAATTCGAACTAAATTTAACAAATCGTGACATTTTATGCATGAGTTAAACAAAAAGATATGGCATTATTAAAAGAAGGAGAGAAAGAATATGTATAAGAACAATAGAGAGATCATCTATATACTCTCAAACTACACTAATGCTTATATTTCTAATGAAGGATTGAGCAAACTTAAAGAAATTGCTAAAAATTACTCCACCTATACAAAGAAAACTGCCACCATTGGGATTGATTCCACAGTAAAAAATTGTTATTTAAAGGTTATCTTTTTTTTACAGGCGATAAAAGCGTAAAAATTTTCGACAATGAAGCTGATGCCAAAGAGTGGCTTATAGAGGGAAGATAAAAAAAGGCCCTGTCGTTTTAACTTTTTCATAATCAAAGATTTTCCAAATTTCAAAATTCGTGCTAATTTTAATTTAAATTTAAACTGGTTTAAGCTTACTTATTTTTTTGTCACTGTCTGTATCTGTGAAAGGATTTGCTGCCAATTTTCAAGAAGGTGTAATCTTTTTACTATTTCTGAATCGCCAGATTGTTTTTTACAACCATTTATACTTTCTTTAACTAAATTTTTCATTTGATCCAATTCTGTTGTTGTAAGAAGTGTAGTATTTTCAATTACCAAAGTAAAAAGCTCTTCGATAGAGTTTGCCAATATTAATGATAAGATATTTTTTTTGTCTTTTCATCCTGCTTTTCAAAAAAACCTTTGGTTAATAATATAGGATAGAGTGAAACAATCTTTTGATTTATAATTTTTGTTATCAGTTCAGCATCGTAATGGGCAGCTTCTATTAAATCAGGTTTTAATATGGAATATAATTCTCTATGTTGTTTATTGATGATAGTCCAGGCAATCCTGCGCTTCATAAATGGACTTTCGTCTTTAATGTTATCATAGGTGACCAGAGGAAAAAGCGAAGGAATGTTACTCTTCACTATCTGCAAAACACTCATCACTCTATCATTCTCAGATGCTAAAGAAATAGTTTGAGGGGTTATAAGATCATAAAATGTCGACAATTTTTCATAAAGGATTGAGGGAAATAATTTTGTCTTGTCTTTAGCGGATAATTTTTTTATTTCTGATGCTAAGAAATCATTCCATGAAAAACTCTTTTGAGAAATAATACTTTCTAAAACTTTTATTTTATCCTCTGAATCTAGTGAGGAAAAAAGCTTGTTAACAAGTTCATTTAATTCCTTACTCGGAGTAGTATTTCGTTCCATTAAAGCAGAAAGGATTTTTGCTTTATCTTTTGAGGAGTTTAAGTCATTTAAAAGAATTAATTCTCTTAAAAGAGAATCATCTTTGATAGTAAGAGGAAAGGATTTTATCAATTCTGGAATATATCTGCTATCAAGAGCTTTTTTCTCTATACATGAGAGAAGTTGGAGCGGTATTTCAAGCTGAGAGGGCGATGAAGAAAAAAAGTGACTAGATAAATATTTGTTTGAAATAGCTTTAAATAAAACATTCATTTGTGAATCACTTTCTCCCTCCGCTTGAACTTCTTTGTCTCCAGAAAAAAAATCGATAAAAAAATGACCTTCATCAAAATTCCATTTATATTTCTCACTGTTGTTTCCTGAATTTAATTTAAAAAATAATTTTCCATAATCTGTCTTATCAACGTTTAAACTATCTATTTCGGAATTACTTCCGGAGGCCTTCAATTTCAAAAACAATTCATTCCAATCTTTCACTGGAGAAATCAAGTTTTTAATAACAGAAAGCATATTTGTAGCGCCTGTACCTTTTATTGAACAGCCAGGACTTGTTTCCGAATCACTATAATCAACTCCAGGTAAACCACAAAGCATTTTCGCCCAGGCCTTAAGCGCTTCCGGTGAATTTTGTAAATCAAAAGAAGGATACTTCTTATAAAATTGAATTAGTTGTTCACTGACATTAAGACGACCTTCATCTTTTAACTTTTCAAGCATTTTATAATCAAAGGATTTATTTTTTTTATCATAAAGAAGTAAATTGAAAAAATTAAGTAAAGAGTTTTCTCCGCAATTGATAAAAGATTTATTGTATTCTGGAATAGAGATAGTGGTAAAACGATGAAGAGGTAATTTTTTATAAAGATCAAGGTGAAAGAAAATTTTTTCACTATCAAGTTCCATAACTTTATTAAGGTCACGGATAATATCTTTTGCTTCAAATGCTTGCTCTAACCACTCTTGACGTTTGCTAAGCTCCCAAGTTGATTGCTGTCCATCAGTTTTTTGAGCAAAGGATGAAGGCACAGCTGTCATTGCTTGGAAATAAGGGATTAAATCTTTTTTGCTGTTGATTTTCTTCCATAACAAATTTGTAAAAACTTTAAAGATATTCTCTGTAGGATATTTTTTATCAACAATACTTTCCTTTAATACAGAAAGAATCAATTCTGGTAACTTCATTAGATCTTGCTCGGCCATATTTGCATTAAATTTTTTCATTTTTCTGCTTATCTCGGCCTCTTTCTTCTTTTTTTCTTCAGGAGAAAGTCCTTGTATAGATGGAAGGTCCAAAAGCTCCTTTTTGAGTTTTTTATATTCAAGTGAATCGTTTGCAAGAGAATTTTTTACAAAAGGATCTTTTTTTATCATTTTTTTTAATTTATCAAGATATTCGTCTCGACCTTTCTTGTTTTTTGAATCGAGCAAATCTTTTAGTGGTTGTCCGTCCTTTTGTATTAAAGAAAATAATTCAGCATTGATTTTTCCTATAATCGCAGGACCTAAATGTTTTGCCCCTTTAAGATCGCTTGGAGCAATGGTCACTGGATCGGACTCATAATACATCTCTCGGATCAGCTTTACAAAAGAGTCATTCTCATTTCCAAATTTATAATAGTTTTTCACCTGATCGCTATATGACATTCCCACTAATGGAGAGAAAAACGGTTGATATTCCTCTTTGAATATTGAGTGAGTTCCTTTGGCCATTGAAATAGGTATTCCTTCGGCCTGAGATTGAGGAAGATTATGCAGGAATAAAGTAAAAAAACAGAAAAAAAATGTGAGGAAAAATAATATAGAATATTTTTTACCATTGTGATAGTTCATCTTAAATCCTTTTTCAAGGTAGTGTCGTTATATTATTGTTAGGCCTGTTGTAAGTTTTTTTAATAACTACATACTCATACTCATACTTATCGGTATTTTAAAGACATTATTAACAGTATTCCTTACTAAAGTAGAACGAATTGAGGCCATGATGGCCGTCATTTCATTAATTCTTTTTGTTAATAATCTTGGACAAAAATTTTTACGTGAACAAATGGCCAAAGATAATATAACAATACCTAACCAATTAGGAAAACAAACTACCCACCATACGCTTAAAGGGGCTATTTTTTATACAATCATGTAGTGTGGAGGTGTTGGATGATCGATGGGTGTTATTGATTTTAGAGGGCCACTTCGAAAGGTGGGCACTTAGATAGAACCAATTTTGCTTTATATTTGAGATAAAGCCCATATGGATTATACTATTATCAGGCCATTTTTATAATATCTGCGAGCAAATTTAATAAATAAAATGAATAAAATTCATAATGTTGGAAATGAAGAAATTGAAATCAATCTTTTATTAGAGGCAATTTATCAAAAATATGGATATGATTTTAGGAATTATTCCCGTCCTTCGCTGACAAGAAGAATCGGGAATTTTCTTCAAAACTCTAAATATCAAAGTATAGCAGAGATAATTCCTGATCTTTTAGATGATGTTACTGTTTTGAAAAATATGATCAATGCAATTTCTGTAACTGTAACTGAAATGTATCGAGATCCTGATTTTTTTAAGGAAACAAGAGAGAAAATATTTCCTTATTTGAAGTCATATCCTCGAATAAATATTTGGCATGCAGGATGTGCTACTGGAGAAGAAGTATATTCTTTTGCAATAATGCTTTTCGAAGAACAACTATATGATCGTTGTAATATTTACGCTACTGACATGAATGAGCAGTCCGTTAATATTGCTAAAGAGGCGATTTTTCCAATTGATATTATTAAAATTGGTACAGAAAATTATCGAAAGGCAGGTGGCAAACATTCATTTACTGATTATTACTATTCTAAATTCGACAGAGTGATTATTGATAATAATTTAAAAAATAACATTACTTTCTCCACACATAATTTAGTTACGGATGGTTGTTTTAATCAAATGCATATTATTTTGTGTCGTAATGTTTTGATTTATTTTAACAAAGATCTTCAAGATCAAGTTTTGCAGTTACTAACGAAAAGCTTACTTTATAACGGAATTTTTTGTTTGGGACCAAAGGAGAGTATTGATTTTTCGAGTGTTAGCAACGATTTTGAAACGCTCTCGAAAATTAATAAAATTTATAAAAAGACAAAAGCAAGATAATCTAGCAAGTACTATAGCGGAGTAAGAAAATCACATGAGTGCGCCAGTAAAATATTTTTCACGAATAAATCGAATAACAATTTTTTCATTAATTGCAGTAATAATAATATTATTACTACTCATTTTTAACTTTGAATATGAATTAGTAG